>NZ_JBVVQT010000004.1:0-391625 GCF_055811595.1 Mesorhizobium sp. WSM4814
GAACTGGCGGGAGCGGCGGGAGCGGCGGCGGAGGCGGCGGCGGCTGGGGATAACGGTGAATGGCGGCTGCAGGTTAGCCAGGCAACTAATTCAGAGAATTCTGCAGCCAAGTGGAATCACTTGGCGTCGCAGGAATGCGAATCAAAGAGATAGAGCCGGATGCTCAGTTCAATTTGAACGTATCCCGCTCGAGGATCCGGGCCACGGTCTAATTCGCATCCGCTGATTGGCGCAGCGCCTCTGTCTCTGCCAACTGGATGCCCATTTCGACAAACGCGGTAAGAACTGAAAAGCGGTCCTCGAGCGCAACGCGTGCCAGTCCGGCCAGAACCCCCGCACTCACCGCGCGGGCGGCTGGCGGCAAGGCCGATAGTGCTGGCGCCTCCATGGCTGAACCGTTGCCATGCCGTCCTGCAGCCAGGGCAATCCAGGCGGCCGGCGTTGTTGGCGGCATTGCCGCAGCCTTGTCCACTTCCGGGCGATGGTGAGGGCTCTCCGGTTCGCTGACCCAGTCACGAACAACCGCGAGCAATTCCTGATCCCTGCTGTCGAGCAGAACGATGAGGTGGCTCAGGCATTCATGTGCCCACCACACCGCAGCCCGCTCGGGAAGCAGATAGGCACAGAACGTAATCGCCTCCTCTGGCACCCGCCCGGCCAGCAGGGCGCGGCAAAATTCGATTGAAGGCTGTTCGGTGGGGAGTGCCACCATGTCCATGGAAACAGCAGGGCAGGCCATGAAAAGATCCCGTGCCGTTTTGAATCGAAGCTCATTGGCCATGGCGCCACGCTCTCCCCAGGGAACAATCGACACTGAAGCCCTGGGCGGGGCGGGTCAAGTCTCCAGTCCCCGGCAAGATGCAACTGCCCTCCACCACTCGTATGCTTGACGTTTATTGACAGACAACCGCTTCGCAATTTGGTATTGTCCGCAGTCGATGAAATCGATGCTCAAGACAGGAGTAACCGTTATGCGGTTGGGCAGTTTAGCCTTCGTGTTTACGGTCGCGTTTTATTCGACCCACGCTTTTGCTGATCCACTTCAGAAATCAGAAGACATCGTGAAGTTTTTTGACGCGGCGAGCGAGCTCGGCCCGCCGCGTGGAATTTGCGTGGGCACCGAAGAAGAGTGCAACAGCAAGAGCAAGGCAGCGCCTGCCGAAAAAACCAGCCTCGACATGCTGATCAATTTCGGCCTTGATTCCGCGGAACTCGATGCGACTGCGCGTGCGGAACTGGACGAGTTCGCCAAGGCACTGAAGGACAGCCGACTGAGCACTCTGAACTTCGTTGTCGAGGGTCACACAGATGCAACCGGCTCGGAGCGCTACAACGAGGGGCTGTCGGAACGCAGGGCCAGATCGGTAACGACCTTCCTCACCTCCAACGGCATCGATCCTGCTCGCATCAAAGCGACAGGCCTGGGCGAAGCCAGTCCGCGCAACCCCAATCCGTTCGATCCGGTAAACCGCCGGGTGGAAATGCGGATACGGACCGAGTAGCTGGAGCAGGTGCGCTGGAGCATTTTGCAGCCAAAGCGATTTGGCTCCCCCTTCTCCCCTTGTGGGAGAAGGTGGCCGCGAAGCGGCCGGATGAGGGGTGTTCCAGCTTGGCACCGACAGCACTCCGGGCAACACCCCTCTTCCGTCTTGGCGCTGCGCGCCAATCCACCTTCTCCCACAAGGGGAGAAGGCAAGAGCGCTCACCGCTGCGGTTGCAAACTCCGGTCGCCGACGTAAGCGATTTGGCTCCCCCTTCTCCCTTGTGGGAGAAGATGGCCGCGAAGCGGTCGGATGATGGGTGTTCCAGCTTGGCACCGACAGCACTCCGGCCAACACCCCTCAACCGTCTTGGCGCTGCGCGCCAATCCACCGCCCGGGGCGAGTCACGGGCCTCGCCCGCCCTTCGGGCCCCACAAGGGGAGAAGGCAAGAGCTGGCTCACAGCGCATTCTGAACGGAACTCACCATAGCCGTGATCGCCTGCTTGTATTTTTCGAACTCGGGCGATGTCTGCCGGACTTCCGTCGTTGTCGTTGTCTGTTGGCTCACTTCAACCATCGCCGGGCTCAGCTTCCGCCCCATTTTCCTTTCGGCCCAGCTCACGACATAGCTGGCGGACTTGCCGGTGAGAAACGGGTTGGCTTGAATGACGCCCGATCCGAGCACGGCGCTCAATTGCGCCGAGCCCGGCGACGACAACACTTGATGGGCTCCTTCCATTCCCAGGAAATGACAGAGATAAAGCCGGCCGGCTGTGATCTGGTGGCCGCGTGCCCGAAGATAGGCTTCGCCTTCGCGCGCCAGATTGCTGACCATCTCGCGCGAGATGGTGGCGTCAAAACGCAGAGCGAGCAGGTCGGCGGTTGACAGTGTCCGTGCCAGTTCCGGGCGGTAGGTGTTCATCATCCGGATCCACGTCTTGGTTATGAACTGACCGGCGCCGGTCGCCGAAGAAAGCGGGTTCTTGGCGCGGGCCTTGCCGCCGCTTTCGACTTGAACGATACGCTCGGTCAGCGTTTCGACAGCGGAAGCGTCCGTCGCGATTGCCGTAACCGTGCCCAGCGGATCGATCGCCTGCCCATTGCGATAGAGTTCGAAATGCAGGTGCGGCCCGGTCGAAAGACCGGTGGTGCCGATATAGCCAATGATATCGCCTGCCTTCACCTTCGCGCCGACACCGCCCTTGTCCGCGAATTTCTGCATATGCGCATAGCGCGTCTCGCTGCCGTCCCCGTGCGAAATCTTCACCAAATTGCCGTACCCGCTTCCATCGCCCTGAAAGACGATTTCGCCGTCGAAGGCGGCGGCTATCGGCGTGCCCAGGGGCGCCGCCCAATCGACGCCCTTGTGGATACGAACGGTTCCGAGGATTGGGTGCTTGCGTGGGCCGAAAGTCGAGGTCATGACCCCGTTGACCGGGGTGACCATGCCGCTGGCCACTGTCAGCGAGCGAACCTGATCGTCGCCGCTGACGCATGCAAACTGGCCGTCGGCCTGCTGGAACACGAAACAGTCAAGGCTTTTCTCGCTACCCTGGACGCCGACATACAGCACCCGTCCGGCCGTCTCTTCCTTGCCACGTGGCTTTTGCGAATAGATCAGGACCAGACGCTGGTCTTCGCTGGCGAAGGCATCCAGATCCTGTCCTCGCGACAGATACATGATCGCTTCTCCGATCACGCCGGTTGGAACTTTGTTGCGCGCTGCTGTCGAGTAGATCGCGTCGAGCAGCCGGTATTGCCTTTTGTGCGTGCCTTGCGCCTGTGCGCCCGAGTAGTTGAACAAATCTTCGCGGACCCAGGGGTCGACACCAGACACAAACACACCGGCGGCATTGCGCGTCAGCGTGCCGACAAATACGTTCCTGGCGTAGATCGAAACCTGCATGAGGGACATGGTTGTCGTCTCGCGCGCCGGCCTGAAACCGCGCATGGCGACGACATGACCTGGCTCAAGGCTCTCCCGATTGAAAAGCGCCTTCAGGGCCTCGCCTGCCAGCCTGGCATCCTCGGCGGAGAAATGCGCATCGAGCGCAACGCTGTCCAGGCTGCGGTCGTTGAGGATCTTTACGAAAATGTCCTCGGTAGCCTGGTATCGTTGATGTTCACTGACGACATTTGCAACGCTTGTGTTGTTTTCGATCTGGGTTTTCTGGAACGCGGGAAGGGCTGCCTCGCCTGAATCGATTGTTTCGCCCCACCCTGCTTCGGCATCATCGACACCCCCCTGCGGGTCAGAAACAATCGGAGCCTCGTTTGGAACGGGCGGGGGCTGAACATCGTTTTGCAGCTCGTTGGATGGCGCCGGCGCGGTCTGCCGCTGCGCCTGGAAGAAGGCGAAATCTTCTTGCGTCGACGGTATCGTCGTCATGAACTTTTCGCTGGCACTAAGCATCACGTCGGACAGAATTTCGATCTGCGGAGAAACGCCGGCCTGATCGAGTTCTGCCGGCCGCGGGATCACTTGGCTTTTTGTTGCGCCGCCGGTGTCGGGCGCAAGGGTGATCCACATCGGGTCGCCTGCGAGATCAATGATGGCAGGCACATAGACAGATGCGTCGGCTGGCACATCGTCGGTTCCCTCGACGGCGTGCAACTCCTCGTCTTCGTCGCCAAACGACCAATAACCCGCGGTGAGATAGAAGCCGGCAGCGATCGACAACAGGACAGCCACAGCAAGACCGGCAAGAAGCCTGCGCCAGAGCCTGCGTCTGCGCAGGGCGGCGCGCGCCTGCTTTTTCAGCCTGAAGCTTGTGTCGATACTGTGCGTCACGGATTGCTTCCGGTCAGAAAAAAGGTCCACCGCACTTGTTCAAGCGTATCGACTTCGAGAAATCGTGCGGCGATATGGCCGCGCTGCCAGCATTCATCGATGCCGCGTATCGAGAAACGCCGCCGGTCGATGCACATTTCGGTCGACCCGGTCAGGGTCGCATGGCCAAAAACGTCGGTCGCATAGATGTAGATGTAGCGGTTGGTGAGTTCCTCGCGGATGACGTTCACGCACTGATTTGCGCCGATGGTCCACCAGCCATCGGTCTGGTCCGCATTGTCGACCTTTTGGCCGACAGCGAGATTGACGACGTCGAGCGTCTGATTGCAGACGGTGAATTCGGCGCGCACTTCGTGGGACGACAGGAGAGCCAGCAATGTCGCGCCCAATATCACCGTAAGTCTGATACGGCCTGTCAGGGCAAGCAGGCCGCGAAGCCAGTCACGCTGATTGTTGGGCGGGACAGCGGTCAGGAAGGAAAAACGCGAGCTGCGGAGGTCCATCGGCGTCCATGCTACCCGCCGAGCCGAAAATACTTTGCCGTGGCGGAGAACTCAGATCGGTTGGCGTCGATCTCGTCGAGAATTTTGGGCAACAGCAGCGCGGCTGGTGTCGGCTCGGAGAACGCCGCAGCCTGAATATCCTGTGGACCCGTGATCACCATTATGATCTGCGGCACGACCTTGCCGGCCGCCTTGTCGGCTGCGCCAAGATCGATCGGAATGTTGAAGGTCGCCTTGTCCGCTTGCGCCAGGATAAGATCGTCGAGGCTGAATGCCATGCCCCTGTGGTCGATCAGCAGCACGCTGGAAATAAGGCCGCGATGCGTCACCAGCGAGCCACCGATCGGCGAGCCGCTCGGCACCGTCGTTCGATCGAGAACAAGCTGCGGCTTGTCAGCCGGCATCTGGTCCAGAAAGCGCAGAAAGTTGGTGACTTCGCATTGAGCCGGCTCAATGAGGCGGACGCTGATGTCCGGTTCGACACGGAATCTTGCCTGGAAATCGGACAGCATTCGTTCGAACGGCTGGACCTCCGTGCCCAATCCTTCGATGGCGACGGCGGCCCCGGTTACCGACGTCAACGTCGCATAGAAACAGTCGCCGCCGTTGAAGTCCCGCACCCAGGAGACCCGTTGCGCAGCGGGGTCGAGGCCATTTTTCGGCGGCAATTCCAGGTCCGGTTTCGGCACGTTCAAGGCAACAGTGGCTTCGCCCGGCTGTTTGCCTGGCGCCGGCTCGTACTGCTGCCGTTTTGCGTTCGCATCATCCGCCTGGCTTTCGGCCCGCGCGTGCTGGCTGGCCGGCCGATCGGGCTTCCGGCTCTCCATCATTTCGGGCTGGACCGCTGGGGGTGAAGCCTTGTCGGCCGGCGGCATTGGCGCGACCTTGATGCGCGGCGCAACCGGTTCCGGGGGGTCCTCGGTTGGCGAAAGGACTTCGGCGGGCCGTGTCGGCTCCAACTTTTGATCCGCCGCGGCATCTGCCCGATTTTCAGCCGGCGATGGCGCCTCGGCTGCCGCCTGCTCTGAAATGTCCTCGGTTGGCGATAGGACTTCGGCGGGCCGCGTCGGCTCCAAGCTTTGATCCGCCCCGGCATCTGCCCGATTTTCAGCTGGCGGCTGCGCTTCTTCTGCCGCCGGCTCCGAGCTTTCCTCGGATGCCAACCGCTCCGGGGTTTCCGCGGATGGTGAGAGGACTTCGGCGGGCCGTGCCGGCTCCAACTTTTGATCCGCTACCGCACCTGCCTGGCTTTCAGCTGGCGGCGCGCTGGCTTCTGCCGGTGACTGCTCAGGTAAAACTGCCTTTGCCGGCTCGTCGCCCGGCGAATTTGCAGCGCTGTCCGTCGCGGCCGGTTTTGATATTTTTGGCGACAAAAGCGCTGTATCGTCGGCGGGCGGCGTGGAAGGCGTCATCACGCCGCTGAGATAAACGCCTGCACCCGACGCGACAGCCAGTGTCGCCAAGGCAGCGATCGCGATCGAACGGGTCCTGGCGGACTTTGCCGGGGCCTTTGGCAAGACCGCCCGAGCAGGACCGGCAACTGGCGCAGGCCTTGGCTCGGACAGAAGTGCGGGCCGGACATGCGGAACGAAGCGCTGCTCACCGGCAGCCGCCGGAGGCTGACTTGCCAGCTTGGGACCGGCCATCTTGGGACCGGCAAGCTTGGGGCCGGGAAGCCTGGGGCCAGGCGCGGCGGTTCCCCCCGTTCGCGGCGTCCGGTCGCGCGGTGTGATCGACGTTGGCGGCCTTGTCTCCTCGTCCGTGTCGTCACGTGTCGCCCTGGCGATATCCGCCATGCTGGTCGGCCGATCCTGTGGATCCGGCTGCAGCATTGCCTCGACAATTCCACGAAAATCGGCGTCGATGTCGGATAGGTCCGGAACGGTTCGGCGTTTTTCGATGATCTCGAACTGGGAGCCGCTCATGTCGATCGGTTTCCCGCGCAGGGCAGCGGCCAGCACCAGGCCCAGGCTGTAGATGTCGGATTGCTCGCTGACATCGCCGCTGTACAGCCCGAGCTGTTCTGGAGAAACGTAGTTGTACTTTCCCGCGAACTTTCCGCCGATCAGCGTCTCGCCGCCGACGGTCGCCGACCGCGCGATGCCAAAGTCGATGATCTTTGCGCGATCGACCCGGCCTCCCGGCAGGATGATGTTATCCGGGGAGAGGTCGCGGTGTATCGCTCCCGCCTGGTGCACGGCGCTCAGGCCGGAAGCCAGACGATGGCAGAGCTTGCGCACGTCTTCCGTCGGCATCGGGCCACGTCGCATGACATCGAACAGCGATTGGCCGTCGACGAATTCCATGGCGAGGTAGGGGCGTCCGATACCGGGGTCGATCGTGAAGACGTGATATCGCACGACCGCGTCGTGCGACAAATGATTGAGGATCGACGCTTCCTTGCGGAACAGCGACAGGATCGTCTGGTCACGGGCGAACTCGGGCAATACAATCTTGATGGCGACATGGTCGCCGGTCTGGATGTTGTGGCCACGGTAGACTTCGCCCATGCCACCGAATGCGATCCGCTCGTCCAGTTCATAGATGCCGCTGAGTTGCGTGCCTACGGCTGTGGTAGCCGCGTCAGGCGATATCCGCGTCTTGTCGTCGGCGCTCATCAGCCTCAGCCTTCCGCTCTGGAAGGACCGGGATAGGCCCCATTGCGCCCGTCTCCGATCTTGACGAGCACGATCGTGACATTGTCCGTTCCCCCGCGCGCCAGCACCATTTGCAGCAGGTTTTCACATGCCGCCTGAGGTGTCGCCGACACCGCCGCCGCCTCGATCTCGGCGTCTGTGACATGCGCTGTCAGCCCGTCGGTGCTCAGCACGAATATGTCGCCCGGCATGATTTCGCCTTGCTGGAAATCAATGACGATCTCATCGCTGACACCGACCGCATGGGTGATGACGTTGCGGCGCGGCCAGGCGAGCGCTTCGGCTGCGCTGATCATGCCCTTGTCGAGAAGCTCCTGGACTTCGGTATGGTCCTTCGAAATCTGCGAGATCGAGCCATTGCGGATCAGGTAGACGCGACTGTCGCCTGCCCACAGGCAGGCAAACCGGCCATCCATCGCCAGCAGGGCGGCGACAGTGGAGCCAATGGTCACCCCGCGGGATTGCGATATCCTGCGGATTTCGGCGTTGGCCCGGCTCAGCCGGTCCTCGAAGCGCGCGCGAAGATCCGGTGCAGAGCTTGCAATGCCGATCGTTGCCAGATGATCGACAATGCTGGCCGAAGCGACTTCCCCGGCATCATGTCCACCCATTCCATCGGCCACCACCCACAGGCCGGTTTCCGGCTCGACCAGGTAGCTGTCTTCGTTGAGCTCACGGACACAGCCTTTGTGGCTGACGCCGAAGCTTTCAAAGGGGAGGGCGACATTGTTCACTTTGCCACCAAGCGCTTCTCGAGCGTCCTCTGCGGCGCGCCGTCAGGCGCTCGCTCGCGCCAGTTTGCCACAGGCTCGAACGTTAGAGTATCGAAATAAACGTCTGCCCATCGGTTGCCGATGGACAGCCGCCCCATATTTGAAAATTCAAGGTCATCATTGGAAAATTCAAAGGTCATCTCAAAACGCCTTTGGACAGCTGAACCCGGAAAGCGCAGGAAGGAAGAGAGGGATCTGGTCCGAACTGGCCTGGATCGTATAGGCGACATCGCGTCCGCCGATCACGAAGCGGGCTTGCGTGTTGCCGCCGGTGCCGGTGATATCGGCCTTGTCCAGCAGGCGCTTCAGTGCCCACGGACCGTCGAACTTGATCGCGGATTCACGGCCCGGCATCTCCGGAATGAGGCTCAGGCTCGCCGACGCGGAAGCCATGCCGCTCGGCCAGGTCACCGTGCTTGGCGCGTTGCCGGCCTGGTTGCTTTGGACGATCTGGCCATCGACGTCGAGTACCGCCGTATCGGCATCGCCATGCAGTGAAAACGGCGTAAAGGTGATACTGACCGACGGCACCGAACCACCTGAAGGAAAGAAGGCATTGCGGATTTCCGCCGCCAGCTGGAAGCTTTTCAAGGTCGACTTCGACAGGTCACGCCCGAAACGCGCATCCTGTTTCCAGCTCCAGTCCTGGCCGGTCATGTCGATCAGCGATGCGAGATTCTGTGCGAAGAACCGGTCCATCAGGCCGCCTGGAGCGAACAGTTTCGCGAAATCCGCCATCGCAATATCCTCCGGGCCATCGCTGGCGAAGGGATAACGGCCCTCGACCATCTCCTCGCAGGCGCGCGTCACCGTCTGGTCGAGCAACTGGTTCAAATTCGTCTGCGAGGTTTCTGCGACGTTGCCGTCAAGCTCGTCGGCGGTCGCAGTAACCATTCGGGCGAGTTGCTTGGGCAGCCGCGAGACATTGGCGCGAAGCGTGGAAATCTGCAGCTGCAGATTCATGTTGGCGCGTTCCGTTTGCGAAGGGACATCGGCCGCCAATTGCAGACTTTGATGGATGTCGCGGAAATTCTGGGTCAGTGCATCGATGGGGCGGCGCCCAGTGGGACCGTTCACCAAAGCCTGGAATGATCTGAATTGCGCTTCGATGTTCGCCCCGGGGTTCTGGTTTTGCGCGCGAGCGGACCCCGTGCCGGCCCGGCTTTGCGATTTGCCGCTGGCGATTTGAATGCCGATGCGGGCCAATCCGCTGGCGATATCTGCAGCGTCTTGCGACTGGGTTTGAAGCATGCCGGCTTCGGCCTCCGAGCCCGACTCTTCGCTGGAACCAGCTCCTCGCGTCAGCGCTGTTTCGTCGGCTATTGCGGTAAAAAGCTGGTCGATTGGCGAGCTTGGTGACGCGGCGGCGGAGAGCGCGATATAGTTGTCCTCCAGCATTGGCTTGAACTTCAGCCTGTCGAGAACGCCGTTCCACGCCGCGGCGAACTCCCTGCCATAGCGCTCGACAAGTTCGGGACCGAGTTTTGGCAATTCCTGGTCGATGCCGCCTTGCTCGGCGCCGCCGCCGAGAACCCACTGGTCATCGAAAAGCATCTGCGCAATGCGCGAGAGTTGTCCGAGATAGAAGGTGTTGAAGCCGCCATAGGTGTAGATACCGGCAACGCGAAGGCCTGACAGATCGCCGCCATCGACACGCTCGAACAACAGCTGCGCTTCCGGGCCGCCTTTGACGGAGACGGAAAAATCGTCCAGCGCCGCGGCGTATACCGCCGACTTGACCAAGGCAGAGGCACGATCGGCAAGGCTCATGCGTCCGAGCGAGCGTTGGGCGGCTTCGACAAGTGGCTGGTTGAGTTCGAAAACCGGATCATAGGCGTCGTCCAGTGCAAGCATGGCCCGCAGATGCTTTTCGAGTTGCGCCCGTCCCTCGCGGTTGTTTTCACCCGGATACCGGTTCTGCTCCCAGTCCTGCCTCATCCAGGACACGATCAGCTCGTCGTCGACCTTGGGCGCCTTGCCGCCAAGCATCATGTAGATCTTCAGCGGTTCGTAGAGCGCGGTGGGATCAGCCATCCTGGCCTTGATCGTCCGTTCGGCCTGAAGCAGCAGGCGCGAGCGGAACATGCGCTCCAGCGCCTGCCGGTAAGCTGTCTTTGATGCCGAAAGAAGTCTTTGCCGCTGACTGAGGCCGAACGTCTCCTGGATCGGGGTCGGCAAGGCACCGGTGTCGAACCCGGCCGGCAGCTCACGCAACTGGTCGAGCGGGCCGATGACGTTTTCGAGATCGACATCGGCGACCGTGGTGCTTTTGAGGAGCGGGTCTGCCGTCTCGCGATACTGGCCTGCAGCTTGCGTGGTGGAAGCGATCAGCGACCTGTTGGCTGAAAAGCTCAGGGCCAAGGTGCCCAGAGCCGCGGCAGCCATCAATGCTATTGCGCCAAGGCCGCCGTACCTGGCGATCGCTGCACGCCTTTCAGCCGATTTGTCGTATGAAACCCAGCCGGATTCCGCGAAAATGACGCCGGTCAGCAGATCATGCAGGAAGAAGCTTTTGCCGGTGCCGGAAAGATGGGCGCGAGAAGCGCTGCCGAAACTGCGACCGATGGCGCCCAGCACCTGGTCGATCGGCGTGCCCTCCTGCGTGCCTGACGAAAAATAGAAACCACGCAGGCTTACATTCACCTGGCTGCGGGCCGGATCGAAGATGCTGGCGACGAAACCGGCAATACGGCTTTTCAGCGCGTCGAATTGAGCTGGAAAGCCAAAGATGGCTATGCGCGCGACCGGATCGGCCTCTTCCTGCAGGCGGTCGGCCATCTCCTCCGCCAGGCGCTTTGCCAATGCGTCGAATTCGGCCGGTGCCTCACCGGCCATGTTCCTGCTGCGATCGGCGGTCTGGAATGTCGCGCCCCACACTTTGCGGCGGCGCTGCTCGTCGAAACCGCCAAAACAATCCATGAAACCGGAGACAAGGTCGGCCTTGGTGAAGAGCAGGTACACCGGGAACTGGATTTTCAGTGTTTCGTGAATTTCGCGCAGACGGCTGCGTATTTCGACGACATGGGCGTCAAGCTGCCGATCATCGAGGCTGATGAGATCGGCAAGGCTGATGGCCAGGATAACCCCGTTTATCGGTTGCCGGGTGCGGTATCCCTTGAGCAGCGACAAGAAGGCGAGCCAGCTCTTCTTGTCGCTCTGCGCATTGGAATCCTGCGTGGTGTAGCGCCCGGCGGTGTCGATCAGCACCGCCTGGTCGGTGAACCACCAGTCGCAGGATCGTGTGCCGCCAACGCCGGCCACCGGCTGGGCGTCGCCCGAACCGGCAAGCGGAAAATTCAGGCCGGAATTGACCAATGCCGTTGTCTTGCCCGCACCAGGCGGGCCGATGACGACGTACCAGGGAACCTCGTAGAGGAAATTGCGCTTGCCGCTCGACCGCTTGAGCGCAGCGATGGCTTCATTCATCCGAGTCTCGAGCACCTGCGAGTCGTCGTCCCTGTCGTCATTGCGGGCGACTATCGTCTCGAGCGCCTTTTGCGCCTTTCGCTTTTGCCAGAAACGCACTCCGTAAAACAGCGTCGCGATCGCAACGATCACGCCGATGATCGTCACGCGCAGCCAGAGGGGCGCCAGCGGACGCGTGTCGGCAAAGCGGATCAATGGTCCGGCGAACCAGACGGCTGCCGCGAAACCGGCCAACGCGATCGCGCTGAATATCCGCAGCAGCCAGCGCGTCATGGGCGCTTCCAGATGGCCGTGCTCACAGTGTTTCCTCCTTGGGGATCATCAAGTCGACACGGCGATTCTGGGCGCGGCCTTCCGGCGTCGCATTGTCGGCGATCGGTTCGTCTTCACCCTTGCCGTCGACGGTGATCCGGGAAGGCTTGCTGAACCGTGGCGCCATGACAGCTGCGACGGCCTTCGCCCGGGCGATGGAAAGGTCGAAGTTGGATTTGAACTCGCTCGATTTCCGCGGCTTCACATTGTCTGTGTGGCCGACGATCATGATCGGTCCAGGCTCCGGTTCGAGTGCTGCGGCGATCTCCGCGGCGATTGGTCCAAACTCCGGTTTTATCTCGGCCCTGCCGGACGGGAACAGCAGGACATTGTTGATCTCCACGATGATGAACCTGCCCTGCGTGCCGACGCTCAGCCCGCCGCGCGCGATAGTCTTGGCCAGTGCGGCATGAATGCGATCGATCTGGGAACGGGTAGGGGCGACAGGCGGAGCGACTTTCACCGGCGCAGCCGACGGCACCACGCTGGCGCGTTCGATGGCGATCGGCGTCGACGGATCGAGCGCCAGCAGCCTGCCGGCAAGGGCATCGCCCTCGTTGGTGATGAAGACCCGCAATGCGAAGAATGCCGCCGTCAGCAGCGCCGACGCAGCCGCCGCAATTACCCAGAGCGGCAACCGGGCCGACGACTGTGGGCTGGACACCGCCAGGCTTTGCCAGTGGGGCGAGATGTCGTCGTCGGAGCGCGGCCTGAAGTAACGAAGCGTCTCGTAGACGTCGCGTCGAACGCGTTCGAGATTGTTGTCCTCGCGCGCAAGGCCTCGATACTGGCCTTCGAACCCCAGCGACAGGCAGGCATGCATCAGTTCAAGCAAATCGTAGTGTGCCTCCGGCGCCGCCAGTATCTTGTTCAGCGCTTGGTAGAAGCCTGAGCCGGTGGGCACGACGCGGAAGAACTGTGACAGCATGCTGTGCTGCGCCCAGGCGTCTGTCTTGGGCCAAGGCAGGTTGCCGATGAGGTCGTCAGCGGTTTCGCAGAGAGCAAATTTTGCGATCCGTGCATCTTCTTCGGGAACACCGGCTTTCTCCATTGACCGGTCGAATTTTTCGATCGCCTCGGCGACATGTTCCGCCAGCTGCTCCGCCTGTCTTTCGACAGCCATAAGCCTGAGCTGGCCAAACAGCATCAGCAAAGGCGCGGCCGCGGCGAGGATCTGATTTGCTGCGCAATATCTGACGCTGTCCGTGGCATGCAGCAGGATGTCCTGCTGAATGCCCGGCGCCGCCGCAACTGAGCCGGCTGTCGCCGCTGCGCCGGGGTCTGCGCCCTGATAAATCACGGTTCCGGAGGTCCAGCCCGGCGGTGCATGCCGACCGACACCGGGATCGAAAACCGTTGAATCCTTGACCGGCGAGGGACCGGGGCGCCCGCCGTCGGGAACGGCCTCCTGGGGATCGGGCGCTGATTTCTCAGCCCGGCGCGGTGCGCGAATAACGGTCTTGCCCGCTGGGCCGAAAGGATCGTCCTTCGAGCTCATCGCCAAACGTCCGTCCACGCGGGGGTGCCGCGTGTGCGCCACATCAGGGCAAGACGGTCCCCGGCCGGGCGCAGGGACTGCAGGCGCAGGAACTGCAGGCGCTGCTGACGAGGGCAGTGTCTGGAGGAAGATCGACTATATCTTTCTAACCCGCCGTAACATGACATGTGCCGCAGACCCCCAGGTCAATCAGCCTTACCCGCTGGCGAACTGTCGAAAATGATCGTAAGCTTAGAAACGGTCGATTGGAACCAGATGCAGCGCTGCGAAAGGATTTTTCTTCGCCAACGACAGCGCCGTATCTTTGGGCTCGCCAAGGACGCCCTAGTCCTCTGCACAGAGGACTTGGTTGAGAGCGAGCCTGAAAGGGATTGTCGACGGTCCAGCTGCACGAATCTCCAACGTCTGCGATTAGCCGCAGGCCACCACACCTTCGTCATCCCAGGGTCTGCGCGCGTCGCTTCGCTCCTTGCTTGCCCTGGGATGACGAAGTGGAGGGGTGTTTCGGCTAATCTCCAATGTTTGCGATCTGCCACTGAGATTTGCCACCGACGGGAATCATTGACGTTCGCTGACGATCGGCTCGACCTGTCAAAACTACTGTGTCGAGGAACGAGTACTTTCCACCTGGTACGTGATCCGCTCCGCAGCCGAAGCTAAGCGCAGCAACCGATCCGATTTTCGGGGCACCTGCCAGGTTTCCGGTCTACTTTTGCTTGTCGGCTTTGGCGTAGGCTTCGCTGAAATAGGCCAGGAATATGTCCAGCATGCCGTTTTCGTGTGCTTCCTCCATGGTCCGCCATTTGGCGACGAAGGCGTCCCAGGCCAGGCCCTTCTTCGATGTGAACGACGTCGGCGGGAGTTTTTTGCTGATCGCCTCAGGCGACAAATCGTCAAGCAGCCGGGAGAGCGCAGCTTGCATGGCTGCATAGGTGGCAAATTCGTGGGTCTTGAGATCGCGGAACGCGTCTTCGACACTGTGCCTGGCATCAAGGTAGCCGGATCTGCGCCGCGCAAACATGATTTCGAGGATGTCGTCGGTTCCCGGGACGAACTTCAGGGGATTGTTGTCGGCAGCGCTGATCATCGTCCGGTGCGTGCTCTTGGCCAGTATTTTCGCAGCCGCACGAGCCTTCAGCAGCTGGGCCAGTTCCTCGACAACCGTCCGCAGCACCGCGCCGATTTCGGCGCCCACTTCATGCGGATCACGCGATTGAAGCAGTTCCGGCGCGATGCCGGCTGCGATCGCGATGTCCCGCAGCACCTCGTCTCTGGTCGTAGCGAGAGGCGCGGGCGGCGAAGCCACCGGTGCTCTCTGCCCGGGCCGTTGCTCCACCGGCTCGAAGAAAGCCTGGTCTCCGAAATTCTGCGGCCGGCCGGTTGCGACAGGCATTTGTCGCTGCGTCGAACCGTGGCTGCTTCGAGGATCACTTGTCGCGGCGCGCTCGTCATCGATCGAAACCAGGACGACATAGCGGCCGATCAGCAACCGGTCGCCTTGACCGAGCCGGTGAGGGCCGGCCATGCGCTGCGTCGAGCCGTTGATGAATGTGCCGTTGCGCGAGATGTCGTGCAGCCAGAACGCGCCTGCCTGGTAACGCACTTCGCAGTGTCTGGCGGAGATGAACTTGTCGGGATCGGGCAAGGTCCAGTCACAGGCCTCGCGGCCGATTTCAAAGCTGCGATCACGAGCGGAGTAGCCGGTCGACATACCGGCGGGCAGGGAGACGACATTGTTGATCTGCAGCCTGATGAACATTCAAAATCGCCGTCGATCCTGTCGGGAAACTCGCCCAGGACACCCCATTATACCAGCAATTTCTGAGCGCGGCGGCACAGAAGCGTTCAAGTCGATGATTCCACAGGCGACCAGGCTGCAGCCGCCAAGGGTCCCCTTTGGTCGGTGCAAGACATGTGCTAGGCTCAGGCAGAAACGAGCGGCGGGAGGGGGCACGACCCATGCCGAACGAACGTGCCACGGTTGTGCAGACGCCGGTTGGCGCTGAGCTGTTGACCTTCACGCATCTTGTCGGGCGCGATGAGATCAGTCGTTGTTTGACTTATACGGTCGGGTTCGTCAGCAGCAGCCCCGATATCGATCCGCTGAAGATGCTGGGCGGCGCGGTTTCGATCGAAGGTGAATCCGACCCGAAACGCTGGTTCAGCGGCCTTGTCTCCGAGTTTCGGCTGACCCGGATCGAGGACCGTCTGGCTTACTACGAAGCCATCATCAGGCCATGGCTCTGGTTTCTCGGCAATACCACTGACTGCCGTATTTTCCAGAACATGAGCGTCATCGAAATCGTCGAGGAGGTTTTCTCGAAATACAGCACGGCAAAATTCGAGAAGCGCCTGCAAGGGTCTTATCCGCCGCGCGAGTACTGCGTCCAGTATGACGAGACCGATCTCGATTTCGTGCAGCGGCTGCTCGAGCACGAAGGCATCCTGTATTTCTTCGAGCACGACGAGGGCAAGCACACGCTTGTGCTGGCCGATGCCATGAGCAAGCTCAAGCCGGCGCCGGGCTATGAAAAGGTGCCCTATCACTTTGAAGGGCAGGGCTCCCGGCGCGATGTCGAATACATCACCGAATGGATTCCGGGCAGCTCGGTGCGGCCGGGCGCCTATGTCCATACCGACTATGATTTCGAGAAGCCGGGCGCCGACCTGATGGCCAAATCCGCCCAGCCGTTCGGTCACAAGCTGGCCGCGGGCGAGAATTACCGCCAGCCCGGTGCGCATCTCGACGTCGGTCGCGGCGACAGCCTGGCCGCGATACGGCGCGAGGAAATCCAGGCCGTGCACCAGCGCATCGCTGCAGTCGGCACCGTGCGCGGCCTGTATTCCGGCTGCACGTTCAAGCTGGACGGCTTCCCAAGGGAAGACCAGAACCAGGAATATCTGGTGGTCAGCGCCGAATACAGGCTGTTCGATCCGGGCTACAGAGCCCTTGCCGACGTCGAAAGCGAGAACTTCAAGGTGATCCTCGGCGTGGCGCCGACCGCCTTGGCCTATCGCCCGCCGCGGGTCACGACCCGGCCGATCATGCGCGGTCCGCAGACGGCGACGGTGGTCGGTCCGTCCGGTGAGGAAATTTTTACCGACAAATATGCCCGGGTGAAGGTCCAGTTCCACTGGGATCGTCTCGGCAAGAAGGACCAGAACAGTTCTTGTTTCGTGCGGGTTTCGCAGACCTGGGCCGGCAGCGGCTGGGGTTTCATCCAGATCCCGCGCATCGGCCAGGAGGTGATCGTCGATTTCATCGAGGGCGATCCGGATCTGCCGATCATCACCGGCCGCGTCTACAACGCCTCCCAAATGCCGCCCTACGGACTTCCGGGCAACGCCACGCAATCCGGCTGGAAGTCTGACTCGTCGAAAGGTGGCGGTGGCTACAACGAGCTGATGTTCGAGGACAAGGCCGGCTCCGAACTGGTCAATTTCCAGGCGCAGAAGGACCACAACCTTCTGATCAAGAACGACCGCACCAAGCTGGTGCAGCACGACCAGTCCGACCGCATCGACCACGACGCCAAGCACTCCGTCGGCCACAACCTCGACGAGGACGTCGGCAACAACAAGACGGTCAAGGTCGGCGTCGACCAGACCACGGATATCGGCAACAACGACACCGAGACGGTGGGGGTGAACAGGTCGCTGACGGTGGGGTCGAACGAGACGATCGGCATCGGCTCAAACTCCACTGAAACCATCGGCGCCAATCACACGCAGACGGTGGCCCTCGTTCAGACGGTGACCGTTGGCGCGGCTCGGGTCGATTCAGTCGGAGCATCCGAGACCCGAACCGTGGGCGGCCCTCAAGCGAACACGATAGGGGCAACGAGATCGGTCAGCGTGGGTGCGGCACAGAGCCATCAGATCGGTGCCGACGACAGCTGGAACATCGCTTCAAATCAGGACGTGACGATCGGCGGCGGCCAGACCTTTAACATCGCCGGCGACCAGAAGTCGAAGATCGGCAAGGGAAGGCGTACTGAAATCGCCACCGACGACGGAACCAAGGTCGGGGGCGCCTACGAGCTGCGGATCGCCAAAGCGAGCATGGTTCAGATCGGCGAGGACGGAAAGATCAATGTCGGCAAGACGTTCCTGATCGAGGCCGGCGACGCTATTGCACTGAAGTGCGGCTCTGCGAGCATTTTGATGAAAAAGGATGGAACGATTACAATCGAGGGCAAGGACATCAGTATCAAGGGATCGGGCAAGATCAACATAAAGGCCTCGAGTGACATCACGATGAAGGGGTCGGAAATAAAGCAGAACTGAGGGCCGGCGATGACACGGATTGCAGAACGAATAGAAGGCGTTGTGATCGGGATATTCCTGGGTTTCGGCGAGGACGGCCCGCTGGTTGTCTTTCCGGGGAATCCTCGGGAAACAGCGGTTTCGGCGCGCAGCCTTGCGGAGCTATCTTCGGACATGATTGGCTCTGAGGTGGCGCTGTTGTTTCAGGATGGCGATCCGGCCCGGCCGCTCATCGTTGGACGGATCGTCGAGCCGGCACGCCCTGCTTCTAAACCGCAAATCATCCGCGACGGCGAGCGAGTACGGATCACGGGCGACGAGCGGATCGAGCTTCGCTGCGGTAAGGCGACGATCATCATGGAGAAGGACGGCCGCATAACCATCCGCGGCACCTACGTTACAAGCCATGCCAGTGCCACGAACCGGATTCGTGGGGGATCGGTGAACCTGAACTGATGCCGAAGGTTATTCTGCGCGAGATTGTTCGACAGCATGCGGAAATGGCGGCATTTCTATGGACCGTCTACGATCACCATCTGCTGCATCCCGACGAGAATCCCGATATGGACGAAGAGCGCCTTGCGCGTCTCGTGGAGCGGCTGGACGCTCATCTTGATGGCCTTCGTATCGCCGGCGAAGTGGGACGTGAGATCGCGGGAGCGCTTTATGCGGAGTACCCGGAAGCCGGGGAAATGTTCGTGTTGCGCATGTTGGTGAACGGCGCGCCGAAACGGATTGCCGAACTCGAACTGGCTAGGGTACGGGCATATCTGTCGGAAAACGGGCATTAGCGAACAAAAACGGGCATTAGCGAACAGTTGCATCGGCCCTGCTTGTCGTTGGAGGGAATGGTGACCCGCTCGGCCAACCTGATATATCAAACAAGCCGAAGGCCATGGTCATAGACGAGCGTGAGTCTCTTCCATCTGTGGCTATCGAAGCGCCAAGCTGTGTCGATGCCGGCAACGTAAAGGAATTCCCCGTCGGTGCGGAGATCCGACGCGATGCCTGTATCCTCGAAATTCTGGAGCGCGTCGGCAGTCTCGACATTGACGCCGGCCTCGTCGCCCCAGTAGGCCCTGCCCTTGAAAGTGCGCACCGCGAGATATGTCATCTCAGTGGTGGCGGCGATCTCGGTCACTTCCTCATTCATGATCCGGAGACAGACACCTTCATCACCCGCGACCCGTATCTTGCCGTCAGGCGCCACGTCGATGCCGCGCAACCGATCGTGTCGATGTACTTCCAGCGGCTGCCAGCCTGTACCTACCAACTGGTGAATGGTGCCCATCTCACCGCAGGCGTAAATGCCATGCTTGGGGTGCCCGTGAACGTCCAAATACTCGGTAGATCCAAGCGGAGCGGTAGGTTGCCATTGCGACCTGACCAACCGGTAGGCCACGCCGTCAGTGCCAACCGCAATCGGTCCACCGGAATCCTCGGCCCAGACTTGCCTGAGGCTTTTCTGGCTGACCTTGTCCCGTGTCCAATCAGTGCCGGCGTGGCGCCAAATCCAAGTGGTGGCTTCCAGCGCGAACAGTTCGCCCGATGGTGCAGCCGAGAGTGCCATCAGCCATTCGGTGGTCACCAGGATGCCGCGCGCTGTCTTGGGGTCGAAATTGTCGACAATGAATATCACTGATACCGTGGTGGCATAATCCGCATCGCTGAGCAGGAACAGGATCGCCACCTTTGCACCACCCATAGGCGCGACCTGCAGACACTCGATATCGGTGTCCGGATCGGTTGCGAAACCCTCGAGGTCTTCCTTGTCCATATTCATCCGCTTCATCCTCTTGAGAGATATTGCTGCGGCCGTTGAGGTTTCACCTCGTCTGTTCGGCTAACAGGATACTTTCGAGGGGGCCACATCCGCTGCCGTCACGACGACGGGCTCCCCTCCCGCTGCTTTTCTCAGGCGTTTTTTTGCAACTTGCACGAGACGGGCCTGATCCTTCGCTTTCGGGCAACTCCCGTGGCAAGCCTTCTTGTCCTTCACCTCCTTTTCGGACTTGTTCATGCTCTTCTTCATGTATTCCATGTTCGCGGTCTTCAGGCATTCGGTGGCAGCGGACTGTACCGCTGGTGGAATTTTTGGATCGTCCAGGTTCTTTACCGTGCTGTTCACGCAGGTGTCGGAAAAATCGCCGAGCTTGCCTGCCGGATTGTCGCTGATCCAGTTGCGTGCATCCGCCGACTTGAGGTTGTGCGGGGTTTTGCGCTTCTTGCCGATTATCTTTTTGGTGGGCACGCCCGCCGCCTTGGCCTTCGCTCCCTCGCCGGCGAGCCATTTTGCCTTCATGCAAATACAGGGCGCTTCCTTGTCGTCATAGTCCTTGCAACAATCCAGCGTCAGGTCGCGAACCCCCTCGGCGGTGAAGAACTGTACCTCAACCGTATGTTCCTTTTCGTAGCCGTCCGGGCATTCGAGGTCCTTGTACGGCTTGATCTCGAGGTCGGAGCATTTGAAGGTCCCAGCCGTGGCTGAAGCGACCTTCGGCATCGGAGGTCCGCCAGCGGTGGGGGAAGCATGATCGTTCGACGAAATGTCGGAGAAACGGCTGATCGGCTCTGCGTCCATCTTGACGTTGCCCGACCAGGCGTGGGCGTATTCCTTGCCCCGGTTCACCGAGGTGATAATGTTCTTCTTGGGGGCGCAACCGGCCTCGTTGCCTGTGCACTTGGTATAGTATGACTTGTTCTTCTGAGTGACTGTCTTCCCGCCAATCTTGACTGTTCCGGTGCCGTTATCCGTGTCACTGTCCATCCCAAATGTCGGGTAGGGAACCGGGACGCCGGGCGGAGTCGCCGGAGTTTGAGGCGGTGTAAAGCAAACGTACGGGAAAGCAGCGATGACTTGGTTCGCCTGTGCCTTACAGGCGACCTCAAGGCCATTGGCAAAGACTGTCATGCTTTTCTCCTGGCAGCGAACACAGCGGCGCCACAGGCACCTGTATCGGATGAGGCCTCGATGAGCACAGGGTTGCCAGCGGCGTAACCTTTGGCGGCGGCGGTCCAAGCCATGCCAACCATGGTCGGAACGGCGGCAGCGCCGATATTGCCCAGGGACTCGGCAGGAGACCACAGATCCTGAAATTCATGACGGCCGCGGAGAAGGCGGATCGAGGCAAGTGCGGTCTGCTTGAACCAGTACTGCTCGCCGATCAGGTCAGCGATGCGGTAGCCGAGCCGGGTCATCTCGATGCCCGTTTCGCGGAACGCCGCACTATAGGCCGCGGTCATGCCGTCCGCCTGCAATGGCAGATCCTGCTTGTTGTAGATCGACGCTTCCTCGCGCGAGAGACCAAGTCCGAAAAGCCTCAACACGCCGCGTTCCGATCGCGTGCAGAGAACTGCGGCCGCAGCTTCGCCGGGAATGAAGCCGTTAGAGTTGTCGGCTGTCAGCAAGCGGCCCTTGCTGAGGTAGTGCGAAATTGTTGGCCCTGTCAGATAGCTGTCCACACCGGCAATCATCACGTACGGGGCTTCGCCAGATGCAATCAATCTGCGAGCCTGGTCGAATGCGATATGTCCGGAAGGACGACCGTGAGCCACGATGCGGGAACGCAGATGGGGCTTGATTTCAACGATCTCGCTGATCCGGCGGAGCAGGGCGGAGTTGTCCCTTACTGGGCGGCCAGGCCGATCCTCCTCCGACAGGCAGAGGATGAGAGCCGTTTGTTCTCGCGCCTGCGGGACGGTTTCGAACGCTTCTGAGATCGCGCCGCCGGCGAGATGGGCGATACGCTTCGCACCGATCCAGTTGCGCGGCAGCGGTACAGGCGCGCCCGTCAGCCATCCTGCAGGAGACCCCACGAAGCGCGTTTCCTGGAAGCCGTCGAGGCGGGCACGCATGGCCGCGCAAGCTGAAGGCGCGTCAAGACCGACGGCGGTCACCATGCCAATCGAAACGATGTCGATCGGTGTGGTCATGCTTCCTCCTCGTCTGGCGCTTGGCCGTTGCCGCGGATGTAGGTGCGCCCGGTAGCGCGGGCTCGCAGCATGGCTTGTGTCGGGGGGCCGACCCAGCACTCGCTGAAATCGAGGATGGTCCGATGGATACGCTGCGAGACGCGCCAGACCAGCGAGAAGCGATGCATCTCGGGGTCAAGAAGAACAGTGTCGGGGAAGACATCTCCTTCGTAGGCCTTCTCCCTTCCCTTGAACAACGTCATGGGCAGCGCCGTTGAAGGCAGCCGAAAGCTAACCCGCCCTTCCGGCGTCAAATTGATTAGCACCACGTCCTCGCCACCTCTCGGCGGGTCGATCTGCTGGTCAGGCGGCGCCATCTGGAAATAGCGCTCGTCGAAGTCCGGCGGCAGAAACGGAAAGATGTTCTTCGTCCAGTTGTCGTCATAGGTGCCGCCATATTCGATGCGGCCCGGCCAGCCGCGGCCCATCGGGCCGAAGCTCATCGGCTTGTATTCACCGAAGGGCGAGCGAACTTCTTCATCGACAGCTTGCGTGTTCGGTAGACGCAGGCCGGGAATGAGGCGCTGGTTCCTGGTTCGCGACCAGCCGGTTCCAACTGGATTGTATTTATAGCTGGCGGGGAGCTTGTCCTCCGGGTCCAGCCTGTCGACGCCACCCCAGGCAACATCATAGGAGATGGGCAGTTTCAGGAACGGCTGCGGCGGGGTGGAAGTGAACACCGGCCCGATGGCGCGCCACTCGCGGTGGCCGACGACCTCGAAGAGTTTCGACCAATTGCCCACCTTGATGCCGACGGGTACACGCTCGGCCGGGCGGCCGCCAGGCGCATAGGCGCAGCCATTGGCAACTACGTCACAGCGCGGCTTGCGGAATGCGAAGTCGGTCTCCCACAGCGTGGCCGAATAGCCAGGCGCGCCGGTGTGCGAGTCTGCCATCACCAGCGGAACCTGCTCGACCGATTTTTGCACCAGTCCGCCGGGTTTGTCCGGAAAGTCGAAAGTGCCCTTCACCACCATGACGAACCACTCATGCCCGGCCTTGTCCATGCCCATGGTGAATTGATGCGGATACCCCATCTGGTTCCAGATCTGCATCAACTGGTCTCCCAGCTTGCCACAAAAATCTGCTCCAGCGTTGCTTGCGGCGACAGCGGATCAATATCGAAAATATCGGAACGGTCGGTCCACATCACCATATCGCTGATGACCTCTTCGCCCGGCTCAACCGGCGGCACCGGCAGCACGCTCAAAGCGGCATCCAGTTCGTCCGGCGTCAGCTCGCCGCGCTGGGCCGCGATGGCCGCTTCTTCAATCCGGGCAAACCACGCATCGGCGTCGGCCAGCCGAACGGGCGCCTCAGGAAGCTGCGCGACGACGCTCAAAGGGAATTGTCGGCCGACCCTGTCGGCGCTCTGCAGAATGATGCCTGCCGATGGCCCGAACGCGGCCGGACCGGCCAGGAAGCGCAGGGCGGTGCTGCGCGGCCAAGATTCCGAACCCATCAGCGGCACGATGTGCTGCGCCAGCCAGCGGTCCCAGATGCGCACAAAATCCCCCGGCAGCCGCCGCGAGACGAAATCGCCGGTGGCAGGCATCTTGCCGTAGAAGCCGGGCAGGATCATATCTGCGGCGGACATGAGAATTTCTTGAACATTTGCAAATTATAGGGATTTTCGACGCTTGCCGCCTTGAGCTCGAAATCGGCGTACATGCCTTGCGTGCCCAGCCGCAGGCTGTAGACGTCGGACAGCGAGGTGCCGGTGAAGCGGCCGCTGCGCAGCAGCCTCAGCCACGCCCAGCTGCCGGTTTCGTTCAACATGACTTCGGGCGAGCCGTCGATCGGCTGGAAGGCGAGCGAGATGACGCCGGTGCCGTCCTTGCCGGGCCAGGTCATCGGTTGCGGCCGCGTCGCGTTGTTGTAATAGACGAGGTTCTGGCCATCGAGATTGAGCGTCACGCGCGTGACGTTGGGCGATAGGTCCTTCGGCTGCAGCGTAAAACTCATCACCGGGCCGGTACCGCCTGGAAACAGATCGTCGCGAATCCGCCTGGCCTGTTCGAACGCCGCCAGAGCCGCCGCATCGAGGCCAAAATCGGCGCGCCATTTCCATGGCTGGCTGGCGGTGTCGACATAGCTGATCAAATGGTCGTTGATGAAGGTGTCGATCATCCCGGCCGGCCCGAACAGGCGGGCGAAATCGCGGACATTGACGTCGACCGCGCTTTCGGGGCTGAACGGATAGCGGTCGTTCAGCGCCGCCTGGCAGAACGGCAGGATGTCGGCGCGCCAGATGGCGTTGAGCTCCGAGGTGACCGCCTTCTGTGTCAGGCCGCTGGTGTCGCCGGCAATGCCGCCGAGCCAGTCGTCGACCGGATCGGGCAGGATCTGCGCTTGCCTCGCGACCGCTCCCGTCAGTTCGGCCAGCCCACCCTGTTTCTTGATGGCGTCCTGCGGGTCGGGATTGGCCGTGACCGTCTGCAGCACGTTCGAAAGTGCGGTCAGCGCCACCACCGCGGCATCGAGTGCCGGCGGTTGGCCGTCGACCTCGGCGATCGCCCCCTTGAGCGGCTTGAAATGCTCGGCCACCAGAGTGCCGGTAAGATCCACCTCGTTGGCGGAGCCTGCGCGCGGCAGCAGTTTTGCCCCTGTCTTTACGATCTTTCCCAGCTTCCCCAGCTTGCCGAGAAGTTTCGATGTGCCCTTGGCTGCCGCCTTGTTGTCGGCGGCCGGCGCTTCATCGGATCGGGTCAGCTCGGTCTCCTGAACCACCGCCGTAAGCAGGCGTTTTAGCGCGGAGTCGGCGCTCGAAAGGTCCTTGAGGTTCTCGCTGGCGACATTCAGGTCGGCCAATGGCGCGAGCCTTATATCGCGCAGGATGCTGTCCCATTGCGCGATGTAGTCTTCGTAATAGAGTTTCAGGATATCCTCGGACAGCGCCGAGACCGAGGTTTCGGAATTTTCCGAACAGCCTCCGGCAAAGACCGCCCGATCCAGCGCGGCCTGGGCGGCGACGTCCTCGACCCGTTCGAGAATGGCATCGTGGAAGCCGGAATAGGTGAACGCGCCCGAAATGCCGACGCGCAGCGTTTTGTCGGAACGCCGTGCAAAGACCTTGGCGCCGTTGGGACCGGCGAAATTCGCCGGGATCCATTCCTTGAGGCCGGCCACCGCCGGGTCGGCCAGCAACTGCCTGTAGGCACGCGCCGGCAGCGAAATCGTGCAAACCGTTTTCAGCGCCTCGGCAACCAGCGCCTGATCCGCTGATATGTAGCTGTCGTCGACCGTCATGCGGCGGATCGCGGCAAGCTGGTGCTCTTCCGCGTCGGCGGTCGGAAACGGCGCCGCAGGTGCGAATTCCGGCAAGTCGTTGACCCACCAGCTCTGGACGTAATCGGTGTCCATCTGCGATAGGCCGGTCATCATGCGATAGGTTTTTAGCGCCCCCAGCATGAAATCCGGATCGCGGATCTGCCGCCACATCGTCGCCTCGAGCAGAGCGACCATGTGCGGCTCGAGGACATTGCGCAAAGCGTGCTCGTAAGTGTCGGCCTGCGCCCGCAGCAGCTCCGCCGATGCCGACGGCCCCAGCAGATCCTGTGCACTGCTCGGCGGCGCGGTCCGGGCGTTTGCGACCTCGGCCATCGCATAGAGCGCGCTGTCGATGGCGGGCTGCTCCACCGATGCCGGGCTCGCGGCTGCCGCGGTCAGCGGCGCCTGCAGCGCTTCGAACTGGCCCGCCTGCGCTGCGATCGCATTGCGGTTGTCATAGTAGGACCAGGTGAACATCGCACCGGCCAACAGGGCGGCGGCGGCACAGGCGGCCGCGGCGCCACGCCAGATCCAGGCGCGGCGGCGCTGCGCCAGCGGATCGAACGTCCCCAGGCCGGCTTCCCTGAAAATGACCTCGGTCAGCAGGTTCTTCAGGAAAAAGCTGCGTTTTTCAACACGCGGCGCCGGCATTGCCCGCCGCGGCGGAAGACCGAAGGATGACGACAGCGCCGCAGTCAGCCGGTCGATGGGCGCCCCTTCCTGGGTCGCCGACGTCAGATAGAGGCCGCGCAGCCAGGCGGCTTCCTCGTAGCGGCTTTCGCCGAACATCGCCTCGACCAGCACCTGGATCGGCTCGGACAGGCTTGTGAGCTGGGCGGGAAACCTGAAAATCTCGGCGCGGGCGGCGAGTTTGTCCTCGTCCTCCAGGCGCGGCACCAGCCGCCGCTCGAGTTGCGTCGCAAGGGTGGCGATTTCCCGTTCAATGGTCTTTGCGTCGACACGCGCATCCAGCGCGAAGGTCGTGCCCCAGACCTGCTCGCGCGAGGCCGTCGACAGGCCGCCGAAGAAAGCCTCGAAACCCTTGATCAGATCGGCCTTGGTCAGCATCAGATAGACTGGAAGGCGGATTTCGAGCCGGTCGTTGAGCTCGGCCAGGCGACGACGGATCTTGCGGCCATGCGCCTTGATGGCTTCGTCGCCCTCTGAAAGCACATCGATCGAAAGCGCGACGATCACGCCGTTCAGCGCCCGGCGGCCGCGATGTTTTTTCAACAGGTCGAGGAAGCCCAGCCATTCCGCCGCATCGACGTCGGGCTGGCTCTCCTGCTGCACGTAGCGGCCCGCCGTGTCGATCAGAACCGCGTGCTCGGAGAAAAACCAGTCGCAGTTGCGCGTGCCGCCAACCCCCTGCAGGTCGTCGGTGAGGTCGATCGGAAAGTTCAGGCCGGACTGGCGCAAGGCCGTGGTCTTGCCGGTGGCCGGCGGCCCGACGATCACATACCAGGGCATCTCGCGCAGGAACTTGCGTCCGCCGAGCTTGCGGCGCTTCAGTTCGACCATAACCTCGGCGAACTTGGCGCCGACGGCGGCGACGTTCTCTTCGCCGGGGCTCAGCGGTTTTTCCACCACGGGCGCAGCGATTTCGGCGACGAACATGCGGTTGGCCCGGATCGCCCGGCGCTGCGCGACGATCAGCCAGATCAGCCAAAAAATGACCAGCAGCGCAATGATGACGATGCGGACATTTTCCGAGGCGAAGGGTTCGTAAGCACCGACCCTGACGATCGGGCCGAACACCCAGATAACCAGGGAAAGCAGCGCGATGCCGATCAGCGTCCACAGCCAGCGCGATGTCAGAACCGCCCAGAGGAAGCGCAGGATGAACATCTCACAGCCTCTTTTCGACCAGCACCTCGACGCGGCGGTTCAAGGCCCGTCCCGCGCGGGTGCTGTCGTCGGCCACTGGATCGGTAGCTGCACGTCCTTCGAAACGAATGCGGTCCTGCGGCACGCCGTTCTGGACCAGCATCTCGGTAATGGTTGCTGCGCGCGCTTCCGACAGCCGCTGGTTGGTGGAAAGCGGATTGGACCGTTGCAAAGGAATACTGTCGGTATGGCCGACCACGGTGATGTTTCCGATCAGTTCCTGATTGGCGAGGATCACTTTGGCGATTGACCCGATCAGCGGTTCGAAGCCTTCCGTCAGTGTCGGCCGCGACGACTGGAACAGTTCGGGGTTGGAGGCCTGAATGATCAGCCTGGCCAGCGAAACGCTCTCGGTGCCGCTGAGCGCGGCCCTGAGGTTGTCCGGCGCTCCGGCCTGAAACTCCGGCACCAGCGCGAAATCCACTGCCTCCGGCGGCGGCGCGTCGACCTGTGGCGATGTCCGGCTGATCTCGCCGCGGGCCGGCGGCGGCAAAGCACGAACCAGCGTCGAAAGTTCGACCGCCTGACTGCTCAGTCCCATCGACAGCCCGAGATAGATTGCAGTGGCGAGAACCGCCGCGCCGAGCCCCATCACCCAGATCGGCACGATGAAGCGCTGCGGCTCGTCGGATGCGATCACGCCTTTCCAGTTCGGCGACAGCGGCGCGCCGTCGGCATCGGCATCGCGCAGAAAGCGCGCCGCAGCAACGCGAACCGCATTGAGCGAGCGGTCGCCCGACCGGCCTGGCACACGATATTTGCCGCGGAAGCCGAGCGCCAGGCAGTGATATTGCAGTTCGAGCAATTCGCGATCCCGGTTCGGATGCCGCTCCAGTTCGTCGAGACGCGTGAAGAACTGCGTGCCGGCATCGACATCGCCTCGCAGCATCACCACAAGCGGCTGGCGCGGCCATGCGCTGGCCCCGCCCCATGGCGTGTTCAGCGCCAGATCATCGAGCAATGCCGCCACCACCCAGGCTGCCTGGTCGGCGCGCTCGAGAGAGGACCCCGCCGCCATTGCCGCGTCACGCGCCCGAACCAGCTCATCGAGCAACCGGGTGCGCAACGCTTCCGGGTTTTCCGGCGCCAGCGCGCTTTCAAGCTCGGGCGCGAACTCGAGCAGCGGCGCGAATGCGTTGACGAGCGTGTTCGGATGGGTGCGCGAGCGTTTGATTGGCACGCCCGACAACAGTGGCGTCATCGGTCGCGGCATCGGCGCGCCGGTCAGTCGTATGCGCGTGCGTTCGCGATCCTCCGACAGTCCGAAAGGATCATCGCGGCTCATCATCTCACCTGTTTACCGAATAGCAGTCGACCTGCGGCTCGCTCGGCAGCACGCCCGACACGCCAATGACGAAGCCGGGGGCATCGAGCAGCGAGGCCCAGTGCTCGCTTTTCTGATCGAGCTCAAGGCACAGCCGATCGCCGTCGTAAGGGATTTCGCGCGGCTGCGAATGCAGCGGTTTCAGTGGAATTCCGGGCAGACGGGATTTCCACAGGCCCTCGAACTGATCGGCCGAACCGACTGTCGCCTGGTTGACGAAAATCTTGCGCAACGCATCTTCCGACAGCTCGGAGCCGACCCGGATGACGATCCGGCTGGCCACCAGCAGCTTCGGGTTGTCGATGCGGATTTTCCAGACATTGGTCGAATGCCGCATGACCGGCAGTGCGCGTGATTTAGGCTCGATGTAGCGCAGGCTCAGGATGAGCGAGCGCAGGGCGTCGGCCAGCGCCGAATAGGCGGGGCCGGGCGCCATGTGATCGTAGGCGGGCAACTCGCTTAGCCGTCGCGCGCTCGAGCCATAGGTCGCCATTGAACCGGCAAGACCGGCAAGCTCCAGGTAAAGCTCGGCCGGATGGAAAACATCCTGCGCCAGCATGTGCGCCAGTCGCGGACGCGCCGCATTGGCGAGATTGAGCATCAGCAGGTCTTCGACGCTGCGCCCTGGCCCGCCCATGACCATTTTGCCATGCGCCTCGGCGATCTGGTCGAGGCCGGTGACAACTTCCAGAAGCAGCTGCCGGTACCAGGCCACCGCTCCGGTAACCAGTGTCGGCGGCAGGAACGTCTCGTCCAGCGAGACGCCGCCGTCGGCTCGAACCCCTTTGATATCGGCTATCGGCAACGCGGTGTAGCCGCCAACCGATTTTCCCGGTGCAATCAGCAGCGCCTGCGGGCGGGCGATTTCGATTTCTTCAGGATCCGAACCGCCCTGGACGGCGTCACGCACCGAAACGATCCGCCCATGATAGCGCGCGCCTGTCGATGCGGCGTGCGCCGGATCGAAGCCGACACCGCCGGCAGGCTCGAGCGGCAGGGCGACCAGCACCGGTCCGGCGCCGGTATCGGCGGTGACCGGCAACGGTCGTGGCGCGTCCATCAGGTCCGGGATGGAGAAGGGGGTTCCATCCGGAAAGATGCCCCGTGCCGACAGGATCGAGACCTGGCCGGCATCGAGCATCGCCTGGTCCAGCGTCAGCTGCTGAAAGCCGAACGTATGCAGCTGCCCGGCCTGCAACGCGCCGCGCACGGTCGCCTCGAAAAAGCGATCCTGCTGCTGAAAATGCTGGGTCCGGAGAAACAGGCCCTCGGACCACAGCACCCTGTTTGCATCGCTCATGCCGCTACTTCCTGCATCGAGCACCCCTTGCCTTGGCCGCTAGGCGGAAATGCCGCCGCTGCCAAGCGTGACGTTGACGGTAACTGTTGATCCCGACGACACCGACTTGGTTGTACGCCAGGTCCGGCCGCCGGGCTCGCGAACGAGGGCAACGAAGCCCAGGGCAGCCGCGTCCGGCTCGACCGTGATGGTTTTGGATGCGGTCTTTCCAGGCCCGACGGAGATCTGGTCGGATCCGATGAGATCGCCTGAGAGTGCGGAGCCGGCATCTCCCTGCAGCGCGAAATAATCGGCCGAATTGAATTTACCGGTGCTACGCAGCCGCATCACCAGGACTGTCACCGGCCGGTCGCCGCCGCCTGGTCCCGGGTTCATGCCGGCCGCGCCGGTCAGGTTGACGGTCACCGCGGATGGTTTCGGCGGACCGCTCTGGCAAGCAGCAAGCAGCCCGGTTGCGCCCAGGGCAACGATAAGTTCGCGGCGATCGATCATGTTTCACTCCTCCTCATATGCATCCCGAAAATCAGCGCCGATTTCGCCCAAAAAGCTCGATTCCGCACTCTGGGCGATGTCACGATGGCGTTTCTGGTAAAGCTCCCACAGTTTTGCGCGGCGCCCGCCCGAAAGCACGGTGGCGATCGCGGAACTCGATTTGAGCTCTTTCTCGATCTCGGCCGGGTCAAAACGGTCGATCATTCGCCGCAAGGCGGACTGCACGCCTCGCCAGGCGCGCACATGATGTTGCGCGAGATCGCGGACCGCGTCGGCGATTGCCGCTTCACCGGCCAGAAATCCGGGGCTGCGCTCGGCGATGAGGGTCACGATGGCGTCGTCGACCGTCGGCAGAAATTTTAGCGGATTGACTTCAGAGGCCCCAACCACCGTCTGGGCGACGCGAGCGTTGCCCTTTTCCTCGGCCCGCTTGCGCAGCAGCTGCATCAGGCCTTCCATCATCAGCCGATACTCGCGACCGAATTTTTCCATTTCCGCGACGCTGTCGCGTCCGGGAAAATCGGCTTCCTCAATGCCCATGCCTCGCAAGAACGCGCTGCGAAGGGCCATGTTCGCCGGTTGCGCCGGGGAGGGGGCGGGCCTGGCGGCAACGCCAGCCCGTGGCGGAGCAGGGATAGCTGCCGCGGGGCCAGGCAAATCCCAGGGATTGGCCGGCTGCGGCTCTGGGGCGCTATGTTTGCGTTGACCGGTCGAGCCGGCGCCGTTTCTCAAATCGGGCGACGCGGCCGGCCCGAAACCGAAACCGTCATCGAATTCGGATGACTTTCTTGAAACGGGCTGGGCTGGGACGGGCTCGCTTGCACCGGAAGGCGCCGGATCGAAGCTGAATGGGTCTGCGGCGTCCGGCGCACCACGAGGTTCGGAATAGCCGGCGCCGTTCGGCGCCGGCGTCGCTACCGGGTCGAGGCTGAACGGGTCGTCGAAGGCAGGCGAACTGCGCTGGTTGGCGCGCTCGAACGCTCCTGGAACGGGTTGCTCGAACGGGTTCGGCAGATCGGCGGGACGCGGTCGGCGCGGCTCTTCTTCGACCGTGGCTGAAAAGAAGTCATCGCGGCCGATGCTTACCGGCGCTCGCGATGCCGGCGGTGACCGCTCTGCGAACGTTTGGCTGGCCGCTGGTGCGTGAGCGACCGGCGCCTGCAGATCGACGCAAACGATGTAGTCGCCCAGCCTCAGCCGCATGCCGTTCTGAAGACGGGCCGACGTGCCGGTGCCGAGCGGGCTGTCGGCCCCGTTTATGAACAATCCGCTGCTTGAGGTGTCGGTGACGAAATATCCATCCGGCCCGCCGGTGATCCTGCAATGGGCGCGTGAAACGAACATGTCGGGATCGTCGATCTGCCAGTCCGCGTCCGCGCTACGGCCGATCACCAGTTCACCCTCGTCCAGCCGGGTCTGCCGTACCGCCTGGGCGCGTGGCCCGTGCTCCAGCGTCAGCAGCAGACTCATGCCGCGACCTCCGCCATTTCCGGCCGCCATCCGACGATCGTCCGCAGCCGCATATCGTCAGCATCGCCCCTTTCGGCGGGCCGCGCAAGCCAGGTGGTTCGGCCGAGCTGTACCGCTCCGATACGCGGCGGCGGCACAGCTTCGCGCGCCAGCACGATCCGCAGATCGACGTCGAGCGATTCCCCGACCATGTCGCGAACCGCCTGCTTGAACAGCTTCAGACGTTGGCCGCCCGGCAGGAACGTCTTGAACTCCTCATAGCCGAGTGGGCCGACGCGCAGCTCGATCCTGCTTTGGCGGTTGAAAACGCGCGGGCCGATCGTCGCTCCGCGGCCCAGCACTGCGTAAGCCTGGGTAAGCCGGGTCTGCAGCGCCGCCGGTATGGTCATCCAGGTGGCGACGAACTCCTTGATCGCGACCGGCACCTTGAACGCTTCCGCCAGGAACAGCGTCAGCCGCTCCGGGCCGTCGACCTGGCTGGCGAGCGACGCAGCCTGGCGAAGTTTTACGGCGTCGAGATCGGAATTTTGGGTGCCGGGAAGTCCGGTTCCCGCCATGGCTTCAAGCATGGCCCTGACCCGGCCGCCGACCGCACGTTCGACCTGTACCGCCGGATGCGCGTCCGCCCAGGCCCGATAGTACAGGGCGATCATCCGGTGTTGGAGAATATTGACGAAATCCACGAACGTCGTGTCGACGGTCTGGTGTGCATCAGCGCCGGTGAACCAGCGCTGCGACAGACGATCGAGCACCCAGCGTGTCAAATGAAGCGGCATCGGGCCTTCCGGTCCCATCAGCCCGAGATTTGCAACGGTGACCCGGGCCGGTGTCCCGTCCGTCCCCGGCGTCTTGTCCTTCGCTTCGCGGAATTCAACCACGTCCTTGGCGGAAAAGCTGAGACGCACATGCTGTCCGAGCCTTGCCGGCTCGCGATCCGCGCGGCCGGAATAGCCGAACAGCCCGCCGCGTTGTTCGAGCCGGCGCAACAGTTCGAAAAAGTCGAACGTATCATCCAGCGCTTCGGCCCGGCCCGGGTCGAGCTTGCCTAGATCAGGTAGCGATTGCCGGGCGTCATCGGCCATGGCACATCCTCCTGCTTCTGCAGCAGCCGCGTGCGGGTCCGCACAAAGCCATTTATTCCGGCGTGACGGGCAAACAGCCGTGCAAGCAAGGCCGAAAGCAGCAATGTGCTTTGCCCGGCCAGGACCGATTGGTCCACATGCAATGTCACTTCCGTGCCCCGTCCGAAGCACATCGGCCCATCGATCTGCAGCCGTTCGATGACGGAGCGCGAGTCGATGCGAACGATCGAGTGCACGTTGCGAGCCAGGCTCGGATCTCCCCGGTCGGCGTAAAGATCGAGCAGCGCATGCAGCGGATCGACACCGCGGCCTTCCTTGGCGAGGCTGAGAAAGTTGAGGGCCAGCTGCGCCACAAGCCGCCATGCGAGATTGTCGGCTCGGGATTCGCCTTCGGCACCGGCGGGCAGCGCCGCCGGGATAGCCGGCTGCGGCGGGCGCAAAGCACCGGTAAGTCGGACCGTTTCGACCGGATCGCCCGTCTCCAGCGTCAGGGTAGGGTTGTCGTCGAGGATCGGCAGATCGCGGTTGGTGCAAAGCGCCATGATGTCGAGACGCTTCAGCGGCCGGTTCGCCGGGCTTCCGGCCGGCCGTGAAACCGAAAGGAAAACGTCGTCTCCGGTGTAAGAAGTCCGCGTCAGTCCGTCGCGCCGTTCATCTTCGGTGGCCCGGCGAGGGCGCCGTTCGGTGGAATAGACCCAGCCATTGCTGCGGTTTTGCCCCAGGCTGAAGAGTTCTGGAATTTCGGCGTCAGGACCCTCGGCATCGGCGTCCTCGACGCGGGTCACCCGATAGATTTCGAAGTCGCGCGCCCGCGTGCGGTCGGCATGCAGCACCTGCCGCGTTCTGCGCGGATCAAGTTCGATGACGTTGCAGTCACGCTCGAACAGGTTGATGATCGGCGTCGCGAAAAGTTCGAAATCCGCCGGCGTCACATCGGCAAGCTCGGGCACCGGGCGCCGGAACATGAAGATGATCTCGACCCCGGCCTCGCATCGGCGCACGACCGGTTGCAGTCCTGAAACCCGCACGTAGTGAAAGCGCTCGGGCATCATGAAATATTCACGCAGCAGGCGGTAGCCTTCGAATGTCGGCCGGGTACGAGGCATCAACGCCTCGTCGTCGCTGATGCCGACCATTTCGGGATCCGGCAACCGCGATAGCGGATTGGCCTTGCCCTCGGCGCGGGCGCCAACCGCCGAGCAGGCGCCGAAAATCGCGTCGAACAGCAATGGCGCCTTGGTGCGCCCGGCAAAATAGAAATCAAGCCGGTCGAGCGCCAATTCGCCGAGCTTGCCTTTTCCGGTTCGACCCAGCGTGATGCGCAGCGCCGCCTCGCCGGCTACGCCGCCGATCGGTGTTATGCCGGCCGCCGCCAACCCGCTGCGATCCTGGAAATAGCTGACCGAAATGATGGTTATCGGCCACAGCGTGATTTCCTGCGCGGTGGTGAATGTGCAGCGCGTCGACAGGCCGGGTTGCAGGCTGGACACCAGCCGCGTGTTCCGCTTGATGACATGGCCGGCAATCATCGACTGGACCTGCTGGCCGGGTTTCAGCACTGCCATCGCCGTTGCCGGCGCCGGGGTGACCAGATCGGGATAAAGCACATCCAGCACGCTGCGTGAAAACCGCGAACGCTCGGCGTCGACTTTCAACCGGGTGCGCGCTGCAAGGAAAGCGACGCCGTCAAGCAGCCGCTCGACATACGGATCCGGGCAGGGGACGGTATCGAGAGATAGATTGCGTGCCACCGCCGGATGCATGTCGGCAAATTCCGCCGCTAGGCCGCGGATATGGGTCAGTTCCTCCTCGTAATATTCTACGAAGACCCGATCCATCTCAGCTTTCCCTGAATTCGGTCCGCGCCAAACCGTTGTCGAGGTTGACTGTCGTGCGCAGGCGCATGCGTTCCGGCGTCGGCGTCATGATCAGCACAGCGTCTATCTCGATCTTCAGGCCCGCACTTTTGTCACCAAGGGTCACCGCTACCTTGGTTGCGCTTTCCTTGAGACGCGGCTCGAACGTGGCAAGAACCGAGCGGATCTCGCGCGCCAGCGCCTCGCGATCAAAGTCGCGCGACGAACGGCCCGAAAACGACGGCACGCCGTAGTTGACCACGCTTCGGCGCACTTCGGGAAAATCGGCCAGCGATGGCGGATTGTCCACAACCTGTTCGTTTTCGAAATCGGAAAGAAGCGGGACAGCTTCGAAGCGCTCGGTGTTGAACAAGGCCTCGATGTCGCGCCGCACCGCCTCCCTGAGGACGCGGGCCGATACGACCACGCCACGGCTTTCGATCTCGGCGCGGTGTTGGGTCTGAAAGCCCAGGCGGTGCAGACGCCGCTTCTGATCGGACGTCAGCTCCGCGTCGGCGTCGATAAGCCGCGCGCTGCCGGCAAGCAGCGTGTCCAGCCGGTCAGCGCCCAGCTCGTCCTGCAAGGTCTGGCGCAGCCCGTCGATCTCGGAGGTGACGCCCGGCAGGTCGTTGACGAGGCGGTCCCAAAGAGAGGGCTGGACCGCCTCGCGTTTCGCCCGCGAACTGCCGGTAACCTGCAGCTTGTCGGCGCCGGGCCGCCGCGCCTCACTTGCCGACATAGACATCCATTTCGATTTCGTCATCCTTGTCATAGACGAACTTGATCTTCTTGTAGGCGAAGCTGACCTCCTCCTCGATCAGGTCTTCCTCGTCCTCGGCCTGCGACATGTCGTATTCCATGATCGAGGCGTCGGTCAGGGTGACGACCAGATAGTCGCTGGTCTCGCCATCGATGGTCCGGCGGGCGGAGAACACCACTTCGTCCAGCGCCTTGTTGTCGAATAGCGCCTTTTTCAGATAGGGCGAGGACTTGTCATAATGCTTGGTGAACTTGATCATCCCCAGCGACACGCGACCGCGGCGTGAGAGCGAATTCGGATCGTATGGCGCGATTATCTTGTAATCGACCCCGTGGACTTCGATCTCGTCCTCATGGCCGTCTCGAACGCTTGGCCCTTTGATATCCGGAACTTTTAGAAAACCATCAATTTTCACGGGCATTGTCTTCCTCCAGCGTTTTCAAAACAAAACAGGATTATGTTGCTGCAAATCAAGCCTTTACGGACGGAAGTTCCGACACCAGCCGAAGCGAGGCGTTGATGCCCTCCAACTGGTAATGCGGGCGCAGATAGAAGCGGGCGTTGTAGTAGCCCGGCCGCCCCTCGACGCTGTCCACCTGGACTTCTGCGGCGGCAAGCGGGCGCTTGGCGCGCGCCTTGTCGTCGGCAAAGGCCGGGTTGGCCAGCACGTATCGGTTGATCCACTCGGTCAACCAGATCTGCATGTCCGACCGCTCCTTGAACGACCCTATCTTGTCGCGCGCGATAGCCTTGAGGTAATGCGCAAACCGGGAAACCGGGAAGAGATAGGGCAGGTTGGCGCTCAGCCGCTCGTTCGACTGCGCGTCGGGATCGACCAGCCGGCCGGCGCGGGTCTCGTCGTCCTGCAGCGAATGCGCGCCGATGAAAGCCGCCAGATCCGTGTTCTTGCGGTGCAGGATGGGCATCAGGCCGAGCTTGGCCAGTTCCGCCTCGCGCCGGTCGTCGATGGCGACTTCCGTCGGACATTTCATCGCCACCGATCCGTCGTCGGTGGGAAAGGAGTGCACCGGCAGGTTGATGACCGTGCCGCCATTCTCGACGCCGCGGATCTGCGTGCCCCAGCCATAGAGCTTGTGGCTGCGGTTTATGTTCACGCCCATCGGGAAGGCGGCGTTCATCCAGACATATTTGTTGTGGTCGCCCTGGACCTCTTCCTCGAAGGTGAAACCCTTCACCGGAACGGTATCCGTGCCGTAGGGAAGCCGTGCCAGGACACGGGGCATCGTGAGGCCGATATAGCGCGCATCCTCGCTCTCGCGCAGCGATTGCCACGAGGCGTAGGCGGCGTTGGAGACGATCTGCTGCAGATCCTGCGGGTTCGGCAGTTCCTGCCAGCTGTCCATGCGGAACAGGCGCGGCGAGGCCGCCGCGATGAACGGCGTGTGCGCCGAGGCGCAGACGCCCGAGATGTTGCGCAACAGGCCGACGTCACGCGGGTGGTTGGAGAATTCGTAGGCGCCGATCAGGCAGCCGATCGGCTCGCCGCCCAGCATCGAATACTCGTCCGTATAGACCTTCTTGAAGATCGGGCTCTGGTCCCACATCTGGCCTTCATAGTCTTCAAGCGTGTCGGCGAGCTGCTCCTTGGAAATGTTCATCACCCGGATCTTCAGCTTCTGATCCGTCTCGGTGTTGTTGATGAGATACCAAAGGCCGCGCCATGTGCCTTCCATTTCGCGCACTTCCGGCGCGTGCAGGATCTCGTTGACCTGCTCCGACAGCATCTTGTCGATGCCCGCGATCAGCGACTTGATCGACTTGATCGCGTTGGACGAGATGGTCGTGGTGTCGGATCGCGACTGTGCCGCCAGCGCGAGATTGCGAACGAGTTGCTGCAGCTTCTCGCTGTCGTCCTTCTTGACCTTGAAATCCTTTTCCAGGAGCCCGCTGAATTCTCCGAGATCGATGGTCTCCGCCTCGGCGGCGACGGCTGCGGTCTTTTGCTGTTCGGCCATGACTACACCTCAACCTTGTCTTCGTCCGACAATGCCTGGCTGGCGATTTTGCCAAGAAGCGGCTCGTTGTTCAAAAGCTGCGCTATGCGCTTTTCGGCGTCGACGCGGCCATCCATGAAGCCGAGCAGTTCTTCGAGCTGGCGACGCATCTTGAGGATCTCGGCCAGTTGCGGGACTTGCTCGGCAATCTTGTCCGGGGCGAAGTCGCCCATCTTGGTGAAGGTAAGATCGAGTGCCAGCTCTTCGTCCCGCTCGGCGCCCTCCGCCTGGGGCAGCGTATTCTTCACGCGGGCTTTGACGCGCGGCCCAAGCGCCTCCATGAAACGCGGGAAGCGGTTCGCGTCGGTCTCGACAAAGGAGCGGTCCAGCACCGACTTCATCGCTTCCTTGGTCTGTGAAGCGCCGGAAAGATCGGCCATCACTCCCATGACGAACGGCAATTCGATCGTCGTCGGGCTGCCATAGGTTTCCACGTCATAGGCGATCTGCACGCGCGGAGCGCGGTTCCGTTCGATGACTTTCGCTTTGCTTTCAGCTGCCATGGCTCGTTACCTTTCATCCTTCTGGGCCGTCTTCTTGGCATCGGGAACGCCGGCAAGCAGCCGGAATTCCTTCAGCCCCGACGGGGCGAGATCTTCCATCAGTTCAACGAAATCCATATGCACCATCCGGCGCACCCGGCGGGCCAGGTGCGGGATCGGGCTCGACGGTTCGGTGCGGTCATAAAAGGCGACGACGAGGTCGAGGCATTTCACGACGTCGTCGCGCGAGGAAATCCGCTCCGGCAGCCCCGTGCCCGGTTCCGCGTAACTCGCCATACTTGCCATAGTATCGGCTCCATGACCCTTTTGAGCAGGCATTTGACCGTTTCGAGCAGGCATTTCCGGATCTGCAGTCGTGGGGGCTGGCTCGGCCGCGCCGTTCGTCGCGGTCTCGATTGCCGAATTCCGTTCGAGGGTCGACAGCAAACGCTGCAGAAACCGTTTCAATTCCGGAACAGCGGCGCCACCGCCCTGCAGACGGCCGTTGAGAGCCGTCTCGACCGCATCAAGAGCCGTGATCGCCGCATGAGCATCGGCAATGAGCGACATCATCTCCGCATTGGCTTGATCGGCCTGCGCCTTGCACCCGCTATGAACCCGGTTCAGCAGTTGACCGTGCGCGCTGGCCAGCGTTGCCTTTTCCGCCGCATTCAGTCCCGAAGCCGCTTCCAGAAGCATGACCCGCTCGTCGAGTGCGGCTTGTTCCAGATCGCGTCCGCTGATCGGTCCCATAGGGCGCGGCGCGAAGAAAATCATTCGCCGCAAGTCCGCCAGCAGCCCGTCCTGGCCGTTCTGGAGGTCGAGCAGGGCGTTGATGCGACGCAAGGCGGCTTCGCGTGGTGAAGCACTGGGCCGCAGGGCCGGGTGCATGGTCTCCCAATGCTGATCGAAGCTCCGCGCAACAAGGGTCAGGCCATGTGCGAGCCCGGCGAGCCGCTGCTCATTGGCCAGCGCGCGCGTGACAATGACGAGCAGGCGCAGATCCCGGCCATGCGCACGCAATTCCTCCGCCTTGTCGAGGACGGCAGGCCAGTCGACCGGAATGGTGCTTTGCGACGAGGGCTGGTTGTGGCCGCCATGGACGACCTTGACCTGCGGCTCGGTGAGACGCTCCAGCTCATGAAAGGCTGGATCGTTGCGCAAATCCTCCCCTGACGGATTTTCACCGTCCAGCGGATTCAGCCAGAGTGCGAGATCAAGCACACCATCCCCCAGCGCGCGGCTCGTGGGCCGTGCCTGACCCAACGTTACCACGCTGCGACACTTTACCACAATTTAGTTGATGCTCAATCTTAATACGAGCCTGCAACCGGCGCGCTGGGCTCAAAAGTGCTGGCGGATTTGTCGAACCCTGTCGGTGAACGCATCGCCAACAGGCGCGGCGTTCGATGGCGTTGCAGCCGATGGCGCCGGCGCCTGCCGGGACGGAAGAAATCGACTGAATCGCACACCCGGACGCCCCGCTCATAAACGCTCTTTGTCAAGTCGCTGCTTATGTGGCAGTTTGTTGGCTGGCAGATTGGAGGGGCAAGTTCGATGGAACAGCGCCGGTCGTCGCAGAGCTTTAAACGCAAGGAACTGGTCGGCAAGCTCAACCCCATCTGTTTGCGCGCCTTCAAGGCTGCGGCCGACACCGCCAAGCTGCGCGGCAATCCTTATGTCGAGCTCGTTCACTTCATCGAGCAGCTGGTGCTTTCAGAGCGATCGGATGTGCAGCTGATACTGGCAGACGCCGGGGTGGATGCGAGCCGGCTCACGGCCGATATGACCCGCGCCGTCGACAAGCTGCCTTACGGCGCCACTTCGATCGAGGAATTTTCCGATCATATCTTTCACGCCATCCAGGAGGCCTGGGGCCTGGCGGGACTGGAATTCAGCGTCGAGGAAGTGCGCAGTGCGCATATTCTGCTCGCCTGCCTGAAGACGCCGGTGCTGGAAGGCCTGCTGTCGAAGATCAGCGGCGAATTCGACAAGATCGATGCGCAGGCCGTTATTGCGCGGTTCGCGGACGTCATGGAGGGTTCGCTCGAAGCCGGCGCCTCGACTGCGGTTGCCGCCGCCGAAACACCGCGGCGGGCTCCGGGCGCGGATTCGGCGCTGGCCAAATATGCCACCGACCTGACCCAGCGCGCCCGCGACGGCAAGATCGATCCGGTCGTCGGCCGCGATCCCGAGATCAGGCAGATCGTCGATATCCTGATGCGGCGCCGGCAAAACAACCCGATCCTGACCGGCGAGGCGGGGGTCGGCAAAACCGCGGTCGTCGAGGGCTTTGCCTTGCGCATTGCCGAGGGCGACGTGCCGCCGACGCTGCAGGGCGTCAGCGTGCGCATGCTCGATGTCGGCCTGATGCAGGCGGGCGCCAGCGTAAAGGGCGAATTCGAAAAACGGCTGAAGGCGGTCATTGACGAGGTGCAATCCTCGGAAACGCCGGTCATCCTCTTCATCGACGAAGCGCACACCTTGATCGGCGCCGGCGGCGCGGCAGGAACCGGTGATGCGGCCAATCTGCTGAAGCCGGCGCTGGCGCGCGGTGAGCTTCGCACCATTGCAGCAACGACCTGGGCCGAATACAAGCAGCACATCGAGAAGGACCCGGCGCTTACCCGTCGCTTCCAGGTCGTCAAGATAGATGAGCCGTCGGAAGCGGTCGCCGTTCTCATGCTGCGTGGTGTCGCCGGTGTTCTTGAGCAGCATCACAAGGTGCAGATACTCGATGAGGCGATCGAGGCGGCGGTCAGCCTCTCCCACCGCTACATCCCGGCGCGGCAACTGCCCGACAAGGCGGTGAGCCTTCTCGACACCGCCTGCGCCCGTGTCGCCATTTCGCAGCATGCCACCCCGGCCGAGGTCGAGGACATCATGCGCCGCCGCCAGGCGCTGGAGGTCGAGCGCGCCATCATCGGCCGCGAGGCAGCGATCGGCATCGACGTGGCCGACCGGCAGGCTCGGGTCGAAACCGGGCTTGCCGAGACCGAACTCACGCTTGCTGCCGCGCAGCAACGCTGGGATCGGGAAAAGGCGCTGGTTGGCGAGATACTCGAACTGCGCGCCAGGCTGCGCGGCGAGGGTGTGCCGCTCGACGCCGTGGAGCCTTCGGGGGCGGTGGCCGAAACCGCAGATGCCGAAGTATCTGAGATCAAAGCGCCCGAACCCGATGCGCCCGAAACCGATACGGAAGCAACGGCCGCTGCCGGTCCTTCTCCACCCGACCCGGCTGCCGATCTCGCGCGGCTGCGCGAGCTCATGGCCGAACTCGCAGAAGCGCAGGGCGAGACGCCGCTGATCCTGCCGTCTGTCGACCGCAACGCCGTGGCGGCGGTGGTGCAGGACTGGACCGGCATCCCGACTGGCCGGATGCTGTCGAGCCAGACCGAAAAGGCGCTGCGGCTCGCCGTCACGCTGTCCGAGCGCGTGGTCGGTCAGGATCACGCCATGGAAATGATTGCCAAGCGCGTGCAGACCAGCCGCGCCGGGCTCGGCGCGCCCGAAAAGCCGGTGGGGGTGTTTTTGCTCTGCGGTCCCTCGGGCGTCGGCAAGACCGAAACCGCGCTGGCCCTGGCCGAGACGCTCTATGGCGGCGAGCAGAACCTCATTTCGATCAACATGTCCGAGTTCCAGGAGGCGCATACGGTCTCAACCTTGAAGGGCGCGCCACCCGGATATGTCGGCTACGGCAAGGGCGGCATCCTCACCGAGGCGGTCCGGCGCAAGCCCTATTCGGTGATCCTGCTTGACGAGGTCGAGAAGGCGCATCCGGATGTGCACGAAATCTTCTTCCAGGTCTTCGACAAGGGAATGATGGACGACAGTGAAGGCCGCCGGATCGATTTCAAGAATACGCTGATCCTGCTCACCTCGAACGTTGGCTCCGAAGTCATCATGGACCGGACCAGCAGCGGCACCGTGCGGGCGGGGCTCGACGATCTCGACACAGCATTGCGCGCCCCGCTGCTGAAGGTTTTCCCAGCGGCCTTTCTTGGCCGGGTGGTGACCATCCCTTATTACCCGCTCTCGGACATGATGATCGAAGCGATCACCCGCCATCAGTTCGCCAAGATCGCCCGCCGCCTGCGCTCGAGCAACGATGCCGAGTTGGTGATCGGTGACGGTGTCATGGATCTGGTCAAAGCCCGCTGCACCGAGATCGAATCCGGCGGGCGAATGATCGACGCCATTTTGACTAACACGCTTCTGCCGGAGTTGAGCCGTGGCGTGCTGAACCGGTCGCTCGAGGGCGAGAAGATGACGAAGGTGACGGTTGGAGCCTCCGAAGGAGGTTTCACCTATTCCTTCGAATAGCTGGGCAGCAATCTCTGGCTGATCCGAGCCGTAGGACCCCGATTCACTCGGCGGACCGGAGCGGCTGCGCGGTGGGTTTCGCGGAGCCACTGGCCCGCCGTCAGCATGCCGGAGCCGCCGATCGGAAGATGTCGTTCTACCCACGGCCGTTGCGCGAGGCACGTCTTATGGTCAGATGCCTGACACCGTTCGATGCAGCTCCAGCTTTGGCGATGGCGGGCGCACTGCATTATTGATATTGTACGCCCAGAACAGGCGCGCAAATGACATCCACTTCAGAGAAGGCCGATGCGGTCGAGCAGTTGCTTGACACACCTGAACTCGCAACCGCACTGGAAAGCGAACAGTTTAAGAAATTCCTTGACCAGGTGCCGATCGCCATAGCCGTTGCGGATCTGGCCGCTGAGGAGCGTGTAGTCTACGCCAATCCGGAGTTCGAGAAACTGTCAGGCCTGACGGTCGCTAGGCTAACTCGAGAAAACTGGTCGGCCCTTTCGGGCACAGGCCTCTATCAGCAGAAGGACCGCCCGTTGGCCGAGGCCGTGGTCCGGGAGACCGATTTGGTCGGCACCTACAGGCTGGAGCACAACGAGGACAAGCTGCCGATCGTCGACGTTTATTCCAATGTCATCGAGGACGACAACGGCAAGATCTGCTTCCGGTTGGTGGCGCTGGTCGACGTATCCGCCCATGGCGAAGCGGCGGATCAGCCCTCGGTGGAGGAGCGTGTCAGCGAGAAAGACACGCTGCTGCGCGAACTGCAGCACCGGGTGAAGAATAACCTGCAGATGATCACCGCCCTGATACGGCTTGAAAGCCGCAATGCGACTGAGGCCGACCGGAGACGGTTTGAACGGCTCGCCGGTCGCGTCGACGCCCTGGCGATCCTCTACCAGACGCTGACGGCCGACGAGCAGAAGGAAGAGGTCGATCTTGGCGTCTATCTCAGCCAGATCGCGCCGCGGTGATGAGCTCGCATGCAGTCGAGGGGATCCGCCTCGATATGAGGGTGGACACATATCCGGTGTCAATCAACGTCGCCATGCCGGCTGGACTGGTGGTCAACGAATTGCTGACCAATTCGCTAAAACATGCTTTCCAGGGGCGCGAAGGCGGCACGATAACGCTGCACAGCATCGTCGATGGCGACGGCTGCCGGGTCATAGTGGCTGACGACGGAATTGGACTGCCGGAAGGCGAGACGTGGCCCAAGCCAGGCAAGCTTGGAGCCCTGATCGCGCACTCGCTGACCGAGAACGCCAAGGCGCGGCTCGCGGTCGACTCGAGCGCCGGCAAAGGGACGAAGGTCACCATCGTCTTTAAACGATCAGTGGCAGCAAGCTGAAAATTCCCATTTCGCGCGTCGGTTGCATCGCCGCCCCAGACACGCTACTATCACCTTCTCGCATTCCCGGGGGGGAAGGTGGATGAGCATCGTCCATAGGGTCGGCCCAGTTCTAGATCAGGCGATTGCCGCAGTCCTCAACAGGGCCGGCTATGGCGACACCGTCTCGGTCACAACGGCATTGAACCAGGTTCGGCAGGCTGCACCTGGATTGGTCGCATCCAATGACGATCTGACCGAAGCTATCCTCGAAGTCGCTGCTGCCCTGGGCCTGTTGGTGGCTTTCGATGAGCACGAGCAGTATCCGCTCAATCCCGCTTAGTAATCCGATCACCGCTCGGAAGGTCTAGCGAAATAATCCGCCCCCTAAGGGAACCCTTTAGCAATCGGCGAGTTGCGTTCAGAGCTAAAGGTGACCGTCATGGCAACTCGAGAGAGCGAACGCGGCTTCCGAGAGCTGGTCCGTTCGGAAGACAATCGTCGCAGACTACGCAAGCGATTAGGACTGGACGGAGATGAAACCCTGTCGCCGAGGCTTGCCGCACTAGCTTTGAAGCTTCAGAAGGAGCTTGAGCTGCGAGAGCAAGAGCTGGCCGACGAGAACCCCCAATCGCCCTGAAGTTCGTCATGGCACCTCGTCCTGCTAGGCCACTCGCGAAACCGCTTGCTGATCCAGGTCGCATCTAGCCAGTCCGAAACGCCAGCGATGGTTCGTTGCCTCACGTCTGCTCTGGTAGAACAAGGTCAGTTTCCCGCCCTCGATCATCACCGTCGAATGGCCGTTTTCCCCAGGCTCACCAGGATCGAGCACGGGGCCGATCGAGACGTAGGGACCCTGGACGTCCTCGGCTATGGCGAAGAATACGCGCTGACGACTTCCGCGCGGACCGTCGGGAAGGAAGCAGGTGGCGTTGAGAAGCACGCGACCGTCAGGCAATTCGACCAGTTGGGCGCCCTCGATCCCCCATTCGTAGTCCGGATGCTCGCGCGCATTGTGATGGGGAACGTCGAGATGATCCAATATCTTGCCGAGACGTCTCCATGGCCCGAACCAGGAATCGGATTGGCTGCGCGCCAGATAGACGTCAGGCTGCGGCACCCTGGTGAATTTAGGCATGCCTGAATAGACGATGTAGCGCCTGCCGCCGATAACCGCCGGATGGGGATCGTAGATACCGTCCTCATCGGTGTCCGGCAGCGACAATATTGCCGGATTCAGCACCACCCAGTTGAAGCCATCATTGGAAACCGCATGTTCGCAACGTCCGCCCGACTTCATGAATTCGGTCTGGATAAACATATGGAAGACGCCGCATTCATGAATAACGCCGGGTGCCGCTATGCCTGATCCGGTTACCGCCAAGTCGAGCGCCTCATGCTCAGTCCACGGCCCATAAAGGTCCGGAGCCGTGGCATGCAGTATCCTCCAGCTCTCGGTCGTGACGGTGCCGCTTGAGCCGAAGACATGCCAAAGCGTGCCGTCGAACACCGGACAAGGATCCTTCAGGTCATCCACGACCTGCGGGTGAAACAACGGAAAGACGTTGGTTTCGAAGTTAAATTTCATCTCTTGGCTCGCTCACGGTGTGTTTCGTCGGCGGTCGCGGGCCCGTGCGCCACTCGGCCGAATCGATTCACAGACAGTTAACTTATAGCTCCCCCGATTAACGCTTGTTGAACGAGCAAACGTTCTCAACCGTTTTGTGGCAACGCGCCACATTTGTTGAGTTCACGCGTGGCCGAGGCGCCCGCGTGGTCAGGATGGTTCGGGCATCTGTGGCTGGCCGCTCCATTCATCGGTGGATCAATCGCGCAAGTGCGGCGTCACTGCTCGGACACGCACGCAGTTCAACTCTGTGGAACAACTTACTTCAATGAAAGTTAGATGTGTGCCTACGGGCCTCAGGTCGAACGAGCCTCGATTAACATATGTTACTTCGAGTGGATAGCGCACTATAACGAAGGGATAACTTGTATGGAAATGGCGGGCGGAAAGCAAATAGCACCTAACATACTCGTAAAATCGTCAATCTTACTTTGCTTTTCTCACCTAAGATGGAATTTCGTACACCAACGCCCACAGCACATTCTGACGCTCGCTTCAAAACAGCAGCAGCTAATTTACTTTGAGGAACCGGTCTTCGAGGAAAGACACTACCCCTTCATGCGGGTGAAAGATGAGACGCCGATGATCCGAACCGTAACCCCGGTTCTTCCGGCCGGCATCTCCGCAACAAAGGCGGACGCCATCCAGCGCAGGTTCGTCGACCAGATCCTCACCTCAGCCCCGCACGACCGGCTCACCGTATGGTACTACACGCCGATGGCGCTGCGTTTCAGCGATCATCTTCGCTACGACGTTTGCGTCTATGACTGCATGGATGAACTCTCCGCCTTCAAGAACGCGCCGGCAGAGTTGACGCAGATGGAAAAGGCGCTGTTACAGCGCGCGGATGTCGTCTTCACGGGCGGACAGAGCTTGTACGAGGCCAAACGATGCCTCCACAAGTCGATTTTTCCGTTCCCAAGCAGCATCGACGTGGCGCATTTTCACAAGGCAAGACAGCCCGGCGATGACCCTGTAGACCAGGTCGACATACCTCACCCGAGAGTTGGCTTCTTCGGCGTGATCGACGAGCGGCTCGACATCGAGATGATCGCACAGGCGGCTGCGGCAATGCCCGACGTGCATTTCGTCATGCTCGGACCGGTGGTCAAGATCGACCCGCTCAGCCTGCCGCGCGCAGCTAACTTGCATTGGCTGGGTGCCAAGTCCTACGCCGATCTGCCTCGCTATCTCAGGCACTGGAGCGCCGGTTGGATGCCCTTCGCGCTCAATGAGGCGACACGCTACATCAGCCCGACCAAAACTCCCGAGTTCCTGGCGGCCGGACTGCCGGTGGTGTCCACGGCGATTGTGGATGTCGTGCGCACCTATGGTGCGGAAGGCCTGGTCGATATCGTCGACGCCGAAGATCTCGAACCCAAGCTTCGGTCTGTTTTATCGCGCCCGCGCGACTTCCTGCTGAACAAAGTCGACGCCTACCTCGCCAACATGTCGTGGGAGCGGACGTGGGAGGCAATGGCTGCCCACATCCAGCGCGCCTATGCCATGAAGAGCATTGTGCCGTTGCGCCGGGGAGCCTGACCATGTTCGAGTGGCTCATTGTCGGTGCCGGCTTCGCCGGCAGCGTGCTTGCTGAACGCATCGCATCGCAACGGCATGAAAGCGTTCTGCTCATCGACCGGCGAAATCACGTCGGCGGCAACGCTTATGACTGTTACGACGAGGCGGGAATTCTGATCCACCGCTATGGGCCGCATATATTCCACACCAACGCCCAATCGATCATCGACTATCTCTCGCAATTCACCGAATGGAGGCCTTACGAACATCGCGTACTGGCTTCGGTCGACGGAAAACTGCTGCCGATACCGATCAACCTCGACACCATTAATCGCCTGTACGGCCTTGAATTGACATCCGAGCAGTTGGAGGAGTTCTTCGTTTCTCGGCGGGAAACGGTCGAAGAAGTTCGCACCGCCGAAGACGTGGTTGTGAGCACCGTCGGCAGGGAACTCTACGAAAAGTTCTTTCGCGGTTATACGAGGAAGCAGTGGGGTGTCGATCCGGCCCAGTTGAGCAAGTCGGTGACGGCGCGGGTCCCTACCCGGACCAACCGCGATGACCGCTACTTTGGCGACCGCTTCCAGAATATGCCGGCTGGCGGGTATACACGCATGTTCCAGCGCATGCTGGACAAGCCAAAGATCAAGATCATGCTGCAAACCGACTATCGCGAAATTCGCGACACGATCCCCTTTCAGCGCATGATCTACACCGGGCCGATCGATGAATATTTCGATTGGAGCCTTGGTCGTCTACCTTATCGGTCACTGCGGTTCGAGCACGTGACGCTTGACTGCGAGCATTCTCAACCGGTCGCGGTAGTCAATTATCCGCAGACGGAAAACTATACCCGCATCACCGAGTACAAGCATCTGACCGGCCAGCAGAACCCGAAAACCAGCCTGACCTACGAATATCCAACCGATATCGGAGATCCCTATTATCCGGTGCCACGGGCGAAAAACGAGGCGCTATACAAACGTTATGAAGCACTGGCTGCCGCGTGCCCCGACGTCTGGTTCGTCGGGCGCCTGGCGACGTACCGCTATTACAACATGGATCAGGTCGTCGGCCAGGCCTTGGCGACGTTCGCGCGAATTCAACAAAGCCTGCCGGCAAATGGCGTGGCGCAGCTGCCAACGCAGCGAGCGACGCTCGAATCGTCGGGCAGGGCTCGCGGCGAACATCCATACTGATCTCGGATAGTGGTAGCCAAGGCGTGCCTTGCCGCGATCCGCCGCGAGAAGTGGCCAACGTCGCGCCTTTTTTTCGACGGCTACTAAACACCTGCCGTGAACAATGCGCGCTGGCGCTCCAATTCATTTGCAACCGGCTGGCGAAGACTGCGCGAACCGTCGGCATGTATCGTCGAGAACAAGCCAACTTCCGCGTGGCGCGAATTGTCCCAGCCGGGATACGCGGTCACCGGGTAAAGGCATATGCCCTGGACCGGCGTACCAAGGCTCATCGCGCCGCGGACCTCATCGCAAACATAGTGGAGCCATGCCGGCCGGCCTGATCCTTCAGCACCCGTCTCGGCGATAAACATAGGTTTCCTGTAGCGCTCAGCGACCTCGACCAACATGTCCGAAAGTGCCCGGTATTCGTGGTGACCCATTGGTATCGTTGGCCCCTGAAAGTACCATTGATTGTGGGGATAAAAGTTGAGCCCGATGACGTCGATACAGTCCTCGCTGCCGCCCAGTTCTGGCTCGGCACGGCCCGTCAGCATGTCATAGGCTTCAAACTGGCCCTGACGAACACTTTCTGCGCGCCGCTGCTCGGCGCGAGTGCGGTCGCGAGGAGCGACATGGATTAGCGGTTCAGCCCAGATGAACCTGCAATCAGGTTCGGCATCCCGCATGGCTTTAACGCCCGCAACCGCTGCCCTCACAAGCTGCCGCTTGAACCATCCCCGCTTCTTAGGCCCCACGCGCGGGAAATAGCCGACCTCTATCGCCCATGAAAAGAATGAGATTTCATTGATGGGACATACCAGGGGAGCTGTCCCTGCAACTGAGCGGTGAACCCGGACAGCCTCAGCGGCGAATCGCACATAGGCCTCGGTGAAGCCTGAGCCACCCTGGTCGACATGATCCGGCGAGCCGTAGTGAAAGATATCCCAGATGACCTGCACACCGGCGGCCTGAGCTGCTTCGATCATCGATATCCAACCCGACCAATCGAAAACTCCTGGCGCTGTTTCAATCAGGTGCCAGCGCAAGCCGTCGCGAATCGTGCGAAGTCCAAGGGCAGCACAACTGCGATAGTCGCCGAGGGCGTGCGTGTCGTGTGCAGTCGCGCGGATCAAATCGAGGCGCACTCCGTCGCCGCGCCGATGCGATGAGCACTCGAAACCAGCCATGAAGAAGCTGGCAAACACGGACCGGTACTCGCCTGGCGGACGCGCCGGATTGCTGCTCATACGTGCAACCCCTCGGCCAGGGCTCGCGCCGGCGCTCCCGCCGGGCGGCCGGCCATTGCCAGTCTCGACCGCCACAATTTCCTTCGGGCCTCCATCACGTCGTCCCCTGAGCGGTAAATGCCGTGCAAGCGTAGACTGTTGACCAAGCAAGCGTGAGCGGAGCCGAGTCCAGGTGTTGTCGGTGAGCAGACGTTGACCTCAGGATGAAAGACTGGCGCTCTGAATCCGCGCCTCGCCAATCCGTTGTCGGGCTGGATGATGGAATCCGAGGAAGGAGAAGATCGCACGCACGACAACTATAAAGCTGATGAAATGAAAGCACACGCAATCTCCCCCACAATCTTACCGAACTTGCCTGGGACCGTGAGGTTCCCCTTCGGCTGAAGTTTGTCTGGTCGGGCAGACGACCGCCAACCTGGAATTCTGCCCTTGTCGACGAAGCGACGCACGACACTTCCGCTCCCTCGTCATGTCCGCAGCGATGGTTCTCACATCGCTATCAGAACCGAGCGTGCGTTCTGCGCCTGCAACTTCTCTGGGTGATCGGTCGACATCACCAGCTCCGCGCCGCTCTTGAGGCAAGGCGCCGCTGCGTCGAGACAGGGCATCGATTTACTGCAAAATGGGGCGAAGCCTGCCAAGCCCGGCGAAACATTTTGCCACCGCGGCAGTTATACTGCTCCGCGGACGAAATTCGAGCATGCCTTGAACGACATTAGATTGGCGATACCGCTGGTCGGCGAAGTGGAAGACTCCGCGCCGAGATCGGCTGCGGGCCTGCCTTGGATCAAGATAGCCGGTTCCTATTTCGTCACCGAGGACGGCGAGGCATGGACGCCGATCGGGCAGAATGATGCGGTAAGCTGGCCCGAACTCAATGGTCTGTTCCGGCGCGCCGATATGGCCGGCGTGGAAAATCATCTCCGTTGGCTGAAGGAAAGCGGCGTCACATGCCTCAGGCTGATGCTGGAATATGCCCAGGTTCGCCACCGCTACTTCGAGAAGCCGCAGGGCCGCTTCGTGCCGGCGATGGTGCAATTGTGGGACGACCTCTTTCGTCTTTGCGAAAAGCAGGGCTTAAGAATCCTGCTCACTCCCTTTGATACGTTCTGGCAGTGGCTCCATTGGCGCCACCACCCCTACAACCGCAATAACGGAGGCGTGCTGGACCACCCGTCGCGATTCCTGGTCTGCGCCGAGACGCGCCGCGCGATCAAGGCAAGGCTGGAATTCGTGGTTCGCAGATGGAGCGGCAGCGGAGCCTTCTTCGCATGGGACCTCTGGAACGAGATCCATCCCGAGCAGGCTCAGGGCAGCGCGGATGGATTCGGCGCCCTCATCCATGATCTCAGCGATTTTGTGCGCCGGCTGGAAACGTCACTTTACGGTCGCTCTCACCCGCAGACCGTCTCGCTTTTCGGACCTGAGCTTCGCTGGCGGCCTCACATGCCGCTGCCCGGGCCGATCTTCCGCCACCCCGACCTCGACTTCGCCTCCCTCCATCTCTACGAGGAGGGCACGATCGACGACCCCAGTGACACGGTGGCGCCGGCGCTAGGCATGGCGCGAATCGTCGGACAGGCGCTTGGTGAAATTCTTGACGGCCGCCCTTTTCTCGATTCCGAGCACGGCCCGATCCACTCGTTCAAAGACAAGAAGATCACGCTCCCCGAACCTTTCGACGATGAATACTTCCGCCATTTGCAATGGGCTCACCTGGCGGCGGGGGGTGCCGGTGGCGGCATGCGGTGGCCGAACCGCTCCCCGCACGTGCTCACCCCCGGAATGCGGCGGGCGCAGCGTTCGCTGGCCGACTTCCTGCCTCTGATAGATTGGGTTTCGTTCCGGCGTGTCCATCTCGGCGACAAGATGCGGGTTTCCGGTCCCGACATCGCGCCGGTCGCCTGCGGCGACGATTCCCAGGCAGTGGTCTGGCTGGTTCGCAGCGACACGATCGGGCGAAACGGCATGCTGCGTGCCGGCACTGCGCCCATTCCTGCCGTCCTGGAGTTGCCCGGGTTGGCTCGCGGCACCTATCGCGTGATCGCCTGGGACACCGCGGCCGGCAGGCAAACAGCGGAATGGCAGGCGAATTCGGATGGCTGGCTGAAGCTTGATGTGCCGCCGTTCTCCGCAGATGTCGCACTTGCCGTCCGCCGGATTTAGGCAAGCAACTTCGCGCCGATGCCGATTTCAGTGATCTCCCAAGGCCTGGAGTCTCGTGCCGGCAATGCAGCCGGTCGCGAGGAAGGCGTGTTGCAAACGACGGAGTCGTTTAGGCGGTGAGCTCGCCTAATTGTTGCGCCGTGGTTGCGACCTGAGCCACGCGTATCCAAGGCGCAGGTAGGGCAGGGAAAACATGGCCGGGCCCGAAGTTGGGGTGCCAAAGGAGAGAGGGATGGCGACCACGGCGTCGCAGCATCGGCGTTTCCGCGCCCTCCGATATTCACGGCGCAGAAGGTAAGCGCCCGGCACGCTCGAGGCCGCCCGCAACCGCAGGATTTCGGTGACCGCAGCGGCTTCCCTCGGGGTCTTCAGTCTGCGCGGGGCCTTGCGCGGTCAGCCGCCCGCAGTCTGATCTGGTCGGCCAAGTCCTTTCTTTGTAGCGAGTTTTTGCTTTTCTTTCAGCAGCCGAACGATTGCGTCGACGGGCGGCGCAAGGTCGGGCGCCGACTTGCTGTTCGAGCGCCACAAGTATCCAAAGAATGTTCTCAGTATGCGCATTGTCGTTACCTCCTGGACCACCAAACTTGGCTTGGGCGTTGTTGTTCCTGAACGACGGGCCAAGTCCAAAGGCGAACTCACCACGTGGCAAGCAGGCGGCTGGAGTCTTGGACGGGATAGCCGTTCTGGAACTCGTTCCTCCAGAACTCAGCCGTGATCGCTCCCGGTTGCGGACGCTCTTTTATTCTTCCGACCTGGAATTCGGGGAGACGGTCGAGGAGGCTTGGCTGAATAGTCCGAGGGCAGGTTGTGGCGGTTGGCAGGGGCGCAGGTGCCTTGGCGATCACCGAAAGCTGAAGGAGCGGTGCGTCCCGCCCCTCCGAATGGCGCTACTGGGCCGCATGTTCGACTGGCCAAAGGTCGAGGCTCAATCTGGAAAACGACGTGAAGTGCTCGCGTCTCGGATTGTGGCAAATTGCATGGCAGAAGGGCGGACGAGTAGAGCTTCTTTGCGAGACGACCGTTAGGACGGGCTTGTCAGTGTGTCTTTCGTTTGGGTCGGGCAGCACTTTGACCTTGTGATGAACCCCTCTCCGATCAGCCCGCGTCCTTCCCATTCCCTCGGGGCGCGGGCTTCTTGTTTTTGTTGGGTGGCCCGTGGAGCGGCGCGGCTAAATGCGCGGCGGGCCTTTTTTGTTTCTGTGTGGAACTTCGGCGCGGACTGAAAGTTTCATTCGTGCAGCTGCGACATGGATGACTCCCGATGAGCCCGCGTCCTTTTTTCCCGAAGGGCGCGGACTTTCTTTCGTGCACAGACACCGGGCGGGTCACGTTTCGCGACATGCAGCGAAATGGCCGCTTGCGCGCCGCCTCAATCGCTCGCATTCCTCCGGAAAGTGCTGAGCAAAACGCACGATGGCAACTTGATGGCAAGTGTATCCCCTCACGAAGTTGCCGGCCGGTTGCGCCACTGCTGGACGAGGCTTATTGGGCGTCACTTCCGGTGATTATCGCGTGCGCTTCGCCCAGCCACAGCTTCCAACCTGTAGTGAATGGATTGGAACACAATCTTGCTGTCCTGGATGACGAAGCTGCCAGCGCCGTCGGTGGCGTCGAATCTTGACGAAGTGGCAGACCAGGTCAGCAGGGCAAAAGGACAACGAACTTATTTGAGACGTGGTTGAACTCACCTTCGGGCAATTGGTCGCGCAGGTAATGGATGACAGTCGGACGGCATCATGGCCAACCAGATTCGAATTGGCAGTCAAGAGGACGATCCTCAGCATGGTTGCGCCTGGGATCCTCCTCGAGATCGCCTGCGGCGCGGGGCCTCAGATGGTCTTCGAAAACCTGCTCTACGGATCGGGCAATTTAAACGCTCCGTTTGTCTCCGCTGTCAAACTGAAGGTGTTGCGGCTTGTTCCTTTACGTCGACAACGGAACGCAGTCACTCTCGGATTCGTTGCAGTGTATGAGCAATGTTGGACACAGGTCGGGTCAAGCTTCGAACGATCAGGGCCGCATTTCAGAATTGCCCGAGAAGATCGAAGGGATGAGCTCTCGAAATCGCTGCATCATCGTGGTCGGAGCCTCGGCCGGCGGCGTCGAGGCACTGAAGCGGCTCGCGACTTATCTACCGCCCGATCTTACCGCTGCTGTCTTCGTGGTGCTCCACGTGGGCCAGACGAGCTATCTCCCGGAGATCCTTGGTCGGGCTGGCCCTCTCAAGGCGATCAAGGCGAAGAGCGGGGAGCAGTTCGAGCGGGCGCGCATCTATGTGGCTTCACCCGGTTTCCATCTGCTGCTTCACCACGATCACATGCTGCTCCGGCGGGGCCCTCGCGAAAATCTCGCCCGGCCGGCGATCGATCCTCTCTTCCGGTCGGCCGCATGCAGCTATGGAGCTCGGGTCATTGGCGTCCTCCTCTCCGGCAGCTTGTCCGACGGCACTTCGGGTCTCCGGGCAATCAAGGCCGTCGGGGGAGTAACAGTGATCCAGGACCCGCAAGACGCGGCCGTCCCAGACATGGTTCGGAGCGCCCAGCGCCATGTCGAAATCGATCATTGCGTGCCGATCGTCGGAATGGGCGACCTGTTGGCCCGGTTGGCCTCCGAGCCCGCCGGCGAGACGCTTCCTATTCCACCGGGAGTCCGGCTGGAGGCGGCCGTTGCAGCTCAGGAGCACTCCGCTATGTCGAATGAAGATCGTCTCGGCGAACGTTCGTTGTTTGTTTGTCCGGAGTGCCACGGTCCTCTGTGGGAGATCGAGGACGGCGACATGCTTCGCTACCGATGCCACACTGGCATGCCTTCACGTCGGACGCGGTGCTCGAGGCCCAGTCGGCCGAGACTGACCTTTTATTGTGGAGCTTGCTGCGCGCGCATCAGCAGCGGGCGGCATTCACCCGGCGAATGGCCGACCGGGAAAGTGAGTTGGCGCGCGTTGACATGGCGGCAAAGCTGCAGGAACGGTCGAGAGAATACGAAGCGGACGCCGAAGTGATCGAACGAATTCTCGAAAGCAGGCGTGGCATAGTTGCAGAGAATGGCGCGACGACGAAGCAAAACTGATCCGGCCTCGCCAACACGCTGCAGGGAAGGATGCTCGGTGTCCCGTTTTGTCGGATAGGCGCATCGGCCGGCGGCATAGCCGCACTTCCGAAATTCATTCCCGACGCGCACCCGACAGCGGACTCGTCTATGTTGTCAGCATCCCGATGCCGAGCACAAGAGCGAACTGGCGAGCATGATTCAGTGTTGCGCACAGTTGGAATCGGAAGTCGTGAAGGCGATCAAACGGAACCGGATCTATGTGATCCCCGGTCAGCTCGCTCAATCGACCCGGGCGATTGGACCCTCCACCCGCTCGAAGACGGTTACTGCCGTGGTCTAAGAAAGTTTCGTGTTCGGCACTATGAGGACCGTGGATTGCCGATCGGCCCGAAGGAACAAACAGCACCCACTTTGGTTAAAGCTGCGCGTGCCACCAGACACGCGTTTCTCACACTCGGAGACGACGATGGCTACGAAAAAGGAATCGCAAAGCAAGGCCAAGGGCCTCGAAGATCTTTTCCACGACGGACTGAAGGACGTCTACTACGCAGAGCGCAAAATCCTGGCTGCGCTGAAGAAGATGGCGAAGGGTGCCGAATCCGACCAACTGACCGCCGCATTCGAAAAGCACCGCGACGAGACGGAGGCGCAGATCGAACGGCTGCAGCAGGTCTTCGAGATTTTCGGCAAACGGGCACAAGGCAAGACATGTCCCGCGATCGACGGCATCATTGAGGAAGGACAGGAGATACTGGAGGAATTCAAGGAAGCTCCAGCTCTGGACGCTGGTCTTGTGGCGGCGGCGCAAGAGGTTGAACACTATGAGATCGCCCGCTATGGCACCCTGATCACCTGGGCCGGACTGCTCGGCCTAAAGGATGCCGTGCCGCTGCTCGAGGAGACGCTCGAAGAGGAAAAGGCGACTGACGAAGCGCTAACGCAGCTTGGAGAGACCAGCGTCAACGAGAGAGCGATGCAGGAAGCTGCCTAGTTGAGAGAGAACGCGCCTTCGGACAACGGCGGCGCGCCTTTGTCGCCGGTGCTGGCCGGACGGGCGCCAAGCCCGCGGCAGCTCCTGTTCGAGCCTAACATCTCTGTCACGTGAAAATCGATTGAACGAAAGCACGATCGCGTTCGTGCGCTTTGGGAATGGATGTAGCCCGTGTGGGAGGAGGCGGCTGTTTTTTTGCTGTCCGGTGGAACCCGATCTGGCGACAATAGTTCGGTGCGGCAACAAAGCGCTGTGCTGTCGGATCGGGGAGATCAATGCGGGAAAGACAAGCATTCACCGACAAAGAAAAACAAGACAGAAAAGAGCGCACGTCGGATGCTGCGCGAGAATTGATCGAGGTCGAGCGCGCGGCACGAGACGCAAAGACGGCTCGGCTTCGGGAACAACGACTGAGGACTGAAACCGCTCTTCCTCCAGCACCGGCACCGAAACCGAAGAGGAATTGGAAGATCAAGAAGTCGTAATAGCTACGCTGCACCTGGCGCTCTTCAATCATCGGCGGCTGTCTCAAGACGCAGTTTGATTACAGGCTGCGGCGGCTGGTGCTCGGTCCACGACCACCCTGATCCGACCCTTCGATGTAGTCGTAGGCAGCGTCAGATAATTCGCCACGTTTGGTCCTCGCGAGCCCTGCCAATTGCTCTGGACTTCTCTGAGCGGCGGATGCGGATTGTTCCGAACGTGCCTACCCTGGTCTTCAGGAAAACCGATGCAGATTGGGCGCGCAAATACACTGCTCATCGAAACCGCCAGTGAACTCGAGATCGAGAATGCGACTATCGACGGTAAGGCTTCAGGACAACGCCGGTTTACCCAAAGAGTTGAAGAACGGCAAGGCGAAGCAGTGGGCCGGAGGCGGTGAAGCTGCATATCAAGCACCTCCGCGGCGAGCATGACCATATCCGACATGACATGATTCTGCGCTGTGTATCAGCTAGCTCCTGGCCAATACACTTCACGTGTTCGGCGGCTGCTGCCGTTGGCGCTCAGCTTCGGCTGCATGCCATTCTCGGTCGATGGAGCCTTCCTCAGCCTTGTGGAAGTACTGCGAGCAAACTAGCCAGCCTTTGAGCGGCCTTAGCAATGCAACACACGCTCCAACGGTGAGGGGTAAGGTTGTGAGCGCATGCATCCAGTAGGACGGCTCATACGTGAGCTGAAACCATAGTGCGAAAGCCAGCGCCGGGAATGCCACAATCGACATGGAAAAGAAGGCCGGGCCGTCAGCCGGATCGGCGAACGAGAAATTCAAGCCGCATACAACTCCGCGCCAGCTTGGGATAGGTGCTGAACAGATGCCCCTGTTGGCAGCGCGGGCAACGCCCCCTGATACCAGTTAGGACGGGGTTGGTCGTTTCGTTGTAGGTCATCCTCAAAACCACATCACCGCGGCATTGTTCCGAGGCAGGATGCGTCCTCGTTAAATTTCGGCGACGAGGAGTAACTGGTTTTGCTCGCGCCAATGTCGCGTAGATAGCGCAACCTTTAGGGGCTACCACTTAGGTCCGCTCGCCGAACTCTTTCCCGTTTCCAGGCGCCGGACGACGGTCGTCGGGTGGAATCTGGATGACCTGCGCTTCGGTGCGGCCGAACTCACGGCCAATTTGAAATGCCGCGTACAGCGCGCCAAGACTGATTAAAAGTCGAAGCATTGAGATCTCCTTCGGCGGTAGAACTACACGGCTGGCAGTTAGTTCCACAGGGGCGGAACCACAACGTTCAACATTCGTTGCCACTTACCTTGGGCCAAGGAGGACGCAACAGATGGCGGTCAAGAGTACGAGCGACGCGAGCCGAGTTAAGAAGGGTGCAGAACTGGAAGTTGAGCACCTCGCGGAGGTGACAGGCGTGACGCCCAAACAAGCGCGGGCATTGCTTCGCAAGCACGGCGCAGACTGGCAGCGGCTGAAGGACGAAGCTGAAGATTTGAAGAAGGAGGACTAGTCGGGTCGATCTTCGGCGCCACGCCCGCCCCCAAGCATGCAGTCGACAATCCGCCGCCCGATGTCTTTCAGTGATCTCCCAAGGCCTGAGTCTCGTGCCGGCGATGCAGCCTGTCGCGAGGAAAGGTGCGTTGCAAACGCTGAAGTTTAGGCGGTGAGCCCGCCGCTAATGATTGTTGCGCCGTGCTTGCGACGTGAGGCACGCATATCCAAGGCGCAGGCAGGGCAGGGAACACATGGCCTGGCCCGAAGTTGGGGGTGCCAAAGGAGAGAGGGATGGCGACCACGGCTTCGCAGCATCGCCGTTTTCCGACGTCCGCAGGTATTCTGCTGGGCCTTGGCCTGGGCGGGTTCTTTGATGGAATCGTGCTGCACCAGTTGCTCCAGTGGCATCATATGGCGACCAGCGCCGGCTATCCCGCCGACAGTGTTGAGAACCTTAGGTTCAACACGCTTCTCGATGGCCTATTCCACGCCGGCACATACATCTTCGTCGTGCTTGGTTTGGTCGTGCTGTGGCGCACCGCTCACAAATCTCATCTCTGGTGGTCGGGAAAGATGTTGCTTGGGACGATGCTGATGGGCTTCGGGTTATTCAACCTAGTCGAAGGGGTGATCAATCACCAGCTTCTCGGCATCCACCATGTCAACGAAACCGTCCCGCCGGACCAGTGGATCTACTGGGACATCGGGTTCCTGGTTTGGGGTGCACTGATGCTGATCGGCGGCCTAGCGCTGGCAAGGCGGGGCAAACGGGAGTCGCCAGGCGAGCCGCGCTAGTTTCCGGCACTGCACGCATGCACCGTACTGGTCAATCCCGGCTGTGGAACAAATCACGCGCAGCGCGGTTCGGGGCACTTCAGCCAGGGAGGGAAAAATGCGCAGAGTGTTGAATGCAGGCATTCCGTGCGCTCTTGTCGTTGTTGCCGTCAGTCTCAGCGCACTGTCGGATCCACTGCCGCCCGATACAACCTACCGACCGTTGCCCGCCCGTCCATTCTCCGCCGTCAAGGCTGACGACGAAGCGCAGAAGCCGCGCGTCATGGCACGCCAGAGGGCTTTGCTGGAGGAGCGATACGACCTGTCCGATCGCCCCATGCCAGGCACAATGATGTCGGGCGGGACAAAACCTGTCCAGGACGGCGTCCGGGTCAAGCTGGCGAACGACCAGACCTGGCAGGGCCTGGCGGAGATGAGCCCTGGCGAGATACGTGACCGCAAGCTGCTGCCCAATGGTCTTTTGCCGCTGCCCCACGTCAAACAGGCGACCGGAGGACAGGTTTTTCCGGAACAGGAAATTCGTGAGATCGGCCGGCAGGAGGGGCGCGATCTCCGACGCTTCGACGTCGATTTCGATCTTCCCGATCATCTTACGCCAGAGTTCCCGTCACCGATATTCCTGACCACCCATCCGGAGCTGGGCGACGTCTCCCGCGGCGAGTTGCTGACGATCCGCAACTATTATGAAATCATGAACGGCATCATCACGCCGGTTCAGATGGAAGGGCTGCGGCTACTCCTGACGCCATTCCCGCAAGAGGAATTCAACCAGACCGAGGACCGCAAGGTGGCGGCGCAAAGCCTGGGCGTAACCTGCCTCGATTGCCATGCCAACTTCAACACCAACGCTGCCTTTCATCTGACGCCCGATGTCAGGCCGCAGGCCGCGCGCTTCCGTCTCGACACGACCAGCCTGCGCGGTCTGTTCAACCAGCAGATCCATGGGTCGAAACGGTCGCTGCGCTCAGTCGAGGATTTTACCGAATTCGAGCAGCGCACCGCATACTTCAACGGCGATCATGTCAGCGCCACCAGGAAGGGCGTCAACCTGCCCGATCGCCCAAACCAGGTGGCGATGATGGCGCAGATGCAGAACATCATCGATTTTCCGCCCGCGCCGAAGCTTGACCCGTTCGGCCGGCTCGATCCCGCCTTGGCCAGCGAGCAGGAACTGGCGGGCGAGCGCGTGTTCATGGGCAAGGGCCGCTGCGCGCAATCATGTGCCGCAAACGTCGTTCATGGACAACAACATGCACGATCTGAAGCTGGAGCGCTTCTACAAGCCGGGGCAGACCTTCAACGACATGGTGGAATTGCCGGACGGGCCGATCAAGACGTTTACGCTGCGCGGCATAAAGGACACGCCGCCCTATCTGCATGACGGCCGCCTGATGACGCTCGCCGATACGGTAGAGTTTTTCAACCTGGTGCTCGGCACCAAGCTCACCCAAGACGAAAAGAATGACCTCGTTGCCTATATGCTCGCGCTTTGACCGAGGCAGGCCGACCGATCCCGGCACATCTTCGAAGGAGGTTCTCATGCGTCTTCTTGCAACTGCTTTGGGGTTGGTGCTGTTTTCCGCATCGCCCCTTATGGCCCAGATCGGAAACCCGGCCGGCATGGCCCCGGATACCAGGATGGAGGCGCCGGGCCAGCCGGCGCCTCACCAGACCAACTACCAGGACCGGCTGTTCGCGCAACTGGCCGCCGCCGGCGGCGCAGCCGAGGTCGAATTCGGCAAGCTCGCGAAAAAGTCCGGCAACTCCGCCGTCACGGCATTTGCCGGCCGCATGGTCGACGACCACTCGGCGGCGAACGCGAGACTGAAATCTCTCGCTGAGACCAACAAGATCCCGCTGCCGGAAGGGCTCGATGAGGAGCACAAGCGGCAGCGGGCCGAGCTTGAAAAGCTCGACGGGCTGAAGTTTGATATTGCCTATATCAGCGGGCAGATCACCGATCACCAGAAGACGGTGCAGCTGCTCATATGGGAGATAGGGTCGGGACAGGACGCCGACCTTCAGCATTTCGCCTCCGAGACTTTGCCGACCGTGCTCGAGCACCTGCAACTGGCGCGCGACATCAAGGCGGAACTGGCAAGCCAAGCGATCGCCGACGCCACCACGGCGCCGACCAGGCAGTAGCCCGCCCGCGGCAACATCAAGCTGTCTCCTGCATTGTTGCTCGGCCAGTCTCGTCGCGCTTTTCTTGCGGTGAGTGGCCGCCTACGACCCCGTGCGCAGCGGTAGTCGGGAACATCAGCGCCAAACTGCCGTTTGGCATATTATCGCGGGAGAAGGTGTTGCAGCGGATCGTATCAGGAGCTCTGGCAGGACTTGCGGCCACGCTGGCGATGACCATCGCCATGCGGCACCTTCATCCGTTGCTCGACGACCGGGACCGTTATCCTTTGCCACCGCGCGAGATCGTCGAGCGTGTCGCCACCGCCGGTGACGAGCAGGACGCGCGAACAAGCACGCTGCTTGCCCATTTCGGCTTTGGAGCGCTGACCGGCTCGATTTTTGCGCTTCTGCCCATGCGCCGTGGCAACGGCATCCTTTACGGCCTCGGCGTGTGGGCGCTCAGCTATCTCGGATGGATCCCCGCCGCCCATATCCTCGCGCCAGCCTGGCGGCACCCCGCCTACCGAAATCTTCTGATGCTGGCTGTCCATGTCGTCTGGGGCGCGACCCTCTCCAGATCTCTGAGCGAGCTCGAAGCCGCAAGCAGCGAAGTGTTTGGTCGGCCCGCCGGCCCAAGGGCGGCGATATCGGAAATTCGTGAGGAGCCAGGCTGATGGCTCCAGGGCAGCGGGCTTGTAGATGCCACGGTAATTTCTCGTTTTCCGTCCGGGTCATTCGCCGGCCTACGCGTAGCGGTCGTGGCGGCGCACCCAGTCCATTCCCTCAGCTTCGTTGCGCCCCATTGGCATGAGGTCGAGTATGGCGTAGGTGCCCATCATCACCTCCACACCGCGGCCGTAGGTGGAGTAGGTGTGAAAGACGGTGCCAGCCTTATCCTTGTAGAAGGCGCTCAGGCCAGGCCATTCCTCGCCGGTTTCCCGCCATTCGCCGAAGTTGTAGTCGATGTGCCCGGTGGCGACCTCTTCGGGCGTAAAACTGACCCGGAAATCGTAGTTGAACGGACTGCCGTTCGAGGACACCCATCGGAACTGCCAGCCCATACGTCTGCGATAGCGCTCGATATCGGCAAGCGGCGCGCGCGAGACGGCGATCATGGTTACATCGTGATGCGCCAGATGCTTGTTCATGCCGTCAGTGTGGTCAGCCATAAATGAGCAACTCGGGCACCCTTCCTTCCACCCCGGCGCGAACATGAAATGTTGCACGAGAAGTTGCGAACGGCCGTCGAAGAGATCGGCGAGCGCACGGGGACCATCCGGCGTGGCAAACAAGTATTCCTTCTCGATGCGCACCCATGGCAGGGCGAGCCGCTCGCGTGCGACCTTGTCGCGAAGATGCGTGAGTTCCTTCTCCGCTCGCAGGAGGTCCCGGCGGGCGGTCAGCCAGTTGTCGCGTGAAACAACAGCGTGTTGCATTGTCAGTCTCCTCTGGTTTGCTGGACGGAAGTGTTGCGGTGCCGCGAACGGGCGGAAAACAGCTTCAGCCACGGCGATACTTGAAAGAGGCTCATCAGCAGGTACATCAGGGCCATTTCGTTGATCGGCATGAAAGGCGAGGCGGCAGAGCACATTGTCATGCCTGGCGAGCCGACAGCAGAAATCCAGGACATCAGTGCAAAGGTCGGTGCGGCTGCGAGCCCGAGCCAGCGGCCAAGATGGACCTGCCCAAGCAACGAAGTGGCTTTCTCTTTTGCTGCAAACATCGTCATTTCCGGTCCTGCGGTCGAATTCGCCGTTTCCACGGTTTCGATAAAAAGACGCTATCTCGGGCAGCCGGAGAGGTGAGAGTTACAAGTGTGACGGGATTTCAATGTGGGGCTGCAAACGGACCTGCAGCAATCGCCTACCGCAATAATCGGGAGCGCGCATTAGCCCTAATCCAACGCAATCTCACCGCGATCGGCCGACACGGAAACGAATGAGACGACTCCCGGTTGTTGGCAGGGTTGACCCAATGCGGTCATTCAGCGCGAGCGTCGCTTGCTGGAACTGCGTTGGTCGGTCGGGAAGCCAATGGTGTTTCTAATGGAACGCTAATATACAATGGACGCTCGAACGAGCAGCGCCTGCCAAATACCTGGGGGAACGCCATGCGAAGCCTCGTGTTCACGATGTGTATCGCCACCGCAACTGCCGCCAGCGCCCATGATTGGTACGAGGACAGGATTGACCCACTGACGAAATTCAAGTGTTGCGGTGGCTCTGATTGCCGCGCCATACCTCGGTCGTCGGTACGGTCCAGGATAGACGGTGGTTACACTTACTTGCCGCATAATTTCAACATCCCACGGGACCGTGTGCAGGAATCGCCGGACGGCCAATACCACATCTGCGAGAGTACCTACGTCGTCACTAATCAGCTGTATTGGCGTTGCTTTTTCGCACCTCGCGCAAATGTCTCTCTAATTCTCCCACATTAAGATACTGTCTGAATTCCTTGCCGCCCGTACAAGTGGAGCTGGACCAGTCCCAGCGCTTCGGCCGGAGAAGCAGCTGTTGTGATCGATCATCCGGGGAACATTTTCGTCAGTCTTCTATTAAGCAGAGAAGCTGGTTTGGAGCAGATCAATGGGCATTTTTTCCGACCTTGATAAGAAATTGACGGAAAATCTCTACGCACACGGCAACGACCTCGTCGATCCTGCTGCGGATCTTCCCGGGAGCGTCGAGGAACGGGTCGAACTCTTGATGCCGTTCGTTCAGCCCGAGGTTCCGCCCCATCGCGTTAGAGACCGTGGTCATGCGGCGCCGGGAGGACAATCGTGTGGGAGCAACGCTGCAAGCGCGCACCATAAACAGCAGTAAACGTCGCCACCTTCGACTTGAATGCCTATGGTCATCAACCCTGAGCAGCTGGCCGAAAGACGTGTGCTTTCGCAGCGCCGGAAAAACACCGACGATGTGGAGGAGATACGCGCCGAATAGAACGGCGACGATCTCGTGGCTGCCGGAGATCGGGGTCCGATGAGAATTCTCGTTGTTGGAGCCACCGGCTTGATCGGCGCTTCGATCTGCGCCCGCCTCGTTTCCCAAGGACATGAGGTGGTCGGCATCGCCCGTAGCCCGCGGGCAAATGCCGCCCGTGATTACCAGACATTGGTGCTGGATATGGCAGCCGCACTACGCCCTGAAGATTGGCTGCCGCATCTGACTGGCGTCGATGCCGTGGTGAACTGTGCCGGCGTTCTGCAGGACAGCCCGCGCGAAAAGACCGGGCAAGTCCATCGCGATGCGGCGGCGGCTCTTTTTCTCGCCTGCGCGCGGGCAGGCGTTGCCAAGGTGATCCACTTCTCGGCAATGGGTGTGGATCGGGCACAGCCTTCGTCGTTCTCGGCGACGAAATATGCCGGCGATCAGGCGCTGATGGCGCTTGACCTGGACTGGATAATCCTTCGCCCTTCGGTGGTGCTCGGCCGGCCCGTGTTTGGGGCCAGCGCATTGTTTCGCGGTCTGGCCTCGCTGCCGATCCTGCCGTCAATGCCAGATACCGGCCGGCTGCAGGTCGTGCAACTCGAGGATGTGGTCTCGACGGTGCTCTTCTTTCTCAATCCCGGCAGTCCGTCTCGTCTGGCGCTGGAACTCGCCGGTCCCGAACAGCTGACCATGGATGAGATCGTCGGTACGTTCCGCCGCTGGCTCGGCTGGGCTCCTGCAGCCAGGCTGGTCTTGCCGGGCTGGGGCGCGCGGCTTCTCTATCGCCTCGGCGATTTTGCCGCGATGCTCGGCTGGCGGCCCCCAATGCGCACCAACGCCGCCAGGGAGATCGCACGGGGGGCGCTCGGAGATCCCTCGGACTGGATTTCCCTGACCGGCATGCGGCCACAAAGCCTGGCGCAGTTCCTCGCGCTCAATCCTGCGACGGTGCAGGAAAAATGGTTTGCCGGGCTTTATGTTACCAAGCCGGCAATCTACGTCGTGCTGCCGTTGTTCTGGATCATGACAGGGATTGTGTCGCTGACCACTGGCTACGGCAACGGCATCGGCCTCATGCAAAGCACGGGGGCTGGCATCTTGTCGGCGCCTGCCGTGATCGCCGGCGCTCTTGCCGACATCGTCGTCGGCGCACTCATAGCCTGGCGGCCAACGGCGCGAAAAGGCCTCTACGCCGGCATCGCGCTGTCGCTGTTCTATCTGGTCGTGGGCACTTTCCTGCGCCCGGACCTGTGGAACGAACCACTTGGGCCATTCCTGAAGGTCTTGCCGATCATCGTCCTTCACTTTGTTGCCTTGGCGATCCTGGAGGAGCGCTGATGCTCTATTTCGTGCTGAAGTTCCTGCACGTCATCGGTGCCAGCGTGCTGCTTGGCACCGGCGCCGGCATCGCGTTCTTCATGCTTCTCGCCCACAGGACCGGCAATGCGGCAACAATTGCGGCAGTGGCGCGCATCGTCGTGGTCGCCGACTTTCTCTTCACGGCAACTGCCGTCGTGGCGCAGCCGATAACCGGCGTCGCGCTCGCCTGGCTGGCGGGCTACTCGTTTTCCGAAGGCTGGATCGTGCTGTCCATTGCGCTCTATATCGTCACCGGCGTGTTCTGGCTGCCGGTGGTGTGGATGCAGATGGAAATGCGCAATCTGGCGTCCGAAGCCGCCAAAACGGGGGGGCCGCTGCCGGCCCGGTATACCAGGCTCTTCCGGCTGTGGTTCGCCTTCGGCTTTCCCGCCTTTGCTGCCGTCCTCGGGATTTTCTGGCTGATGATCGCGCGGCCGACGATCGAGTGGTGACGCCTTGCCGCGACAGATGCCGTGGCTTCGATTTCGGCGCTGGAACATCTTTCCCATGAATGCGTTCGGCGCGGATGGATCAATCCGCGCGCAAACGCCGACATTCAGCCTCGTCCGCGACTGAAGCGGATGTTCTCATCGTTGGCGGTGGACCTGCGGGGCTGGCGGCGGCTGTCTATCTCGCCAGGTTCCGTCATCGGGTCGTCGTGGTCGACGCGGGTGAACCGCGCGCGAGGCTGATTGCGGAAAGCCGCAACTGTCCGGGATTTCCGGAAGGGATCAGCGGCCCCGAACTTCTGCAGCGGCTTCGTTCCCAGGCCGCCAAGTTCGGAGCGACACTGATCCAGGATCACGCGTCATCGGTCGAGCCGACCGTAGGCGGGTTCGGCGCCGAAACCAACGGCGGGCGGATCCTCGCCCGAAAGGTATTCCTGGCGACAGGTATCGTCGATGTCGTGCCTGCAATTCCGCGTCTGCGCGAGGCCATCGCCAAAGGCAGCGTTCGCCTTTGCCCGGTTTGTGACGGCTACGAAGTCATAGATCGTCAGGTCGCGGTCATCGGTCACGAGGCGCAGGTGCTGCGAGAGGCCCTGTTCCTCAAGCAGTATACGCAGCACGTCACAATGATCGCACGCTATCTTCCAGATTTTTCCGCCAGCACACGACGCGTGGCCACGGAAGAGAACATTGCTATTTGCGACGCATTCAAAAAGTTTGTTCCCACCGACAGCGGCTACCAGGCCATCCTCAAGGACGGCGAGGTGCGCCATTTCAACGTCATCTATCCGGCGATGGGATGCCAGGTGCGTTCCGACCTTGCGCTGGCAATGGGCGTCAAATGCTGCGACGAGGGCTATGTCATCGTCGACAAGCATCAGCGGACTTCGGTCGAGGGGGTGTATGCCATCGGCGACCTGGTCAAGGCTCTGAACCAGATCGCAGTCGCCTTCGGCCAGGCTGCGATCGCCGCGACAGATGTTCACAATGACCTGGCCCTCGGCTACGAATAAGGCCCCTGAACATTAAAGGGCACAGATATACGGTAGGCGGGCGAGCGGGATGGCACCAGCTATTGTTGTGGTGCTGGGTTTCCCAGCCCCTCCAACAGTGTGCTCAAGGCCGCATCCAAGGGGGCCGATCCCACCTTCTCGGGCACCAGGAGTCCATCGATCGCAAGCATGGTCATGCCGTGGATGAGCCCCCAGCCGGCTGCCGCCTGACCTTCTATCGGCCGCTTGCGAATGCTCCCCGCGGCCTGGCCGCGCCGGAGGATTTCGACGAGAACGTCGAATACCGCCAGCGCCCGCTCATTGAGATGCATTCCCACCGCTTTTCCCTCCTCCGCGCTAAACATCAGGCGGTAGAGAGCCGGATTCTCCGTTCCGAACGCGACGTAGGCTCGAGCTATCGGCGTAATTTCGTCACGCAGAGTTTTCGGCGCTTCAGACTTCGCTGCCGACAGGGAATCGCGCAGTCGGTCGAACCCAATCATAGCGATCTCCGCAAGCAGCGCGGCCTTATCGGGGAAGTGCTTGTAGGGTGCGGCGTGGCTTACTCCAGCCCGGCGGGCGACTTCCCGCAGCGTGAACTGCCAGCCCTTCTCCTCCCGAAGCATATCCAACGCCGTCTCGATAACGGCACGGCGGAGATCACCGTGGTGATAGGGGCGGCTGGGTACGTCCTGCATGGCACCTCAAAGTTTCTTGTGAATACATTGTTGACAGTGGCTACTTAAGGGGCTACATCAAGGGCGTAAGTTTCTCCTGTCTACATCGGAGTGGACCATGAGCGCAATCGCAAAAATCAAAGGGATCTATGAGCGGGGCCGTTGGAACCTCTCCAACCTTCTGCGCGCGCCCTTTAGACAGCCAATCGATACCATCTTCAACATGATGCTCCGGTGACCAGCATGCCGTCATCAAATCGAGCTCAGGAGCATCAGCACATGACGACCGACCCATTGTTGCCACTGCACGGCTCCTGCGAATGCGGCGCTTGCTGGTTCGAGGTGCGTACTGCCCCGAAGGGTAGATTCCGGTGCCACTGCCTGATTTGCCAGGCGTTCAACGGCAAACCGTTTGCGGACGTGGCTGCCGTTCGCGCCAAGGGCGTCGTGCTGAAAAACGCCGGCAATATTTCATTCAAGAAATACCGTCCGCCGCTGAACTTCAATCGCGGGGCCTGCCGGACCTGCGGCAAGCCGGTTGTGGAGGTTGCGGGCTTTGGGCCGTTCAAGACGATGTTCATCCCGGCCAGCAATTTCGAGCCCGGGGCCCGGCTGCCGCCGGTTCGGATGGATATATTCTATCACCGTCGTGTGCTGGACATGCCCGGCAGCCTGCCCAAGTACAGCGGCTATTACCCGAGCCTTTTGGCAGTCGGGAAAATGATCATGAGTGGCTTGTGAATTGGTGAGTCGATTTACTTGGGTGCATCGACGTGATGGTCTCGGCGCTGTTCGGCATCTACCTGTCGTCATGCGGCATCATCGGCTCGATCTTCGGCAAGATCGGCCAGGTTCATCACGGCGCTCACCGAACTGAACTATGCTTTTGGGCGTGACATGGCGGCGCCTGGATCCGGCCAGATCCTTACGGAAGTTACGGGGGATGGCTCACGTATATCTGTGCCCGGAAACGTACCTCGCTAGCGGACCGATCGGCAGCGAACATAGACACTCCCCGCAAACGGGCCGATCTCAGGGCAGCGCGCACTTTCGAGATTAGCCGGAGCATCCCTCCACTTCGTCATCCTAGGTCGAAGCAAGGAGCGAAGCGACGCGGCGAAGAACCTAGGATCCATTCCGTGACATCAGCCGAAGAATGCAGCGGCTCTGAATGGCACTTGTATCCGCAACGGTGGCAGTTACCCTTCCACCATGACCGGCTATGCCTATATGACCGCGAGCCAGAAGCGCGGCACGATCTACATCGGTGTCACCAACGATCTCGGACACCGTATGCCGGAGCACAGATCCGGCCAGGGCTCGCGCTTCACCAGCCGCTACGGCGTGCAGCGCCTGGTCTGGTACGAAGAATATTTCGACATTCGTGATGCCATCCAGCGCGAGAAGTCGCTGAAGCGCTGGCCGCGCCAGTGGAAGATAGAGTTGATTGAGAAGACCAATCCGGAGTGGTTCGAGCTTTTTCGCGGGACCGGATGGTAGCATTCGGTTCTGCTCCGCTGCATTCTTCGGCGGATGTCACGGCATGGATCCTAGGTTCTGCGCCGCGTCGCTTCGCTCCTTGCTTCGACCTAGGATGACGAAGGCGTGGGTGGCTTACGGCTAATCGCAGACGTTGGAGATTGGCGGTTGCAGACCGGTCGTCAGCGGCCGTCAGTCAAAGAACCAAATCCTCTGTGCAGAGGAACTATCCCAGCATGGCTGCCAGCACGAAGGCCGCGGCCGCTACCAGAACGACTGCCGCAATCACCAGCACCGGCCAGTTCTTGCCAGGCTGAAGATCAGGCTCGCTTCCTGCCGGCCGCATCGCATCGCCGAAGCTTGCTTCATTCGTGAACTCTGGCTGTCGCCGTGGACGAGCCTCGGCGACAGGATTTTGCACATCTGCCGCTTCCGCGTCGGTCTCTTCAGGTGCGGCGGCAGGGTCGAACCCCGGGGTCTTATCCCTTGTCCCCCCGGCCTGAATATAGCCTCTCGCTTTGGTCTGATCTCGTCGTGCAGCCATCATGGTCTCTCCTTGGCAACCAAACTTCGATCTGCCTCAGCGGTTCCAGTGTGCGCAGCATTTGCCGAACACACCCGAGTTCTGAACAGACCCGATTTTCTGAACAGGTTTGGCGGTGATCCGGCTTCTCCGGAACAGAGGGCGCCGTTCGCAGTTGTGTTGGATCATCGCCTGGTGAGTTGGCCATGCCGTCTGCACTTGAGCAACTGGCTCAATCCGTGAAAGAGCGACGAGCGATCTTGTTCGTTGGGGCGGGGGTGTCGATGAGCGTCGGCCTGCCATCCTGGGAGAAGCTCATCGAGCATATGGTGGATGAACTCGGCCTCGATCGAGACGTGGTCGACAGGCCTGAGTCCAGTTACCAAGCTCTTGCCGAATATTACCGGCTGAAGCATGGCAGTCTCGGCCCCTTGCGCAGCTGGATGGATCGCGAATGGAGCGTCTCGCGGGAAAAAGTCAAGGGATCGGCGATCCACAAGCTGATCGTGTCACTCGATTTTCCGATCATCTACACCACCAACTATGATCGAAACCTTGAGGTTGCGTTCGAAGTCCACGACCGCGCGTTCGTGAAAGTGGCCAATGCCAAGGATATCCCCAAGGTGAACGGCGAGGTTACCCAGATAATCAAATACCACGGCGATTTCGACGACGACGCGTCTCTCGTCCTGGCGGAGTCCGACTATTTCGAGCGGCTGTCGTTCGAGTCGCCGTTGGATGTGAAGTTTCGCGCCGACGCACTGGGGCGCACTGTCCTGTTCATCGGCTACAGCATGTCCGACATGAACATCCGTCTGTTGCTGTATCGGCTTTGGGAAACCTGGCGCCGGTCCGGTTATGAAAAGAATCGTCCGAAATCATTCGTCTTCATGCCGCAACCGAGCGTCGTCCAGGAAGCGGTTCTCGGACGCTGGGGCATCGACATGCTGACCGAGGAGGCCGATCGGCCGGAGGATGCTCTGGTGGCGTTCCTGAGCAAGCTCAGAGACGCGATAGACCAGGTTTAGTGTGTATGCGTTCGGCCGGCCGGGAACATTGTAGATCGTTGCGACGTTCATAGCTGCGAAGGGATGCTGTTTGCGGAGGCCTATGATGGGCCAGTTCCAAATGATCGATCTCGTTTCCGTCATCGACGCCTGCACCACCGACCGCGCCGCAGGGCGATTGGTGTCGATGGCCAAAGCCGTCGAAGAGTTGCGGGTGCTGACCGGTGATTTCATCTCGCCGGACGAAATCGTGGCCAACGCACTGTCGCCGGTGGCGTGGGCGCGCGGCTGCGCGGTTCTGTTCGACGAGCAGCCGGGCGCCGACATCCTGCACGCGCCATGGCAGGACGCCTGACCGGCGCAGGACGCCTGAGCGTCGCCGAAAATCGGCAGCCGCGCCGGCCGGGCGCTGCACGCATCGCATATGCGCCGCCGGGAGCGCTGGCGGCGGTACCGCAACAGGAGTGTTTAGCCACAATCCGTGAAACCGGAGAAATGCTATGAACAAAAACGAGATCCGTTACGAACATGGCGCGACAAAGTACCCGGCAAAGAAAGATGCCGACGCGTCGGATCAATTCTCGCAGGAGGCAGCCGGCAACAAGAAGCCTGCCGGCGGCATGGGCCTGACCCGGTCAAGGGACGAGGTGGAGGACAAAACCCGTCAATCCGAAGGGCAGGAACCGCCCAGGCAGTCCACGCCCAGTACAGCGACGGAAAAGACATCCGGCGCCGGTCCATCGATGGCCGAACGTTCCAAGGACGCCAAGGCTCCAAAGAGCGGCCGCCAGCCAGGCGCCTACGTCAAGAATTGACCGCCAGGGAACCTGCAGTCAGCCCATCATCGTCTTCAGCGGCTCCCGAGCGAGGTTTGCTTCGATCTCCTTGCGGCCCGGCGTTTCCCGCAGCGCCGTGCGCATGTTCTTGCGATATTCGTTCGGCATGCGCGGCGGCAGCATAGGTTCATATGCGTCGACGACCGCCTCTATGATCACCGGGCCTTCCGCGGCAAACGCGGCATCAAGAACCCCATCGACGTCCTCAGGCCGGGTGACGCTGGTAGCCGATGCCCCCCATGACCTCCGCGGCAAGGGCGAAATCGATCGGCTGGAGTTCGCAGGCAAATTGCAGGTTGCCAAGGAACATCATTTGCTCCCAGGCGATCTGGTTGAGCATGTTGTTCTTGATCACCAGAAGCTTGAGCGGAATCCTGTAACGCACGGCCGTCGAAATGTGTCGACAAGGATCTCGGCGGTGTTGGGCATGGTTGCCTCCAGTGTGTTGTCCCGGGGCAATGACCGCCCCAGGCCAAGGACAACCGGGAGAAGCAGGGCGAGGGCGCTTGTAAAAAACGGCGCCGAGATTGACGCCTCCGGCGTGGACGAGGTGCGGGGCCGCTCCGCCTGTGGAAGAGCTGGGTGAGATAAAGCCGTGCGTGCCCCGCGCAGGGGGCGAGCACCCACAGGTTGGTTAAGACGTTGTCGACGACACCCCAGCGCCGTAGAAACCGGTCTCCCGCATGATGCCGCAATGCAGGGCCACGGCGTTGAAGTTGCGCTGCCACGTGTGTAGGTTGCGGCAAACATCCCGGTCGCTGGCGCGGCGTATGGGCCGAGCAATTCGCCTTACCGGCAGAAGCAGAAAACACTAGAATGAACTCCTGCGACGGTTCCAACTGGGCCAAAGACGAGCGCGATGAGCGCGGCGCTCTCCCGAGCGGATTCTGGTGGAACTCCTACCACGTTGCGCTCATGCACCCGGAGACTTGACTGCGAGGCAACGTGGGGATTCCGCTCACCCGTCTGCTGACACTTTGACCTCGCTTGGTGCGCGACAGGCCTGACTTCCGGCTGATCTTCAGATAGCGGCGATGTCCAGCTTCGAGCCGTCGACCAGACGCGACAGGCGGAACGGTGTAGGATCGACGCAAGGCGTGTCGTTTACGACAAGCTCTGCGGCCAGATAGCCAAGCCCCGGGCCCAAACCGAAGCCGTGGCCCGAGCAGCCCGCCGCGAGGACGAGGCCTTTCACCCCGTCCACCTGCGACACCACAGGCACTGCGTCCGGCGTGCAATCGACGAAGCCGCCCCAGGCACTATCGATCTCTATATCGCCGAGTTGGGGGAAGGTCTTCCGGACACTCTCCACCACTTGGCTTACCAGCCATTTTAAGGGTGGAGGATCCAGCACCCGATTCTGTTCGAAGATCCGATCGTCGCTGGTCAGCAGCGCCGGCATTGAATCCGGCCCCGAAAGGAACGATTGGCCGATGCCGAGCCTGACGTTCTTCAGGCGACGCAAGAATTGCGGCATGAATTCCCGGCTATACCGGATAGCCTGGGGCGTGATTTCGAGGTTCGCCTTGCCGCTGATCGCAAGCGTATAGCTGCCGTCCAGTCGGCGCGTGATCGTGCAGTAGGGTGTGGAGACCGCCTCGCCTATGTTGATTGTCGGGGTGGAACGCAGCGCGGTCTGCCGGATGCTCGCTTGGGGGAAACTGATCCCGAGCGGCCTAAGGAAGCGCGAGGACCAGGCGCCAGCGGCGCACAGCACCGCGCTGGTTCTGATGTAGCCCTTCTCCGTGTGCACGCCCGCAATCTTGCCATTGGCCAAGTCGAGCGCCCGCGCGGCGCATTCCTGGTGGATGGTGGCGCCCAGAGCTCTGGCCCCATCGGCGATAGCCGGCGCGGCGAGCGCAGGTTCTGCCTTACCATCCCGGTCCGAATAGGTCCCGCCGACCCATTTGTCGCGCGCTTCGGGGACGCGCTCGGCCACCTCCGCCCGGCTCAGCATGCGGGTGTCGACCTCGTACTCCCTGGCGACCTCGCGCCACCTTTCCCAGCCGCCGAGCACAGCCTCGTCGTGAGTGGCATAGACGAGACCGCAGCGTCGAAATCCAAGGTCCCGATTGATATCGCGCGTCAGCTCGTCCCACAGTCGCATGGAGATCACCGAGAGCGGCAGTTCGCGCCGATCGCGGTTCTGCTGGCGGCACCAACCCCAGTTTCGGCTCGATTGTTCACACGCGACGTGGCCCTTCTCGAGCAGAGCCACAGAGAGGCCACGCTTCGCCAGGAAATAGGCGGCCGTAGAGCCGAGGATGCCGCCGCCGACGATGACGACGTCGACCTCGGCCGGGAGACGCTCATCGCTGTGAATGCGTTCGACTCGGGACGACATGTTCCAACCAACCTCGGCTGCCAAGAATGCGGAAGCAAAGTTCCGATCAGCCCTTCATCGCATCGTGCGCTCGAAAGAATGTGCCGAAATCATCCAGGACTTCGCCAGATGTGCGGGTTTTTGATCCCTTGATCGATACGAGCTGCTCAAGCCCGACCGAGTTCCAGTTCGGCGCAGGGCGGCGTAACCTGCTCGCGAGTCCGTAGGATCGCGCTTGAGGGTCTTGAGCCTGCGAGCGAAGTTGTAGGCGGCAACGAAGTCGGCGAGGTGTTACCTGAGCTGATCGTGGCTCTCGTAGTAGAAGCGTTTGACCGTGGCGTCCTTGATCGTGCGGTCCATCCTCTTGCAGCTTTACGCGCTCGCTGCGGCGGGGCGTCAGATGTGGACATAGGCGATCAGTCGCCGAATGACGGAGATGCTCTGATGTTCCATCGGAACACCGCGGGGAGAAAGACTGACGGATCATGGCAGATGCGGATGAGCAGCCCGGAGCAGATGAGCGAATAGACGGTTTATTCGGCCGCCATCTCGGAACGATCCCGCCGCCCTGCCATTATCGCCATAAGGACAGGCTCAGTTCGTGGTGGCGCACGATTGGCCCGCTTCGGCAAGGACCATGGCCAACTGCAATCACCGGAAGTCGACGGTTCCGCCAGCGATCTGGGCCTCAAAAAATCGAACGCAAGGCACCTTGGAGGAAACCAATGGCTGGACGCAGAACCCATGAGCAGCAATTGCGCATCATTGAAAAGCGGGAGAACACGAAGGGCGCCGGCAAGGATTTCGACGCAGAGGCTGACCTGAAGCGATCAGCAGCGGAACGTGAAGCGCGGCGCAAGGGGTCGGAAATCAGGTCCAAGACACCCGACCTCGTTGACCCTGACGATCGCAACATCCTTCGCGGAGAAAATCAGGAGAGCGTTCATCACAAGAACCGTCCCGACGACTAAGAATTGGAGCAAGCCCATGGCAAAAGGTAGCAAGAAGCACATCGGAGCGGGTGCGCGGGGAAAGGGTTCCGGTGCAGGCGCCATGACCACCACCGCAAAGGACAAGCTCGAGGAAAACAAAGTCCTGTCCAACCGCGACAAGGCCCAGCACACGAAGCAACGCGGTCTGGATTCCAGGCAGATCGCGACTGAGCAGCGCCAGGATCACGCTGCCAATCGTTTGCGCGATTGACGGCTCAACCGCCGCTGGCGCGCGGTGGCGCGGCCCTGACCGGGGCCGCGCTTCAGGTCGGCTGCGAGCGCAAGGGGAGGGGCCGTATGGCTCAGGCCCATTCGCCACTGAAGAGCGGTTCTATCGGATGGCGCGATTTGGTCATTTTGAGTTCGCGCAGAAATATCGCCGCGCTCGACGATCTCCATCGGTTGTCGGTCCTTGCTAGCCGTGGCGTGCTCCTTCGGCAGATCGCGTCGACGATTTGCTCTCAAACTGCTCCGCCTCACGCAGCAGCCGGATCACCTCCGCGTCGGTGGTCTGCTCGAAATCCTCATAATACCGGCTCACCGCAACAAACGGCTCAGGCGTGGCGAGACAGACCACTTCGTCCACATCGGCTTTGATGAGGTCCAGCGTGTCCCGGGGTGCGACCGGGACGGCCAGGACGACATGCGCGGCGCGATCCTTTCTTAGCGCCTTGAGCACCACTCTGACCGTGCCTCCGGTCGCAATGCCGTCATCGACGACGATGACGGTCCGGCCCAGGACCGAAGCCGCAGGCCGGCTTCCGAGATAGAGGTTTCTGCGACGTTCGATTTCCAGCAGTTGCCGCCGCTTCTCTGCTTCGACGTATTCGTCTGACGGCCGGACCAAAGCCATCGCCTCCTCGTTGAGGACGAGCTGCGGATTTTCCCCGTCGACGACCGCGCCGATGCCATATTCGGAATGGCCCGGCGCGCCGATCTTGCGCACAAGCAGCACGTCGAGCCGGGCACCGAGTGCCTTCGCCACTTCGAAGCCAACCGGCACGCCGCCGCGCGGCAGCGCCAGCACCAATGGATCGGTTGCCGCTAACCTGGCCAAATCGGCGGCAAGCTGGCGCCCCGCATCCGTTCGATCTTTGAACCTCAAGGCGTCAAAGTGCATGGTCTTCACCTCCAAGGCCGAAACCCTGGCGTGGTGCTGCTCAGGCCTCCTCCTCGCCCAAATTCAGCTTGCTGGGGAAACGGCGATTGCGGGCAAATTGTTTCATCAACCCTTGGCAAAAATTGCCGAACCATGCGATTGGCCCCCGGTTCGCAAAAAAAGCTGCTGGAACAATCGATCGCCCTGCTGCGTTCGACTGTTTTACTCCTGCCGGGGGTGCTCGATGGCGCCACGTCCTTTCTGGAAAGGCTATCTGAAGCTTTCGCTGGTGACCTGTCCGGTGGCGATGACGCCCGCTACCACCGAGAGCGAGAAGGTCCGGTTCCATACGCTCAATCGCAAGAGCGGGCATCGGGTGGTCAGCCAATATGTCGATGCCGTCAGCGGCAAGCCCGTTGCTGAAGACGACGAGGTGAAGGGCTACCAGCGCGGCGAGGACGAATACGTCCTGCTCGAGGACGACGAGATCGAAGCGGTTGCGCTCGAGAGCACGCGCACCATCGATATCGACATGTTTATCGATGCCGACAGCATCGGCTGGATCTGGTACGACAAGCCGCACTATCTCACCCCTGACGACCCGGTTGGGGAGGAGGCATTCTCGGTCATTCGCGACGCGATGCAATCGACGGGGACGGTCGGAATATCGCGATTGGTCATGTACCGCCGCGAACGCGCCGTCATGCTTGAACCACGAGGCAAGGGCATCGTGCTGTGGACACTGCGCTATGGCGACGAGGTTCGCGACCCCGAGGTTTATTTCGGCAAGATCGACGACGTCAAACCCGACCCGAAACTGATGGATATGGTTTCGACCCTTATCGATGAGCGAACCAGGCAGTGGGATCCCGCCATGACTGGAGATCCCGTCCAGGCGCGGCTGCTGGAGATCATTGCCTCGAAGAAGAAGGGCAAGAAGGGTCCGGCCAAGGCGAAGGCCAAGGCCGAGCAACCGGCCAGCAACGTGATCAACATCATGGATGCGCTGCGCAAGAGCATCGGCTCGGAGGCCGGAAAGCGGAAATAAGCGCCTGGGAGCAGGCTGGGCTGGGGGACAAAGGCAGCACAATGAAGGTCATACCCCGCGATCCTGCTTTCGACAGCACCCGCCGATCCAGCGATTTCCTCCTGCCGCTCGATACGCCTCCGATGGAGGCAAAGGCGGCCGATGCCATTCCCGAAGGAGACGGATGGCAATACGAACGCAAATGGGATGGTTTTCGCTGCCTGGCATTCCGGCAGGATGATGCGGTGGAGTTGCGCGCAAAGTCAGGCAAGCCGCTAGGACGCTATTTTCCCGAACTCCTCGCGACATTGAAGGAACTGCCGTCGCGCCGTTTTGTCGTCGACGGTGAAATCGTCATCTCGGTCGACGGCAAGTTTTCGTTCGACGCACTCCAGATGCGGCTTCATCCCGCCGAGAGCAGGATCCGCAAGCTGTCCGCCGAAACCCCGGCTCGCATCGTCCTGTTCGACATGCTCTGCGATGAGCACGGAACCGTCTGGTTGGCGCGGACCCTGAAAAAACGGCGAGCGATCCTTGAGGCTTTCGTCGCTTCGGCAAACCGCAGGAACATCGTGCTTTCGCACTGCACGCGCGATGTGAAGGAAGCCCGCTCCTGGTTAGGGGATGCCGGACATGGGGCGACAGACGGCGTGGTCGCCAAGCGGCTGGACGGTCCGTACCAACCGGGGGTACGCGCGATGGTCAAGGTAAAGCGGTTGCGGTCGGCCGATTGCGTGGTCGGCGGCTTTCGCTATCTCAGCAACAGCCCGCAGGTCGGCTCTCTGTTGCTGGGTCTGTACAACCAGGCCGGCAAGCTCGATCACGTCGGGTTCACCTCGACCATTGCCAAGGATGACAGGGCCGAGCTTACCCGCAGGCTCCAAGCCATGCGCGAGCCACCCGGCTTCACCGGAAAGGCGCCGGGCGGGCCGAGCCGCTGGAGCACCGAGCGCAGCGGCGAATGGGAGCCGGTCCGGCCCGAACTGGTGGTCGAAGTACGCTTCGATCACGTCACCGGCGACCGTTTCCGGCACGGCACCAAGTTCCTGCGCTGGCGGCCGGACAAGGCTCCGGAGCAATGCACGTTCGAGCAAATCGCCTGACTATTCCGATGCATGCGCTTCGCAGTGCCGTCTCAAGCCGCTTTCTTGCGCCGCTTTGCGCGGTCTTCGATTGGCGCTGCGGCCGCGTGGAAATCCTGCCAGGGATCCGACGACAGCGAGGCAAGCCGCGTTGGCGTGTTCTCGACGGTAAAATAGGCCGGTCCGATGCTGGGGCCGAGTTCGTCCCAGGCAAGCGGCATCGACACCGCTGCACCCGGTCGTGCTCTTGTCGAATAGGCTGCGACCGCGGTCGCACCACGCTGGTTGCGCAGATAATCGACAAGGATTTTCCCGCGTCGTTTCGATTTGGTGATGGTCGAGACGTAGCGGTTGGGACTGTCGGCGGCCATCGAGTCGGCAATCGCCTTGGTAAAGGCTTTTACTTCTGGCCATTCGGCTTTCGGCTTCAACGGCGCCACGACGTGCAGACCCTTGCCGCCGGAGGTCTTGATGAAGGGGACAAGCCCTGCATCCTTCAGCCGGTCGCGGGTCTCGACGGCGCCTTCGATCACTGCCTCCCAGCTCACGCCCTCGCCGGGGTCGAGATCCATGATGATCGTATCCGGACGCTCCCAATCGCTCACCGTCGAGCCCCAGGGGTGGATCTCCAGCGCCGCCGACTGGACCAGACCGATGAGCCCGTCGAGATCATTGATGCTGATCAGCCGCTCGTCGGGCGGATCCTTGGGGTCGTGGACCAGCACGATGTTCGGGTTGAGCCCCTTCCAGGCATGCTTCTGGAAGAATTGCTCGCCCGAAATCCCATTGGGACATCGCACCAGCGCCAGCGCTCGGCCGACGATGTAGGGCGACGCATGGCGCCAGACCTCGGCATAATAGTCGGCGAGACCTTCCTTGGTCACGCCCTCGTCCGGCCAGTAGAGGCGGTCGGGATGGGTGAGCTTGACGGTCCGGCGCTGAGGTTTAGCCACCTCGTTGCTCGTTTTCGGCGTCTCGCGCACGATCTCCTTCGCCGGCTTGTCTTCGCGCAACCCGCGGAACGAGGCGTGGCGCAGATGGCCGTCGGCGGTCCACGCCCGGAACTCGACTTCGGCGACGAGGTCCGGCCTGACATAGCGGACTTGCCGAGCCTCGTCGGCGCTCAGCCGCTCGTCGAACGGGCTTGACGGAATGCGTAACCGCTCGAGCTTCTTGAACAGGCTCTCGGCGACCGCTGCCGTGTAGCCGGTGCCGACGCGCCCGACATGATGGAGCTTGCCGTGGTCATAGACACCCAGGACAAGCGAACCGATCGCCTTGCGCGAAATTGTCGAGGGGACATAGCCGGCCACGACAAATTCCTGCCGCGCCGAGCATTTCGACTTCACCCAGTTCTTGCTGCGGCCGGCGCGGTAGGGCGCATCGCGAAGCTTGGAGACAATGCCTTCCAGGCTCAGCCGACAGGCATGTCGCAGCACCAGGGCGCCATCCTCCTCAAAATGGCCGCTGTAGCTGATGATGCCGCTGTTACTGCCGATGATTTTTTCCAGCAATTCCTTGCGCTTGATCAGCGCAACGTCACGCAGATCGTAGCCGTCGAGATGAAGCAGGTCGAAAACGTAGAAGCGAAAGCGATCACTGCGGCCCTCGCTGAGATCGGCTTGCAGCGCGGAGAAATCCGATGCGCCGGCGGAGGTCTCGACCACGAGCTCACCGTCGATCAGCGCCGTCCCGACCGGGATATCGGCCAGCGCCGAAACGACCGCCTTGCCGAATTTCTTCGTCCAGTCGAGACCGCTTCGCGTCAACAGCTTGACACGGCCGGCTTCGATCCTGGCCTGCAGCCGGTAGCCGTCGAATTTGATCTCGTGCAGCCAGCGCTCGCCCGACGGCGCTGACGAGAACAGGGTCGCCAGTGTCGGCTCGACGAAATCGGGAAGCGCCGCCTTCTTGGCGCCCTTGATCTTTGACGGTTCGGGAACGGTTATGGTGGCAGGCTGGTCTTCCGCTGGAGTTGGCCTGGTGCTGCCGCCGCGGCGCTTGCGAATGCGCCCTGTCTTGGACGACCAGCCGGGCTCTTCGCCGGCGACGTCCTCGATCTTGCGGCCGGTCGCGACGGATTCCGGCCGCTCGTCCAGAATGTCGGGGTCAGCTTCGGTGCGCGCGGCGTCATCGTCGCCTTTGATCAGCAGCCAGTTCTCGCGCTTCTCCCGCGGCTTTCCGGCCATACGTACAAGATGCCAGCGGCCGCCAAGCTTCTCGCCGTGAAGTTCGAAATCGAGATGGCCTTTCGCATAGCCGCGATGCGCGTCGCCGATCGGCGTCCAGGTGCCTCTGTCCCAAAGGAGGACGGTGCCGCCGCCGTACTCGCCCTTCGGGATTGTGCCTTCGAAGCCGCCATATTCCAGAGGATGGTCCTCGACGTGGACGGCAAGGCGCTTCTCGCCGGGGATCAGGCTCGGCCCTTTTGTGACGGCCCAGCTCTTCAGGACGCCGTCCATTTCGAGGCGAAAATCATAATGGAGCCGGGTGGCATCGTGCTTCTGTATCACGAAGCTGTTGCCGGTCCTCGGCGCCCTGCGGCCCTGCGGCTCCGGGGTAACGGAAAAATTGCGCTTCTTGCGGTAGGTCTCGAGCGCCATCGGTCAGCCGGCCTTCCGACGCGGCGCTGTCTGCTTCGCCTTGGCATGGCGCGCTGACTTTGACTTTGCCGCGGGCTTTCTTGTCGAGGGCTGCTTGCCGCCAACGCCGGCACTCTGGCGCAGCGCATCCATAAGATCGACGACCTTCTCCCGCTTGGCCGGCTTCGGAACGGCGATCTTCTTGCCCTCGAGCTTTGCCTTCACCAGCTCGGCCAGCGCCGCCTCATAACGGTCGTCGAATTTGGTCGGATCGAATTTGCCCTTCTTGGTCTTGATGATGTGTTCGGCCAGTTCGAGCATCTCGCCCTCGATCTTCAAGTCGGGGACGTCTTCGAAGGCCTCCTCCGCCGAGCGCACCTCGTAGTCGAAATTCAGCGTCGTCGCGACCAGGCCTTCGTCATAGGCGCGCATGAGCAGGGTCCGGACGCGCCGGAACAGGACGGTCTGGGCGATCGCCGCGACTTTCTTCCTGCGCATGCCTTCGCGGATCAGCGCAAACGCCTCCTCCGCGTGTTTGTCAGACGGGGCCAGGTAATAAGGCTTGTCGAAATACACATCGTCGACATCGGAACAGCCGATGAAGGTCGAGACCGACAGCGTCTTGTCGCTCTCCGGGACAGCGGCTGCGACCTCATCGGGTTCGAGCACGACGTACTCACCCGAGCCGATCTCAAAGCCTTTGACCTGATCGTCCTTCTCCACCAGCTTGCCGCTATCGCTGTCGACGAAGGCGCGATGCACCCTATGACCGGTGGCGCGGTTTATCGTGTGGAAGGCGATCCGCTCGGAGGTTGAGGCAGCCGTGTAGAGCGCCACCGGGCAGCTGAGTTCTCCGATTTTCAGAAAACCCTTCCAATTTGCTCTCGGAGCCAAGACGATAGCCTCACTGTCACAAGCATTGCACAGGAAATGCAACGTGGCGGCGCCGAGATTTGTTCCTTTGGCGCCTGCGCGGCGATGATCAGAGGGGTCTTGGGCCAACAGACAAGCCATTCCGCTGCAACCAAATTCACCACCCGCCGTTGTCGAGCAGCAAGGGAGCGGTTGGCCATGACGAGACTGTCGTTGACGAGCCTATTATTTTTGGCGGCTCTGGCTTTGGCGGGTTGCAGCAACGAGACCGAACCGACACAGGGCAACACCAGCAGCACTGAGCCGACCCAGAGCAACACCAACACCGTCGACCAAAATCCCGAGGTCGACAAGGACCCGACGCCGAAGACGACCACGGGCGGCGATCAACCCGGAACCCCGCCGGCGCAATGACGGGATTTATCGAGTTTCCCTGCCGATCGGCCCCGACCTGTCAAAATCGCTGTGCAGAGGAACCAGATGGTAGCTGTACCGGTCTCGAATGAACGCGTTGAAAAACCGGCCTTTTGCCGACGCTTTGCGGAATGCTGCGTAGGTCTGGGGCGGCACGTCGTGGTAATCATAGCGATTTCCGCTTGGGACAAACCATACGGAGAGGGTCCTCGTCGCCGGATCGTAATTCATGCTCTGGATAGCAGTTGAAGGCATTTTCTCAACCCTCGATGCGTCCAGACAATAACCCGCCCCGGCAAGCCAGGTTCCGCCTCGTGCCACATATCGAGGCGATGATCCGGCCCCTTGCCGCCTTGGGCCGGCTTCACCAATTAGGGTTGATGCCATCGCTCAAAACCAGGCAGCCGCAATTCGCCGGACAAGGCGACCTGTTTCTCGCGCCCGACTTTCAGGCACGTGACGACCTGCCGGAAGGATTTTGTTACCAGCCGGAGCTGATCACGGCGGAGGAAGAGGCTGAACTGGTGCGCCAGCTCGAAAGTCTCTCCTTCCAGCCTTTCGACTTTCATGGCCATCTCGCAAACCGTCGCGTCGTTGGTTTTGGCCAGCGCTACGATTTTGACCAACGCAAGGTCGTCGAGGCGCAGCCGATCCCTGCTTTTCTGATGCCGCTCAGAGACAAGGTGGCAGCATTTGCGCGGCTGCCCGCCGATGCTTTCGTGCAGGTCTTGATCAACGAGTACCGGCCCGGCGCGGGTATCGGCTGGCATCGCGACAAGCCGCAGTTCGATGCCGTGGCCGGCGTTTCTCTTCTTGCGCCATGCAGCTTTAGGCTCCGCCGGAAGAACGGCACGAGATGGGCTCGCGTGACCGTCACCCTCGAGCCAAGGTCGGCTTACCTGATGAGGGGCCTGGCGCGCACCGAATGGGAGCACAGCATCCCGCCGGTTGCCGCGCACCGTTATTCGATCACCCTGCGGACCCTGCGGCCGCAACGGTCGCCTCGATCAGAAGCGATAGTTCGATGACCAGAATCGAGACCGGCTCCTGTTTTTGCGGTTCGATAAGTGCTGAGATGCATGGTGACCCGTTCTGGATTTGCTCCGATCACGATGACGATTGTCGCAAGGCGATAGGCAGCCCGTTGACCGTCTGGGTCGGCTATCGACCGGCCCAATTCAGATTGCTCACCGGCGCGCCAAAAAAATTCTCAAGGACCCGAGGCGTGCTCCGCACCTTCTGCGCCGATTGCGGGACATCCATAGCCTACCTCGACCAGGGGCTTCCCGAGGAACTTTATCTGACGATCGGCTTTTTCGACCACCCCGAGCGCTTTGCGCCGCAGGCTCATGCCTATTGGGACATGAAGCTGCCGTGGGTGGAATTCGGCGACGATCTGCCGCGTGTGGGAAGATATTCAAGGCGGCGCGATCCGACGGTCGGAAATCCGGCCGACCGGTAACCGGCAACGCCGCCGATGGGACCCGAGTGGCCCAGCTGAATTGAATTGCGATCAGTTTGTAATCCAAACGGACCGGCATCATCGCTTCTTCACGCCGCTTTCTATACTATCTGTTGAGCGCAAGGCATAGGTCGGAACAGGCAGAAAAATTTGGCACAACGATCGGGAAGCGCAGACCTTCCACTTCATGGCGGACGCGTGCCGAAATGGCTCGGCGACCGTATGACGCGCCTTGGAGCCGTCATGTGCGAGGCGATCATTCACCATTACGGTCGCGAAGAGCTGCTGCGCCGGCTGGCGCATCCCTTCTGGTTTCAATCGTTTGGCGCCGTCATGGGAATGGACTGGCATTCCTCCGGCATCACGACCAGCGTCATCGGCGCCCTCAAACGTGGTTTGGCTCCGCTTTCCGGCGAACTCGGTATTCACGTGTGCGGCGGCCGCGGCGCGCATTCGCGCAAGACCCCGCATGAGCTTGCCGCCATCGGCGAGCGCGTCGGCTTCGACGGAACAGGCCTGGCGATGGCCAGCCGGCTTGTCGCCAAGGTTGACAGCGCCGCCGTCCAGGACGGCTTCGACCTTTATCTGCATGGCTTTATCGTCACCGATGACGGCGACTGGGTCGTGGTACAGCAGGGCATGAACGGCGACAGCAAGGTGGCGCGCCGCTATCACTGGCTGTCCGAAGGCCTGAAGAGTTTTGTCGACCAGCCGCATGCCGCCATCGAAGGCGCCAACCAGGGCGAGATCGTCAACCTGACGGACCGCCGGGCCGATGCCTCGCGCAAGGGACAGTTGGATCTCCTGCAGGACCTCGGACCGGATCGCATTCTGAGGGAGTTCGCCGCGCTCGAACGTGACGTGGCTGCCGCACCGGAGCCCGACCAGCCAATGCTGCCGCACCTGGTCATGCCGGCGCACCACGACGTTCGCGAAACCGATGTCATCATGCGTCGTCTTCATGGCAACATGGCGGCGGCTGCCGAGCGTGGCCCCGCCGATTTCTCCGAACTTCTCCTGGTACCCGGCGTCGGTGCGCGCACGGTGCGGGCGCTGGCGCTGGTCGCCGAGGTTTTGCATGGCGCGCCATGCCGGTTTTCCGATCCCGGGCGCTTCTCGCTGGCACATGGCGGCAAGGACAGGCATCCATTCCCCGTGCCGCTGAAGGTCTATGACGAGACGATCGGCGTGCTGAAGTCGGCCGTCCACAAGGCCAGGCTCGGTCGCGACGAAGAAATCGGTGCCTTGAAGCGGCTCGACGACCAGTCACGACAGGTCGAACGCTATGTCACCGGCCCCAGTCTGAAGGAAATCGTTGCCGGAGAGTTCGATCAGTCGCATCTGCTCGGCGGCCGCAGCGTGTGCGGCTGGGAGACCGCACCCGAGGCGCCCGCGGATGCTAAACAAATCAAACAAAAGGGATGATCGGACCGGAACGCAGTTCAGCGGACCTGGCCTGATCCGTGTTCAGGCATCCAGATCAATCAAGGCGATGCCGAGTTCCGGACGTTTTCTGCGGCGCAGATGACCAGGCGTTTCCACCAAAGTGACTTCGAGTGTAGGCCGAACAATGCCATCGAGCAGATGTCCGCCCTTCGTGCTGCCGTCGCGCAATCCGAGCACCGCATGGACGTGAAGGCTGGGCTTGCCGTCGTCGCCGATCGCAATGTCGCCGATCGCGCTGAGCACCTCGCACTGCTCCAGCACCGGGATTTTCCGATAAGTTTTTTCCTCGATGTCGAACCAGCCGACAGTCGCCTTTTCGAAGGCGCCGAGCGCGGTCAGCGAGGCGCCGCCAATATCGTTATCGACAGCGAAAGATGTGAGCGCCGCGAACGCTTCCTCGCCGGGATCAAGCACCACAACGAACGTCCTTTGTCCGGCGCTTTCGGCGACGAGCTGCGATTTCATGATTTCACTCCAGACGCTGTGTCGGCTTTGGGTTGTCATTCGATCGAGATGTTGAACGGAAAGCTGGCTGGCGAGTTCCCATAGCGCCGTTCGAAGGTGGCGAAGATGCAGTGGCCGGAACAAGATTGCCCAGGAAGCATTGTTCCTCGCAGGCTATCTCAGAGGAGCGGACGTGGCGCCAACCGATATCATCGTCAGGCATGCGCCAACGCCGCGTGAGTTCTGGATTGGTCTTGGGCGTGCCTTTGCCGGAGCGTTGATCTTCGCCGTCCCGGTGCTGATGACCATGGAAGCCTGGGCGCTGGGCTTTCACCTTCACCCACTGCGGCTCGCCCTGTTCCTCGCTGTCACTCTGCCAATGCTGGTGCTGCTGCACAAGTACGGAGGCTTTCGCCAGACGGTGGCGCTCCGCGACCGCATCGCCGATGCTTTTGTGGCCATACTTGTGGCCGCTGTGGCGGCTACGGCGGTGTTTTTCATTTTCGGCATCGTGACCGTCGAAATGCCGCTACGGGAGGTGATTGGCAAAATTGCGGTGCAAATTGTCCCAGGCAGTCTCGGAGCATCCTTGGCACGCGCGCAACTCGGCCCGAGCTTGTTGGAGGAGGAGGACATTCCCGAGCCCGGCTACACCGGAGAGCTGTTCCTGATGGTGGTCGGAGCGCTGTTTCTTTCGGTGAACATCGCACCGACGGAAGAGGTCGTCCTCATCGCCTACAAGATGGAGCCCTGGCAGGAAATCGCCCTGGTGGTGGTCACCCTCGCTCTCATGCACGCCTTCGTCTATGAGTTCGAATTCCGCGGCTCGCACAGTCCCGAGCCAGGCGCTGGATTCGTCAGCATCTTCTTTCGCTATGCGATCGTCGGCTATGTCCTGGTGATGCTTGTGAACCTCTACATCTTGTGGACCTTCGGCAGGACCGATGGCGCCGGCTTTTCGGAGACACTCAGTGCAGTCGTGGTTCTGTCGTTTCCTGGCGCGCTCGGGGCGGCGGTTGCGAGGCTCATTCTGTGACAAGGAACCCCGTAAAAGGCGACAAGCAACAGAAGCAGTCCGACAACAAAGCAAAGACACGCAAACCCGGGACTTCCGTCACGGAGTGGGTCGTGGCGGGGATAAGCTCGGCAGTTCTGCTTGCGGTGCTCAGTTATCTTGTCGTCGATGGCGTGAGCACGCGCGATGGGACCGCCCGGATCATTGTGCAGCCGCTTGGCGTCGCGGTCACCGAGGGGGGCTACGTGGTCGAGTTCGCCGCTGCAAACAGGGCGGGGAAATCAGTTGCTGCTGTCGAGATCAAAGGTGAGCTCCGCAACGGCGATGAGGTCGTCGAGGATAGCAGCGCTACGCTCGACTATGTCCCACAGAATTCCCAACGCAAGGGCGCGTTGATCTTTCGTCGCGATCCCGAGGCCTATGACCTGCGCCTCTTTGCCATTGGATACAGTGAACCCTGACCAGTCAAAACGCCATGGATGAAAGGGAACTCGGCGTGGATGACGCGGTCAACCGGCCACTGCTTCGCCCTGCTGTAAAAGCGACATGGCTGCAGAGAACCAACACGGCCGGTGCCTCCGAGAATGATGTGCGTGGGCGATCCTTTCGCACCCTATTCCTCTCTATTCCTCCGGGGCGGTGGCAGGAGCCGTATAACGGCGACGCACCGCATCCAGAACGTGCTTGCGGCTTTCCTGCGCCGAGAGCATTTCGTCCTTTTCCGCCTCGGCGGTCTCGCGCGCCAGATCCTTGTCCCTGATCTGTCGGCGAAACCATTCGGAATAGTCGCCGGCGCGCAGGTGATGCTCCCAGGTTCTGTCGTCGATGCCCTCGGCAATCTGAGCGAAGATCATCAGGTTGTGGGCCCGGAGGTTCATCGAGTTGTCGGGACCTCTGAAATAGAAGCTGCCGGCCTCGTCGAGTTGACCTTCTGCATATTTGCGGCTGTGACGCTTGAGCGACTGGCGCGGCTCGATCGCTTTGACCATGGCAATTTTCTTGCGGGCTTGCGGCCGCCAGAACAGCACACGCTCGCCTTTTGGCGAGGGAATATCCTTTGGCGGCTTGGTGTCCGTCTCCTGACAAAAGGCCTTGATGACATTCTTGGCCTTGGGACCGAGCGCAATGACGGCAGTGACCAGACGCAGGGCGTCGGTCGAGATCGCTTCCGGATGAACGGTGATCAGGACAGTGCCCGGCAATTCCAACGACAGAATGGCGCGCGTGTCGTCGCGCTTCCTGGGCAGAAGATGATGCGCCTCGTCGATGACCAGCCAATGCGGCCTCGCCGTACGGTAGCGGAAATTGCCAAGACCGGGGAGCAGGTCGGCAAAGAAGCCTGGTCGCTCGTTGACCCGCAACGCCAGCCCGTTGACGACCACGTTGGTGTCGGGCTTTTCGATCAGGTCGAGCACTTGTGCCTTTGTCGGTTCGCTTGAGGCATCGCCTACCCGGACGGCGCCTTCGAGGCCATCATAGTCGCCTTCCGGATCGAAAACGCAGAATTGAAATCCGTTCTCGACGAAGCGTTCCGTCAGCGCGGTGGCCAAGGTGGATTTGCCGATGCCGGAGCTTCCGGCGATCAGAACCGTGTCGGTCGGCGTCAGATAGACTTCGTCGCCGCCGACCGAACCGAGAAGGATGCCGTCACGGGCTTTTCGGACAAATTCCCGATCACGCTTTACCAGCTTTTCGATCAGTTCCTCGACGCCCTTTCCACGTGCGCCGCGCGTTACAAGATCCGCTGTATCCTTGACCGCCGCAAGGGCGTTCTCGACAGCGACGCTGCAGCCGCAGGCCCGCAGGAACGCATGATCGTTTTCAGCATCGCCAATACCGACCACATTGTGTGGCGACAGCTTGAGGTCCTCAAGTGCGGCTGCCAGCCCGGCTGCCTTGTTGATGCCGGTGGGCAGCACCATCACCGCGCCCTTGTTGAAGATGATTTCCAGCTCCAGCCCGAGTTCCTTGATGACCTCAAGAACTGTTGCCTGGTGTGGTTCCCAGGTCGCGACGATCGACCGTCCGACTGAAAGCGGCTTGACGCCGCGTTTCTTCAAACTGGCAACAAATTTCGGCGCCGGCGCCGGTGAGATCGCACGTTCTTCCTCGCTGGCAGGCGTGTAGATCAACGCCCCATTTTCGGCGACGACCTTGTCGAACACGCCGAGTTCGGGAAAAACCCGCTTGAGGTCGGGCAGTTCGCGGCCAGTGACGAGGATGAGCTTGCGGCCACTTTTCTTGAACCGTTCGAGGGCTGCAAGCGTCTTTTCGACTACGATCCCATCGTGCGCCAGCGTGCCGTCATAGTCCGTCGCCAAGGCAATGAAATACATCTGTCGACCATTTCATATCTGAGATCGCCGCTACCTCCGCCACAGGCGAGAGGTCCACGATGATCGAGGCAGTGCGGGCGACACGTTCTCAGTAGCCGCCGATGATCGGCAATATCTCGCCGGTGATGTAGCTTGAACAATGCGGCGAGGCGAGGAACACATAGGCCGGCGCGATTTCCTCCGGTTGCGCCGGCCGTTTCATCGGCGTGTCTGCGCCAAATTTCGAGACGTCGCCGGCTTGCTTGTCCGACGGGTTGAGCGGGGTCCACACCGGGCCTGGCGCCACGCAGTTCACCCGAATTCCCTTTTCGATGAGGTTGCCGGACAGCGCGCGCGTGAAGGCATGAATGCCGCCCTTGGTCATCGAATAGTCGACCAGCTGCTTCGAGCCCTCGATGCCGGTTATGGAGCCGCTGTTGATGATCGCCGAACCAGGCTTCATATGCGGAACGGCCTCCTGCGCCATGTGGAAATAGCCGTAGAGGTTGGTCTTCAGCGTCGTGTCGAAATGCTCCTCGGTCAGCTCACTGAAGTCGCTGGAATGGACCTGGAAAGCGGCGTTGTTGACCAGCACGTCGATCCGGCCAAATTCCTTCACCACCTTAGTCACAGCCTTGTGGCAGTGGTCGCGTTCGCTGACGTCGGCCTTGACCAGCGTGCAGCGCCGGCCCTCGGCTTCGACGGCCCTCTTCGTTTCTTCAGCATCCTTGTCCTCGCACAGATAGACGATCGCCACATCGGCGCCTTCGCGCGCATAGAGCACGGCCACGGCTCGGCCGATGCCGGAATCGCCGCCGGTGATGACGGCCACTTTGCCGTCCAGCTTTTTTGATCCGATATAGAATGGCGCGTCGTAAAGCGGCGCCGGCTCTATCGCCCATTCATGCCCTGGCTTCGGCTGGTGCTGCTCGGGAAAGGGCGGCTCGGGATATTTGCGTGCTCCGGCCTGCATGGCGCCTTGTTGCTTGCCGTTGCCCTTCGTTTTGTCCTTGGCGTCGATGCCGCGCTGGATGTGGCGTTGCTTGGCGGCCTCGCCGGCGATTTCCGATTTCCTCTGCATGGCTGTCTCCTTGGCTTGGAGAACGAACAACGCATGTCCGGCGAAAAAGTTTACGCGACGGCGTCATTCCTTCGGCAACGAATCCAAACGCCAGGAAATCGACGGCGTGTACTGCGCAACTGGCAACGAATGACGCGGCCGGACGTTTGGGCACAAGCGGTGTCCGAGAACCTGAAGGCGCGCTGGCCAAGCAGAAGGTATTCCGAGGCTGGTGACCTGACGATTTCCCGCTTGTCGGCCGTACAGGCGATCTTCTGGATCGCGCCAACGGAGAGGAAAATGGCTGAAGATCATGCCAAACCAACCGGGCCGGATCTGGTCGAGGGTATCGCGTTATCCGACCTTGCCGACGGCGGAAAGCTCCTCGGCCATTGCGGCGATGAGCCGGTGCTGCTGGTGCGCCGCGGGGCCGAGATCTTCGCCATCGGCGCGACATGCACACATTATGGCGGGCCGCTCGTCGACGGTCTTGTGGCGGAAGACACCGTCCGGTGTCCCTGGCATCACGCGTGTTTTGATTTGCGTACAGGCGAGGCCTTGCGCGCCCCTGCTTTCAGTCCACTCGCGTGCTGGTCGGTGGAACAACGCGATGATCGGATAGTCGTGGGCGAGAAACGCAATCGGACGGTGTCCAAGCCGCGCCCTGGCGGCTCCAGCCAGGCTCCCGAAAAAATCGTCATTGTCGGTGGCGGCGCCGCCGGTTTCGCGGCGGCAGAAACACTGCGGCGCGAACATTATCAAGGCAGCATTGTCATGCTCAGCAACGACGAAGCGCCGCCGGTTGATCGGCCCAATCTTTCCAAGGACTACCTCGCCGGCAAAGCACCGGAGGATTGGATTCCGCTGCGCCGAGAAAGCTTCTATTCGAAGAACGGCATCGACCTGCGCCTCAATGCGGATGTCGCCAGCATCGATGCACGTTCTGGCGAGGTTGTGCTCGCGGACGGGGCCCGGACTGCCTACGACCGGCTACTCCTGGCGACCGGAGCCGAACCGGTTCGCCTGACCATACAAGGCGCCGACCAGCCACATGTTCACACGCTGCGCTCGTTCGCAGACTGCAAGGCGATCATCGAGCGAGCCACGACTGCGCGCCGCGCCGTCGTGCTTGGCGCCAGTTTCATTGGCCTGGAGGTTGCCGCGGCGCTGCGGTCGCGCGCGATCGAAGTTCATGTCGTGGCGCCGGAAAAACGGCCCATGGAACGGATCATGGGTCCGCAAATGGCCGACTTCATCCGCGCCCTGCATGAGGAGAATGGTGTCGTATTCCATCTCGAGGACACTGCGAGCAGCATCGACGCCAGCGAGGTGAAACTCAGCGGTGGCGACACGCTGGCGGCGGATCTCGTCGTCGCCGGCATCGGCGTGCGGCCGCGGACAGGGCTTGCCGAAACGGCGGGGCTCACCCTTGACCGCGGTGTCGTGGTAAACGCCTTTTTGGAGACGAGCGCACCAGGCATCTTCGCGGCCGGCGACATTGCGCGGTGGCCGGATCCTCACAGTGGCCAGAACATTCGGGTCGAGCATTGGGTGGTTGCCGAGCGGCAGGGGCAAACCGCGGCCCTCAACATGCTCGGCCATCGCCAGAAGTTCGTCGCCGTGCCGTTCTTCTGGAGCCAGCACTACGATGTTCCCATCAACTATGTCGGCCATGCCGTGCAATGGGACGAGATCGCGATCGATGGCGACATCGTTGCCAGGGATTGCCTGCTCCGCTTCAAGCGCGAAGGGCGCACGCTGGCTGTCGCTTCGATCTTCCGCGACATCGAAAGTCTGGGGGCCGAGGTGGAAATGGAGCGCCAGACGACCTAGCCCGGAGATCTCGAGCGAAGCGCACGCTGTGCGGCCGGTTCAGTCCCGGCGCGCAAGGATCCAGTCGGTCGCCGCCGCGAGATCGGCGACGGTTGCGGTCGGGGGCGGATCGAACCGTTTCTCGTCGCCGTGCCGGTATTTGCCGGTCCGCACCAGCAATGCGCCCGACAGTCCGGCGCGCAGCGCGCCAGCTATGTCGGCCTCGGCGTCGTCGCCGACCATGATCGCCTGGTCTGGCGGACAGTCCATGCTTGCCAGCGCCGACAGAAAGAATGCCGGCGAGGGCTTGCCGAGAACGGTTGCGCGTTTCAGCGAGGCAAATTCCAATGCCGCGACGAATGGCCCGGCATCGAGGCTGAGCTCGCCGTCGGCATCCCGAAACGTCCGGTTGGTGGCAAGGGCCAGCAATTCGGCCCCGGCGCTCAGCTCGCGGAACGCGTCATTCAATGCCGCATAGGTGAAGGCGTCTCCGGCATCGCCGACGATGACGGCGCGCTTGTCGCGATCCGGCAGTTCGCAAAAGTCCGGCGCAAGGCCGGGGTGAATCAGCAAATATGGCGCACGGCCATTGCGAAGCAGCCATTCGCGTGCAGCGTGCGCCGGGGTGAAAACATCTGCCTTGGTAACGACGAGCCCCATCGCCTGCAGACGTTCGAGAACGCTCTGTTTCGACGAGCGCGTGGTATTGCTTATGAAGCGTATGGCCAAGCCGGCCTGGCGCAAACGCGCGACGGCGTCGATCCCGCCTGGTATGGCGGTCTCGCCATCATAGATGACGCCTGCGAGGTCCAGCAGTACACCTCTTGTCATCGGTCCAGCATGACCACGAGTCCGTCAGGCGTCAAATCCGGAACAGGCCATGGTTGTTCCCCTTGGATCAGGGGGCAGGCACAGGCGATTAGCCGAGATCACTGCCACCATCCGGGGAGGGCCGTTCGTGCGGCTTGGGCCAGCGTCGCGATGACCTCGTCGGGAACCGAGCTGTAGGGCCAGAGCAGTCGCGGGCCAAGCGGCGCCCAACCGCCGGCCGCCGCCATCGCTTTGTCGAGCGCCGCATCGCTGACGTCATAGCGAGCGCGAAAGGGCAGTATGTGGGTGGCGAGAAAGGCCTGGATGCGCGTCTCGACCTCGGCAGCGGCCGCCACGTCGGTGCGGATCGTCTGCCACCACAGTACCGCGCCCTTGGGGTTGAGGCAGGCGACGTTCGAGTAGCTGCCATGCGCTCCCTGGGCAAATCCGGTCGCCAGCGTATGGCCGGGCACGAAGACCGAAAATCCCGGCAGTTCGCGGCGCATGTCGGCGTACCAGCCGGGGTCGCCGCCCGGCAGCTTGGCGCCGACCAGCGACGGCACCGCTGCACGCAGCCTGGCGATGGCTTCGAGCGTCAGGCGGCGCTTGGCATGCGGTGGGTTGTAGAGCACCAGCGGCATGTCGGGCGCGGCCTCGCACAGGCCGCCGACGAAGCGCATGACCTCGCCGTCGCTGGGCGGCCACCAGTCGGGCAAGGTGAATTGCACCGCCGCCGGGCGAAGCGCCGACACCCGCATCAGCCGCTCGCGCGCGACGCGCGGATTGGACTGGCTGATGCCGATCTGGAAGGGCAGGCGCGCGCGGCCGGCAATCGCGGCCACCAGGGCGCAAAGCCGGTCGAACTCGGGCTCGGTCTGGCAGTGGAATTCGCAGGCCGTGCCGTTGGAATAGATGCCGTCGACGCCTGATGCGCAGAGCCGCGCGATCGTTTCCTCCGTCGCTTCCCAGTCGATTGCCCCGCGATCGTCGATGGCCAGCATCACCGCCCCCCAGACGCCGCGCGGCACGTGTGCGGGCAAGTGGCTCAGGTGGTCGTCGAGCTCAGCGCGCACCGGCGATCTCGTGCTCGCGGCGGGTTTCGTTCGACGCAAAGGCGGCCTCGATGATGGCGATGATCTTGCGGCCATAGGCGCCGTCGACCGGCACCGGCTTGTCGTCGGCAATGGCATCGCGCATCGCGCTCCATTCGCGCACCAGCGCGGCATGCATCCAGTTCGGCTCGAACGAGCCGGGCAGGTCGGTCCAGGCCTTGTCGCGGCCAAGCATCGTGCCGCGGTCCATGTCGATGCGCAGCGTTGCCTGCTCGCAGACCAGGTCCATGGCGTAGCCGGCCGCCCCATTGCGATAGCCGACGCTCTGCACCTGGCCGAGCCCGCCGCCGGCGAAGCGCAGTCCGAGCAGGGCAGTGTCGTCGGCTTCCTGGTCATGAGACATGGCGCCAAGCATGGCGCTCACCGACACGACGTCGTCATCCATAAGCCAGACCAGGCGGTCGAGCGCATGGATGCCGGCCGTCAACAGCATGCCGCCGCCGGTGGCCTTGCGCAGATGCCAGTCGCGGCGATTGTGCTCCATCCATAGCTTGATGATCCAGCTCGATCCGACGAGCGGCCGGCCGAGCATTCCTTGCTCAAGCATTTGCCTGGCCGCCATGCAAGGCAGCGCGAAATGCATGAGATGGGCGACCATCAGCTTGACGCCAGCGGCGGCCACGGCGGCGTTGATCGCATCGCAGGCCGCCGCCGTCGGCGCCATCGGTTTTTCCAGCATGATATGCTTGCCGGCGTTCAACGCCCCGATGGCCATTTCGGCATGGAGATGGTGAGGGCTGGCGATGAGAACAGCGTCGACATCCTTGTCGTCGAGCAGCTTGCGCCAGTCGGTGTAGCCGCGACCACCATGTTCGCTGGTGAAGGCGGCCAGGGCATCGTTATTCCCGCGGCACGATGCAACGAGATGCAGGCCCTGCACCTGCCTGACTGCCCTTGCATGGGCGGCACCGAAATCGCCCGCTCCGATAATGCCTATTCCAATCATCGTCCTGCCTTTTCATACGCGGCGTCGATCAGCGACATCGCCGCAACATAGTCATCGATCGAAGTCGCCGGCGGCGCTTTTCGAGCCAGCCGGTCGAGCGTGTCGCTCATGCACAGGCGGTAGCGCGTCGCCGGCAATTCGATCGGCAATTCGATGATAGCGCCATCGTCGAGCGTCGCACAGAAGGCGCGCTCGCCATAGTCGATGAGGGTCGCATTCTCACTGACGATACGCCATTCGAAATCGCCGCCGGGGCGCATCGAAGCGAAAGTGTATCCCGCCTCGACGACGAACAACGCTCCGGCAGCGTCTTGCAGCACAAGCAGCGCATGGTCCTCGACCGGGGCGTGGTGAATGCGGTTCTCGATCGAAACGGTTTTTAGCCTGAGCGCGCCGGTTGCCAGGCCGAGCGCGGCATTGACGCCGTGTATGCCGAGGTTCCTCAGCGCGCCGCCGCCGCCGATCGCCGGATCCGCCACCCAGGCGACGCCGTCGGCCGCATAGCGCTGCGGCGGGCCATTGACCAGCCGGAACTGGCAATGCGCGACCGCACCGGCGCGGCCTTGGCTGCGCAGCCGTTCAAAGGCAGTGGCGGCCGGCCCAAAGCGGTTGGGCAGGGGAACGCTGACAAAGGCCTGCTGCTGCCTCGCCAACTCGCTGAGCGCGGCCAACGCTGCGGTGCTGCTGGCCGCCGGCTTTTCCAGGATCAGCGGTATGCCGGCTTCGATCACGGCACGGGCCCGCGCCGGCACCGTCGAAGGGTGTCCCATCAGCAGGATCGCGTCCGGCGGGCCGGAGAGGATTTTCGCAAAATCGGCGATGAACGGCAAATGATGGCGCGTCGCGAAGGCGCGCGCATGCTGCGCGTCCTCATCCCAGATGCCGGCAATCTCGGCGCCGCAAAAACGTGCAGCGTCGAGATGCATTTCGGCGTGCCAATGGCTTGAGCCGGCCAGGACGATCTTCATTCAGCGTGTAATCCTCTTGCTTGCAGGATATCCTACAAGTCGCTATGCTACAATCATCGACCGCTTTGCGACGCGCCATCGGCCGCAATTGCAGCGGCGCTGGGAGAAAAATGCCGGAACCCAAGTTGAGCTCGGAACCCAAGTTGAACCCGGACCAAAAATCGATCGAACCGCTGGCCCGACCGCCGCTGCTTCACGTCAGCGTGCAGGAAAGCCTCAGGAAATATATCCAGAGCAACCAGCTCAAGGCGGGCGACCCCTTGCCTCCGGAGACCTTCCTGGCGCAGCGGCTCGGCGTCGGCCGCAACTCGGTGCGCGAAGCGATCAAGGCGCTGGAGTCGATCGGCATTCTGGAGACGCGTCGCGGCATCGGCGTGTTCGTCAAGGAATTCTCGTTCAAGCCGTTGCTGGATAATCTGGCATACGGCCTGCAGGATTCGCTGCGCGACGTCGAGGAACTGCGCGAGATCCGCCGCGTCCTTGAGACCGGCCTGATCGCAAAAACCATCGAGATGATCAGCGCCGAAGACATCGCCGCGCTGCGCCAGCTGACCGAAAGCATGCGGCGGCGCGCCGAGCGCCAGGAGAGCTTTGCCGAAGAGGACCAGCAATTCCATCAGTTGCTGTTCCGCTGCCAAAACAATCACATGTTGAGCGCGCTGATCGACATCTTCTGGGTGGCGTTCAACAAGGCCTCGAATTTCACCAGCCTCGACAATCCGACGCCGCTGGCGACCTGGCGTGACCATCACGAGATCGTCGAGGCGGTCGCCGCCAAGGACGTCGACCGGGCGCGCGAGCGCCTCGACGACCACTACAGGGGTATTCAGCAAGTGATCGCCAAAAACCGGATTACCTGACCCAACGCCGAACTACCTGACAATGCCAAGGGAGGAAACCATGCGCATCAGAACTATAGCTCGTCATCTGGCCATCACCGGGCTGCTGCTCGGCGGCATCAGCCTTGCCACCAGCGTCCAGGCACAGGGCGCCAAGACCATCACCGGAGGCTTCGATGTCGGCCCCGGCGGCTTTCCCAAGAACTTCAATCCGTTGGCTGCGACCGGCGGCTTTACCTGGCTCAGCACCTATTTTGAACCGCTGGTCATCTACAACGCCGAACTGACCGAACTCGAAGGCGATCTGGCCAAGGACTACAAGGTCAGCGAGGACAAGCTGACCTACACGTTCAACCTTGCCCAGGAGAGCTGGCACGACGGCAAGCCGTTCACATCCAAGGACGTCAAGTTCACGCTTGAGCTCGCCAGGAACAAGGCCTCCGGCAGCCTGTTTGCCGCGCGCCTCGGCGACATCGCGTCGGTCGACGCGCCGGACGATCGCACCGTGGTCGTCAAATTGTCGAAGCCCAACGGCTCCTTCCTGTCGATTCTCTCGCAGGTGATGATCCTGCCGGAGCATGCCCTGGCCGCGATGCCGCCGGAAACGCTGGCCACGAGCACCTGGTGGTCCACGACGCCGGTCGGCACCGGCCCCTTCAAGTTCAAGCGCTATGTCAGCGATCAATATGTCGAACTGGCCGCGGATGACGACTATCGCGGCGGCAAGCCGAAGGTCGACGTGCTCATCAACAGGTATTTCGAGAGCCCGGCGGCGGCCGTTGCGGCGCTGCGCGCCGGCGAAATCCAGTTCACCTATGTCGAGCCCGACGACGCGGTAACCTTCAAGAGCGACAGCAATTTCAAGGTGATCGAGGGCGCCTCCTATGTGGTCAACTACATCGGCCTCAACCAGAAGGTCGAGCTCTTTAAGGATCTTCGCGTGCGCCAGGCGATCATGTACGCGATCGATCGCAATGCCATCATCGAGAGCCTCTATGGCGGCGCGGCCAAACCGGCCAATTGCGGCTACGTCGCGCCGCACCTGCTTCCCGAAGGTCTCGAACCCTATGCCTATGATCCGGCCAAGGCCAAGGCTCTGCTTGCCGAGGCGGGCTGGGACAAGATCAACGGCGACAAGCCGATCACCTTGCTGACCTATTACGGCTCGCCGCAAGCTGCCAACGTGATGGCTGCCATCCAGTCGATGCTGGCCGAGGTCGGGATCAATGTGGTGCCGCGCGTCGTCGATACGCCGACTTATAACGGCATCGTCTACAAGGAAGGCACGCCGGACTGGAACGCGTTTGCGATGGTCTATGCCGGCCTGCAGAACGGTCCCAATCCGGCCGGCATCAGCCCGGGTCTCAACAAGTCCCAGATTCCGCCGGCAGGCTTCAACACCATGCGCATCGAGTTCGATGATCTCAGCGCCGCGTTGGACGCTGCGCTCGCCCAGACCGATCCGGCCAAGATCGATCAATCCTGGCAGCAAGTCTGCAAGGTGATGAACAAGGATCTGCCCTGGGCGACGTTATGGGTGGCCAACCGCTATGGCGTAGCCTCCAACAAGCTACGTGACTTTGTCTGGACGCCGGCGCCGGGCGGCGGTCCTTATGCGGCTCACCCGGAACGCTGGGACATCCAGTAAAACGGCTGGCGGGCCATTCCGGCCCGCCAATGATACGGGCCGGCACGATGCCGGCTCCGCTCACCATCGCCACGGACAGCCAATGCTGAGTTTCATTGCCCGCCGCAGCGCTACAGGACTGTTGATGCTGGTCGCCCTGAGCGTCCTCATCTTCATCCTTCTGCGGCTGGCGCCCGGCGATCCGATCGATGCTTATATCAATCCGTCCAGCCCGATGTCGGCTTCCGACCTCGAAGTCCTGCGCGACCGGCTTGGGCTCGACCAGCCGCTTCCCGTGCAATACCTCGCCTGGCTTCGCGCTGCGCTCGGCGGCGACTTCGGCTATTCGATCCAGCGCAGCGGCGTTGGCGTGCTGCCGCTGGTCATGGAGCGCATCGGCCCGACCGCGCTGTTGATGGGCACCGGCCTGGCCATCGCCATCGTGCTCGGCATTTCCGCCGGCATCTTCAGCGCCGTCCGCCGTAACACGCTGCCCGACATCGCGCTGTCGGTGGTTTCCTTCGTCGGCATCTCCAGCCCGGCGTTTCTGACGGCACTTCTGGGACTGTACTTTTTCTCGGTGCTGCTGCGCTGGGCGCCATCAGGCGGCATGCAGACCGCCGGCGCGCCTTTTTCTGTAGCGGACGTGCTCGCGCACCTGGTCCTGCCCGCCTGCCTGCTGTCCATCGGACACGCCGCGCTGATCATGCGCTACATGCGCGCGTCGCTGCTGGAAGTGCTCAACCAGGACTATGTGCGGACCGCACGTGCCAAGGGCGTGCGCGAATTCTGGGTGATCATCAAGCATGCAACCCGCAATGCGCTTTTACCGGTCATCACCCTGATCGGGTCGACGGTCGGCATAGCGATCGGCGGCGCCATCTTCCTCGAAAGCGTGTTCAACTGGCCGGGCATGGGCCTGCTGCTAGTCAACGCCGTCGGCACAAGGGACTACCCGGTGATCATGGGCGCCACTCTGGTAATCGGCATCTGCGTCATTCTGGTCAATCTCCTGACCGATATCGTCTATGCCGTCGTCGACCCGCGCATCCAGGTGTCGTGATGACGATCACCGCACCAGCTCCGACAATCGACCCGACAGCCGGGCCGCAAACCAAGGGACCGCTTCGCCGCGCGCTCGGCCGGTTCTTTGAAAATCGTGCCGCGCGCGCCGGTCTGCTTATCGTCGTCCCCATTCTGCTGGCGGTCTCGACCTATTCCCTGTGGTGGCCGTTCAGCCCCAACGCCATCGATCTCAGGGCGATCAACAAGGGGCCGTCCGCCATTCATTGGCTCGGCAGCGACGGCGTCGGCCGCGACGTCATGGCCCGGCTGCTGCAAGGCGGACGGATCTCGCTGCTGGTCGCCGTCTGCTCGGTCGCCATCTCGATCGTCATCGGCTTCCTGGTCGGCGCTGTCGCCAGCTTCGGCGGGCGCCTTGTCGACGGCACGGTGATGCGCTTCGTCGACCTCGCAATGACGCTGCCGCCGGTGATCTTCCTGCTCGTACTCGCTTCGATCGCCGGCACCGGCATCGCGCCGACCATCTTGGTGATCTCGCTGCTCTCCTGGCCGGTGCTGTCGCGCATGGTGCGCGCCCGGCTGCTCGAGCTGCGCGAGCGCGACTTCGTCGTCGCCGCCCGTGGCATGGGGGCGGGGCTGCCGCATCTCCTGTTCCGCCACGGCCTGCCGAACTGCATCGACATTCTTGTCGTCTACGCCACGCTGCAGATCGCCAATGCAATTCTGCTCGAAGCCGGCCTTTCCTTCCTCGGCCTCGGCATCGCACCGCCCGAAGCCAGTTGGGGCAACATGCTCAATCTCGCCCGCTCCACCGTGGTGCTCGAGCAATACCCCTGGCAATGGATGTTTCCCGGCGCCGTACTCGTGCTCACCGTGCTGGCCATCAACTTCATCGGCGATGGCCTGCGCGATGCATTCGACCCTCGTTCCGATCTCAACTGACCTGAAGGTTTTTGAAAAAATGCCCCTGTTTACCGGTGTCGTGCCACCCGTCGTCACCCCACTCCATTCCGATCTCAGTGTCGATTTTGCGTCGTTCACGCGGACCATCGAAAACCTGCTCGACGGCGGCGTTCACGGCCTGTTCGTGCTCGGCTCGACCAGCGAGGTGGTCTTCCATGACGAGGCCGGCCGCCGGGCCATCATCGAGCACGCGGTCAAGGTCAACAATGGCCGCGTTCCGATCTTCGCCGGGGTCATCGACCCGACAACCGATCGCGTCATCAACCACGTCCTGACAGCCAGATCGGCCGGCGCTGACGCCGTCGTGGTCACCGCGCCGTTCTATGCCCGCACCAGCCAGCCCGAGATCGGCGATCACTTCCGCTACATCAAGGACGCAGTCGACATCCCGATCATCGCCTACGACATCCCGGTCTGCGTCCATGTTAAGCTGGAGCGCCAGACCACCGTCGGCCTTGCCAGCGAGGGCGTTATCGCCGGCATCAAGGATTCCAGCGGTGACGACGGCAATCTGCGTTATGTGCTCAAGGACATGGCCAACGACCCGAATTTTTTCGGCATGACCGGGTCCGAGATCCTGGTCGACAGCGTGCTTGCCATGGGCGCGCATGGGGTCGTGCCGGGCCTCGCCAATGTCGACCCGCACGGCTACGTCAGGCTGTGGAACCTGATGCAGGCGGGTCAGCACGCCGAGGCCCGCCTGGAGCAGGAGCGGCTGTTGAAGCTGTTCGAGATCGTCTGGATCTCGCTCGGCAGGACGAGCGCCGGCTCGGCCGGCGTCGGTGCCTTCAAGACCGCGATGAGGAGCCTCGGCATCATCGCCTCCAACACCATGGCGCGGCCGCAACGCAGCCTGAACGACGAGGAAGCCGCAAAGGTCGACATCATCCTTCGCGACGTCGGCTTGCTGCGCTGACCGTGGACGCTCCGATCCTCTCGATTTCCGGTCTGCGAGCGGTGTTCCGTATCGCCGGACGCGACATCGCCGCCGTGCAGGACGTCGACCTGGTGATAGGTTCGGGCGAGACGGTTGCGCTGGTCGGCGAGTCGGGATCGGGCAAGTCGGTCACCAGCCTGTCGATCATCGGCCTGCTGCCGAAGAAGGTCGGACGCATTGCCGAGGGCTCGATCGCGCTGCGGCGCAGGGACGGCACGGTCACCGAACTGATCGGCCTCGATCCCGAGTCGCTGCGCAAGGTGCGCGGCAACGACATCGGCATGGTGTTCCAGGAGCCGATGACCAGCCTCAATCCGGTCTACAGCATCGGCGAACAGATCGCCGAGCCGATCCGCATCCATCTCGGCAGATCGCACCGTGATGCGGCCACTGATGCCGTGCGGCTGCTGGCTCAGGTCGGCATTCCCGACCCTGATCGGCGGGCGCGGCAATACCCGCATGAGCTGTCGGGAGGGATGCGCCAGCGCGCCACCATCGCCATGGCCTTGTCGTGCGATCCGACCTTGTTGATCGCCGACGAGCCGACCACCGCCCTCGACGTCACCATCCAGGCCCAGATTCTCGACCTGCTGGCCGCGCTGCAGGCGCAACGCGGCATGGGCATTCTGTTCGTCACGCACAATCTCGGCGTCGTTGCCGAAATCGCCGACCGGGTCGCGGTGATGTATGCCGGGCGCATCGTGGAATCGGGTCCGGTGAGCGAGGTGTTCAACCGTCCGCGTCATCCCTACACCGCCGGGCTGATGCGTTCGGTGCCGCGGCTTGGCCAGGCCACTACGCTGAAGGCAGCAGGAACGCCGCTGCCGACCATCGCCGGCAATGTTCCATCGCTTGCCTTGCTGCCCAAGGGTTGCTCGTTCGCGCCGCGTTGCGCCCTGGCTGTCGATGCCTGCCGCACTGCTGTACCGCCATTGTTCGCGGCGACGTCGACCCAGCAAAGCCGCTGTTTGCGCTGGGAGGATCTCTGACAGTGGACGCTCCCTTCCTTTCAGTCAGGAACCTGACGAAGCATTTTGCGCCGACGGCGTTCTCGCGCGGTCCTGTCGTCAGGGCGCTGGACGATATTTCCTTCGACATCGCGCGCGGCCAAGTGGTCGGCCTCGTCGGCGAATCTGGGTCGGGCAAGACCACGATCGGCCGCTCGGTGCTGCGTCTCATCGAGCCGACATCCGGCGAAATAAGGTTTGACGGCGTCGATATCACCAAGCTGAGCGCCGGGCCTCTGGCTCGCCAGCGCCGCAAGATGCAGTATATTTTCCAGGATCCGTTCGCCAGCCTGTCGCCGCGCATGACCATCGGTCAGATCCTGACCGAAGGCCTCGATATTCAGGGCATCGGCAGCAGGCGCGAGCGGCGGGAGAAGGCTGAGAAGGCGCTTGCTGCGGTCGAACTGCCGGCCGATGCCTATGATCGCTACGCCCACGAATTTTCGGGCGGGCAGCGCCAGCGCATCGGCATCGCCCGGGCGCTTACGCTCGAACCCGAATTCATCGTCGCCGACGAGCCGGTCTCTGCCCTCGATGTCTCCATTCAGGCGCAGATCATCAATCTTTTGCGCGACCTGCAGGTCCGGCTCGGCCTGACCATGCTGTTCATTTCGCATGACCTGGCCGTCGTCGAATATATCTGCGACACGGTGATCGTTCTCTACCTCGGCCGCATCATGGAAGTCGCGCCCGCTGCCGCGCTCTATGCCCGGCCGCAGCATCCCTATACGCGCGCGCTGCTCTCGGCCATTCCGTCGCTCGACCCGCTGGCCAGGCAAGGCCGGCAGGTGCTGAAGGGCGACATTCCAAGCCCGGCAAATCCGCCGACCGGGTGTGTTTTCCGAACCCGCTGCCCGGTTGCCCTCGACGCTTGCGCCGGCATCGTCCCGCCATTACGGGCAACAACGTCCGATGGCCATTTGAAGGCCTGCATTCGCGACGACATCGCTTGAGACAAGACCCGACAAGGCGATTTACTTCGCGTGCTGTCTGAGAGACTCTCCGAAGGAAGGCGAAGAACCGGCCGCCAGCTTGCTGCCCAGAAAAGCCCCCGCCAAGCTCAACCGCCTCAATCCCGAGAGATCGATTTCCGAAACTTCTCGAAAACCAACAGCTTGCTTTTGCGCACGCCGTCTTCAAGCAGGCTTCCGTTTGCCAGGTGCGCGGCGATGGCGCTGGCCAGCGCGCAGCCCGTCCCGCGCATCGATCCGCCAAGACGCGGCGCATCGAAGCGGATGGGCTCTTGATCGGCGCGCAGCAGGATGTCCGTCGATCGACACCCCGCGGCGTGGCCGCCCTTGATCAGCAGGGCTTGCAATCCGGCGGTGAGCAATTTCTGACCTTGTTGCAATGCGCCGTCCTCGTCGATGGCCAGGTCTGAGCCGGCAAGGACAGCCAGTTCGATGAGGTTGGGTGTGACGAGACGGCAAAGCGGGATGAGTTCATGCTTCAGGACGCCGATAGCGCCTGTGTCCAGAAGGGGCCAACCCGAAGAAGAGACCAGCACCGGGTCGATGACTGCCGGTATCTGTGGGTTTTGGCGCAGCACATCCGCGACGGCGACGATGGTTTGCTCCGTCGCGAGCATGCCGATTTTGATCGCCCCGACCGCATTGGCTTGCAGCGCGGCACGCATCTGATCGGCCACCAGACCGGGTTGCAAATTGTGGATTTGCGTGACGGCTTCATGCGTCTGCACCGTCACGGTGGTAACGGCAAGGCAGGTGCGCAAGTCGAGGGCGGAGATCGTCTCAATGTCGCGGGCTATGCCGGCGCCGCCGCTGGAGTCCGAGCCGCCGACGACAAGCACATGCGGTTCGCGCCTCAACGCCATCGGCTCGTCTTTTCGATCCACTGGCGCGTTCGCGCATCCGGATCGGCATCCAATGTGATGTCGGTCACTACCGCGGCGCTGTCCGCACCGGCACCGAAGACGCCCTCGATCCGGTCGGGATTGAGGCCGCCAATCGCGACCAGAGGTGTCGGCGCGATCCGGCGCTTCCATTCGCCAAGCCGTTCGAGCCCCTGCGGCGCCCATTTCATCTGTTTCAGGATGGTCGGATAGACAGGGCCGAGCGCGATATAGTCCGGTCTGGCGGCAAGGGCTGTTTCGAGTTCGAGATGGTCGTGCGTGCTGAGGCCGAGACGGAGACCTGCAGCCCTGATCCGGGTAAGGTCCGCCGCTTGCAGATCTTCCTGTCCGAGATGAATGAAATCGCAGTCCTCCTCGATCGCCAGCCGCCAGAAGTCATTGATGATGAGCTGGCATTTGTATCGGGCGCACAAAGCCTTCGCCTTGCGGATCTCGGCGCGCAACGCAGCCTCGTCGAGGTTCTTGACGCGAAGCTGCATCAGCCTGACGCCGAGCGGCGCCAGCCTTTCAATCCAGGCGGCGCTATCGACGATCAGATAAAAAGGATCGAGTTTCATTGAAAGATTGCCCGGCCGATTGTCGGCGTCGATGGGACGGCGAGGTCGCGCGGCTCGAGCAGGCCGGAGCGATAGGCCTCACGGCCGGCATCGACCGCCTTGCCGAACGCGCGCGCCATGCCGATCGGATCGGCGGCCTTGGCCACTGCCGTGTTGAGGAGCACCGCGTCGAAGCCGAGTTCCATCACGAGAGCCGCGTGAGATGGGCGGCCGAGGCCCGCATCCACGATCAGCGGGACATCCGGGAAATGGCCGCGCATCGAGCGGAGCGCGGTGATATTTACCGGTCCAAGCGCAGAACCGATCGGCGCGCACCAGGGCATGAGCACCCTGCATCCGGCTTCCAGCAATCGCTCGGCGACGACGAGATCGTCCGTCGTATAAGGAAATACTGCAAAACCGTCTTCGCACAGGATCCGCGCGGCCTCGACCAAGCCGAAGACATCCGGCTGCAGCGTATCATGATTGCCGGTCACCTCGAGCTTGATCCAGTTCGTGCCGAAGACCTCGCGCGCCATCTTTGCGGTCGTGACGGCTTCCTTGACGGAGTGACAACCAGCCGTGTTGGGCAGGACATGCAGCCGCAGCGATTGGATAAGCGACCAGAATTTCTCGCCACCCTTGCCCCCGGCCATTTCGCGGCGCAATGAGACGGTCACCGCGGACGCGCAGGATGCCTTGACCGCATCGGCAAGAATGGAGGGCGAGGGGTACTGTGCGGTGCCGAGAAGCAGGCGCGACGGAAGCTTGGTTCCGTAAAGCTCGATCACGTTACTAACCTCCTTGCATGGGTGAGAGGATTTCGATCCGGTCGCCGTCCTTCAGCTGGAACAGCGCCCGCTCAGTCGCGTGCACAAGGTCGCTGTTTACGGCCGTTGCGAGCCAGTTGCCCTCGTAGTCAAGTGCTGCGAGAAGCTCCGCCAGGGTGGCGGCGGTGATCTCATGCGCTTCGCCGTTGACCGTCAGTTTCATCAGCAAGTTCCACCGGTTTGTCAGAATCGAAAACAAGGTCGGCCGCCCGACGCGCCATGGCGGGGGCCAGAAGGAAACCATGGCGGTAGAGCCCGTTGATCGCGACGGTCCTGCCATGCGCTTCGACGCGCGGCAGGTTGTCGGAAAACGCCGGGCGAATGCCGACGCCCGTCTCAACGATCGCGGCCTCGCCGAAGGCGGGATGAACCGAATAGGCGGCGTTCAGGAGTTCCATCATCGCCCGTACCGTGACCGGCTCCGTGGACAGGCTCTCGACCATCGTTGCACCCGCCATGAAATGGTGGTCGGCGCGCGGCGCCAGATAGAGCGGCAAACGCGGGTGCAGCAGCCTGACCGGGCGCGACAGCGAGATGTCCGGTGTACGCAGGATCAGCATCTCGCCGCGAACGCCGCGAAGCCTTTCATCGCTGGACGCCATTCCCATGCAGTCGATCTCGCGGTCGAATCCCGTCATGTGCAGGGCGTCCATTCCGAAGCGGAACTCGACGCTGCTTGCGGCGAGTTTTTCATGCAGCGCCGCCATTGCTCGGCGTGGGTCGAGATGGGCCTCGCCCGGAAAGAACAGCCCGCGACGGAAGCGGCCGGCGAGATCGGGTTCCAGGAGCGCGATTTCGTCTTCGTCGATCCGCCGATGACCCGACGTGCGGCTTGCAAACCGGTCGAGTTCGCCCGCATCCCGCGGCATTGCCAAAACGAGCGTTCCGGCCCGCGTGACATGGCCCGGCAGGACCGCATCCCACCAGTCGGCGGCATCGCGTCCGAGATCCAGCACCGGCTGCTCGGCGCTTTCGCGCTCGCACCAGGGCGCCAGCATGCCGCCGGCCATCCATGATGCGTTGCCGCCAAGGCCATGCCGGGTCTCGGCAATGGTTACCGCAGCACCGCGGGCGGCGAGTTCGAAGGCGGCGGTGAGGCCGGCGACGCCGGCCCCTTTGACCAGCAGCCTCATGACGGCTCCGGCATCTTCGGCATGGGCGGTTCGCCGTCCACCGGCATGTAAAGATTGCCGCCCTCGCGGTACTTCGCGGCCATCGCCGCCATGCCCTCTTTCTGTGCCTCGGCCCGAATGTCGTGGGAGATGCGCATCGAGCAGAATTTCGGCCCGCACATCGAGCAGAAATGCGCCAGCTTGTGCGCCTCCTTCGGCAAAGTCTCGTCGTGGAAGGAGCGCGCGGTTTCGGGGTCGAGCGACAGGTTGAACTGGTCTTCCCAACGAAACTCGAAGCGTGCGCGGGAAAGGGCGTCATCCCTGACCTTCGCCGTCGGATGACCCTTGGCGAGGTCGGCGGCGTGCGCGGCTATCTTGTAGGTGATGACGCCCGTTTTGACGTCGTTGCGGTCGGGGAGACCGAGATGCTCCTTGGGCGTGACATAGCAGAGCATCGCCGTGCCGTACCAGCCGATCATCGCCGCGCCGATGCCTGAGGTGATGTGGTCGTAGCCGGGTGCGATGTCGGTGGTCAGCGGCCCAAGCGTGTAGAAGGGCGCCTCGCCGCAGACTTCGAGCTGCCTGTCCATGTTCTCCTTGATCTTGTGCATCGGAACATGGCCCGGCCCCTCGATCATGACCTGGCAATCCTTGGCCCAGGCGACCTTTGTCAACTCGCCGAGCGTTTCCAGTTCGGCGAACTGCGCCGCGTCGTTGGCGTCGGCGATCGAGCCGGGACGAAGGCCATCGCCGAGCGAGAACGACACGTCGTAAGCGCGGCAGATGTCGCAGATTTCCTCGAAATGCTCGTAGAGGAAGCTTTCGCGGTGATGATGCAGGCACCACTTGGCCATGATGGAGCCGCCGCGCGACACGATGCCGGTGACCCGGTCGACCGTCAGCGGGATGTAGTGCAGCCGCACACCGGCATGGATGGTGAAATAGTCGACGCCCTGTTCGGCCTGTTCGATCAGCGTATCGCGGTAGATTTCCCAGGTCAGGTCCTCGGCGATCCCTCCGACCTTCTCAAGCGCCTGGTAGAGCGGCACGGTTCCGATCGGCACAGGCGAATTGCGGACGATCCATTCGCGGATGTTGTGGATGTTGCGACCGGTCGACAGGTCCATGACGGTGTCGGCTCCCCAGCGGATCGCCCAGACCATTTTTTCGACCTCTTCGGCCATCGACGAGGTGACGGCTGAATTGCCGATATTGGCATTGATCTTGACCAGGAAATTGCGGCCGATGATCATCGGCTCGCTCTCCGGGTGGTTGATGTTGGCTGGAATGATAGCCCGTCCGCGCGCTATCTCGTCGCGCACGAATTCCGGCGTGACGAAGTCCGGGATCGCCGCGCTGAAAGAGTTGCCGTCGCGCTGCATCCCGCCGCGTAAGCTCTCGCGGCCGAGATTTTCGCGAATGGCGACGAACTCCATTTCGGGGGTGATGATCCCGGCGCGCGCATAGGCAAGCTGCGTCACCGCTTGGCCCGTTTTTGCCTTTAGCGGCCGGTGGCGCACGGGAAATTCCGGCGTCAGGCGCTCACCTGACGCAAAGCCGTTGTCCTCCGGCCTGACACTGCGGGCATTGTGGAATTCGACGTCGCCGCGTGCCGTAACCCATTCATGGCGAAACCTGGCGAGGCCCTTTTCGATGCTGGTTTCGACAGTCGGGTCCGTATAGGGGCCGGACGGATCGTAAACGGTGACAGGCGGTTCGCCCGCCGTCGGATGGACGGCGATTTCCCGCATCGGCACCTTAATGTGAGGATAGAGGACGCCGGACTTGTGGATTTTCCGTGAGGCAGGCAGCGGTCCCGTTGAGACGGCTGGGGTCAGGGCATTCATATTGAGGCTCCTTTGCTCATGCATTGGAGACCCAGTTCTGTGCCGGAAGGATGAAAAGACGCTCTGGTTGGCCTGCTTACAGGTTTTCGGGCATGGACTCCCGCAAAGCGCTTGCACCGTCCCTACGCCAGTATGAACTGGATCAGGTTCAACGGGTCACTGCGCCGCGAAAGCCAGCAGTATCTCAGCCCCTTGCCGGGACCCCCCTGGTGAATGGGTCAAATTGAGCGGGCGATCGCCATTTTGTCAAGCGCATTCGGCCCATCAGTCGGCAACGCTAGCTGGGCGCGCGCGGACAATCGAGGCCGATATCCAGGAACTATTGAGCCTGCGTAAGCCATTTGGGCCTGGGCACAGCCTGCAGCAGGCTTTGCGTATAGTCGTGGCGAGGCGCCCCGAACAGCGCCGCGGTTTGGCCTTCCTCGACAATCCGTCCGTCTTTCATGACCATGATCCGGTCGGCGAAATGGCGCACGATCGGCAGGTCGTGGGTGATGAAGATATAGGAGAGGCTGAGCCTGGTCCTAAGGTCGGCCAGAAGGTCGATCACCTGCGCCTGGATAGAGACGTGGAGCGCCGAAACCGCCTCGTCGCAGACGATCAGTTCCGGCTCGCTGGCAAGCGCGCGCGCAATGGCGATGCGCTGTCGCTGGCCGCCGGAAAACTGGTGCGGGTAGCGCTCGGCGTGCTCCGGCAACAGCCCCACCAATTCCAGGAGCTCTGCCACGCGAGCCTTCCACCTGTCCTTCGGCAGGATATCGCGGTGGATCACCCAGGGTTCGGAAATGATCGAATAAACGCGCATGCGCGGATTCATCGATCCGTATGGATCCTGGAAGACCATCTGGACCTTGCGCCGAAACGCCATAAGGCGCGTTCCATTCATGTCGAAGATGTTCTCACCGGCAAAGACCGCCTTGCCGGCGCTTGGCGCGTTCAGCCCCAGCAGCATGCGCGCGACGCTCGATTTGCCGGACCCGGACTCGCCGACGATGCCGAGCGTTTCTCCTCTCCTGACCTCGAAGCTTATGTCATCCACCGCCTTGAACGTCCGCTTGCTGCTAAAAGCTCCGGAAGCAAGCTCATAGTGCTTGGTGAGATGTTCCACCTTGAGCAGCGTCTCGCCGGCGATCGCCGTCGAACGCCTGTTGGGCGCCTCCGCTGCGTTGCCGTGGGGCAGGGCGGCGATGAGGCGGCGGGTATAGGCGTGCTGCGGATTGCTGAAGACCTCCCTGGCGATGCCCGTCTCGACGACCTTGCCGCCGTTCATGACGATGATCCGGTCCGCCATGGACGCGGCGACTTCGAGGTCATGGGTGATCATGATCAACGCCATGCCGGTTTCGCGCTGGAGATCGCGCAGCAGATCGAGGATCTGCGCTTGCACGCTGACGTCCAGAGCGGTCGTCGGCTCATCGGCAATCAGGATGTCCGGTTTCAGCGCGATCGCCATGGCAATCATCACGCGCTGGCGTTGTCCGCCCGAGAACTGATGCGGATAGAAGTCGACGCGGTTTTCCGACTCCGGAATGCCGACGCGCCGAAGCAGCTCTATCGTCTTGGCGCGTGCGCCCTTGCCGGCTGCCGCACCGTGGCTCTCAAAGACCTCCTCGATTTGGCGCCCCACCGTGTAGACCGGGTTCAAATAGGCGAGCGGATCCTGAAAGATCATCGCAATCCTGCGGCCGTTGATGCTTCGGCGCGCCTCGGCGCCGAGGCCCGACAGTTCGACGCCGTCGAAGAAGCAGGAGCCGGCCACGATATCGCCTGGCGGGCAGTCGACGAGATCCATCACCGTGCTGGTGCTGACGCTCTTTCCTGAACCGCTTTCGCCGAGGATCACCAGCGTCTCGCCACGGCTGACGTGGAAAGAGACATCGTCGACGGCGCGTACCGGCCGATCATCCGAAAGAAAATCGACGGTCAGGCCCTCGACCTTGAGAATGGTCGCGTTGCTCATCGGGCAGCTTTTCGCAATGTCTGAAGGCGCCAGCGTTGCTGCGGATCGGCAACGGTGCGTGCCCAGTTCGAGAGGATGTTGAGCGACAGCGTCGTCAGCATGATTGCAAGGCCCGGCCAGAATGCGATCCACCAGGCGGTGGCAAGATAGCCGCGGCCGTTTGCCACCATCGCGCCCCAGGTGAAGTCGGGTGGCTGAATGCCGAGGCCAAGAAAACTCAACGCCGATTCCGACAAAATGACTGTCGCGAAATCAATGGCTGAAATCGTCACCAATGTCGGCAGGACCAGGGGCGCGATGTGCCGGATGATGATCCGGGCCGGCTTCGCGCCCATGGCTCGCGCGGCGCTGACGAACATGCGCTCGCGCAGCTCCAGCACTTCCGCGCGCGCCGTTCTGAGGTAGATCGGCATGCGCGTGACGGCGAGAACGATCACCAGGTTGGTGATGCTCGGACCCAGCGTGTAGAGCACGATGAGCGCCAGCAGCAGCGAGGGAAAGCTCATGACGACATCGGCCAGGCGCAGGATGAGATGGCTGTACCAGCGCTCCGAATAGCCCGCTAACAGGCCCAGTGTTCCACCGACCAGCATCGACGCGAACACCGCCGCCGCGGCAATGCCGAACGTGTTCTGCGCGCCGACAATCAGCCTGGCCAGGATCGGCCGGCCGAGGGTGTCGGCGCCCAGGACGTAGATCCAACCGCTGGCCAGCGAGAACGGGGCGAGGTTGCGCTGGCGCAGCCCCAGCCGCGAAGCGGCGTCGCCCACCAGCCACGGGCCAAGGACCGCTGCGATGACGACGATCGCCAGGAAAATAGCAGCGGCGAGCGCAAGCCTGTCGCGCTTCAAATAGGCAAAAATCACGCGACCGCTGCCTGGAACGGCCGCCGGCTTGATGTCGGGGGTGATGATCGTCATGGCTCAGTACCGGATGCGCGGATCGAGAACCGCGTAGAGCAGGTCGATCGCGATGTTGAGGATGAAGATGGCGGTTGCCGTCACCAGAATGGTCGACTGGACGACGGCAAAATCGCGCTGGATGATCGAATCGATCATCAGCTTGCCGATGCCGGGCCAGCCGAATATCGACTCCACGACGACGGCGCCGTTGACAAGGCTGGTCGCCAGGTCGCCGGCGACCGTGACGACGGGCAGCAGCGAGTTGCGAAGCGCATGGCCGAAGATGATCTTCTGCCGCGGCAGGCCCTTGGCCCTTGCGGTCTTGATGTATGGAGTGGCAAGCGCCGACAGCATGGTTCCGCGCACGACCTGCACCAGGAGACCGAAAGGGCGAAGCATCAGCACGAAGGTCGGCATGATCCAGTGGACCCAGGTGCCGGTGCCGGATGTCGGCAAAAGCCCGAGCCCCACGGCGAAGACAAGGATGCCGACGATGGCCACCCAGAAATCCGGCGCGCTTGCGCCGGCCAGCGAGACGAGGCTGGCGATACGGTCGAAGATGCTGCCCGGCCGCGCGGCCGCCAGCGAGCCGACAAGGATTGCCAAGGCGGTCGACAGCGTGATCGCGACGACGGCCAGCTTCAGTGTTTCCGGGAACGCCTCAAGCGCGACCTGCATCGCCGAGCGGTTCTGGCGCAGCGATTCACCGAAATCCAGCTGCAGCAGATCGCGCAGATATCCCAGAAACTGCCAATGGATCGGCTGATCGAGGCCGTTCAACCGCGCGAACGCGGCCCGAGCTTCCGCAGTCGAGTCCAGAGGCAGGTACAAGGCGGAAGGATCGCCGGTGAGCCGTGTCAGGAAAAAAACCAAGGTCAAAAGACCGATGACCGACAGGATGCTGTGCGACGCCCGGCGTCCAAGATAGCTTATCATTTCGGATGCCCTTCGGCGGATATCGACGGAGGCAACGGGTCGGGGGCGCAGGGCGACGACCGCCTGGCGCCCCCGTATCGCTCAGTCTTTGATGGCGATATTGGCCAGCGGTATTTCGCTGTTGGTGGTGATATCGGGCTTCCATTCCAGCCTGGTGCCAACCCGGGTGTAGCCGATCATGTGGAACATCGGGATGTCCGCCACCACTTCGTTGCGGGCCTTGCCGAAAATCGCCTTGAAGCTGTTGGTGCGGGCTTCGCCGGTCGCCGCCAGTGCCTCGTCTATCTGCTTGTCGAATGCCGGATCGGCCAAGGTCGAGTAGCTGCCACTCGATCGATAGAAGATCGGCACCGTGAAGGCCGCATCGCCCTTGTTGTTGTCATGCATCATCTGCAGGAGATTGGGGCCGCGCTCCGCCGGGAACGGCTTTTGCAGATAGCGCAGCCAGTCGGCGACATCGAGCATGGTAAGCTTGACGTTGAGGCCGGCGTCCTGCCACATCGTCATCATCGCCTCCATCGCTTCGGCGCCGTTCGGATAGATGCCGTTTCGCCCGATGAGCTTGATCTCGGTGTCGACCGCGACACCCGCCGCGCGCGCCTCTTCGATGAGCTTTTTCGCCTCTTCCGGATCATACGACCAAGGCTCGAGCGCATCGTCATGGCCGTTGATCCCGGAGACGACCATCTGCGACGCACGCTTGACGTCGTCGCCGAACAGCTGCGCAAGGCCTTCCCAGTCGATCGCCAGGTTGAGCGCCTTGCGCACGCGCAGGTCGTCGAGCGGCGGCTCGGCGGCATCGATGCGGATGGCGGTGGTTTCGGAGTTCAGGTAGGCGAAATCCGTCTCCGGATTGCTGGCGTCCTGGATGGCAATCGACGGTGTCAGGTCGGCTTCGCCGGTCTCCACCATGGCGGCTCGAATCGAGGATTCGGGTCGCCAGACATAGGTTGCCTTGGTGATCTGCGGTTTGTTGCCCCAATAGCCGTCGAACGCGTCCAGCACCACGGTCTGCGGGGAAAAGGTCGACAGCGTGAACGGGCCGGTGCCGACCGGATCGTTCACCGCCTGGTCGACCGGCGTCTTCGGCGAGACGATCATGACCACGCTCAACAGCGTCGGCATGATGGGCTCGGGCCTGTCCGACTTTATTTCGACGGTCAGCTTGTCGACCGGCGTCAGCGTCAGTTTGGCATCGCCGAATTTCGCAATGTTGCTGCAGGTAAGCTTGCCGCTGATCATCCTGTTGATGGAGAAGACGACCGCATCCGCATTGAGTTCGGTTCCGTCCTGGAATTTGACGCCCTCGCGCAGCTTGATCCGCCAGGTGGTCGGGTCCACGCTGGTCCACTCCGTCGCCAGTTTCGGCTGGGGCTGTCCGCTGACCGGATCGATGACGGTCAACGATTCAACCACGTTTTGGCTGAGTATCTGGCCGACATTGGTGATGATGGTGCCGCAGGGCTCCAGATTGGCCGGCTGCTCCGGCAGGACGATACGGATCTCCTGCGCCGCTTCCTGTGCGACGGCCGATGGCGCGGCAGCGGTCATCAAAACGATAGCTGCAATCGCATGAATGCTTCTGTTCATGTCACTCCTCCCTTGATCTTCCATTTGGGATCTTCCGTTTTGGCTGGCGCACGAGACGATCCTCCTCATCCCGTGCGGCCGACAATTTGCCGATCTCGCGGCAGCTAGGCGGCGATCTTCTCGATCAGTCCGCGCAGCACGTCTTTCTCCTGCGGCTTCAGATCCGTCAGCGGCGGCCGAAGCGGGCCGGGTGTCCGTCCGATGAGCTCGACGCCGGCCTTGATGATCGACACCGGATAACCTTGCTCGCGATCGCGCAAAGCCGCGAAGGGGAAGAAGAAGCTGTGCAGGATTTCTTCCATCACAGCGCGATCACCTGTCCGCATCGCCCTGTAGAAGCGCTGGGCCAATTCCGGCACGAAGTTGAAGACCGCGGAGGAATAAGTCGTCACGCCGGCGCCGTTGAAGCCCTCGGCGAACAGCTCATGCGTGGGCATGCCACCGATGTAGCAGAGCCGATCGCCGAGCTTTGCGGTGACGTGGCGGACAAGATCGACCTTGCCTGTGCCGTCCTTGAACCCGATGAGGTTTGGGCACGCGTCAGCAAGGCGGGCGACGGTGTCGGCATTGGCGACCGAGTTCGCACGGTTGTAGATGATGACGCCGAGGCCGGTGGACTGGCACACGGCTTTGACATGCCGAAAAATCCCTTCTTGCGAGGCCTCCATCAGATAGTGGGGCAGAAGCAGGAGACCGTCGGCTCCCGCAGCCTCGGCGCGGCGGGCGATTTCCGTGGCGAGCGCCGTGCCGTAACCGCAGCCGGCGATGATCGGCACGTCTCCCGAGGCATCCTTGGCCGCGCGGGTAACGTCGGCGACCTCTTCTGGCGACAGCGAGAAGAATTCACCGGTGCCGCCGGCCGCGAACAGGGCAGCGGCACCGAACCCCGACAGCCATTCGACATGCGCGCGATAGCTTTCGAGATTGAGGCTGAAATCCTCGTTGAAATGCGTGACCGGAAACGACAGCAGCCCTGAAGCGACCCGCGACTTGATTTCATCTGGCGACAAAGGAATTCATCCCACAAATTAATATGATGTCATCTAGATTCATATGATGAGTGTCCTGACGAGTCAACCGCCGGCGTTGTGCTGATTTGTCGGGCGCCGGACGGTCAGGGCGCGATAGCGCTTTATCCCGGTCACCAAATGGCGGCGCATCGCCTCACGCGCCTTTTCCGGATCGCGGGCGAGGATCGCATCGGCGATTTCCCTGTGCTCCTGCAGAATCGGATGGTCGCGATTGGGCAAGGGGTCGACGCCGCCCATCATCGTCTTGAACTTCACCCGCGGGATCATCCGCCGGCCGACATGTTCGAGGAAGGCCTTGAATCTGGCGTTGTTGGTTGCGGCGGCAATCGCCATGTGGAACTGGAAGTCGGCATCGTCCGTGGGTTGCCCTTGCGCCATGAGGTCGGCGAACCTTTCGACCTGGGCCTCGATTTCGGCCTCTTGCGCGGGCGAACTGCGGGCGGCGGCAAGGCCGGCTGCCTCGACTTCGATGCCGATGCGCAGCTCGAGCTCTTCGATGATGTCCGAGATCTTGTTCGTTTCGTCAGTGAACAGCTTCAATCCCTCGTCGACGGGTTTCGGGCCGAGAACGAAGACGCCGGCGCCTTGCCGCGATTCCACCAGCCCATCGGCACGAAGCGCGGCGATGGCCTCCCGGACCACGGTGCGGCTGAACCCGAACCGGTCGATCAGCGCGGGTTCTGTCGGCAATTTATCGCCAGGCGCATAAAAGCCGGCTTCGATCTGGCCGCGCAGGGCGTCGGCAACCTGAGAGACGAACGACCGCCGGGACGTTCGATGTTCGGCCTGCTGCATGGGTCCTCCCAACTTTGCCGGATCTGAGGATCCATACTCCCAGTGCGGGCCAAAAGCGAGGTCATCATATGAAAATTCGCCGTTCGATGTCTCGAACTTCTTAATGTCATCATATGGCTTCTGTGCTCAGTGTCGGCCATCAGTTCGCCCGTCGTGCTGGGCACGGCGATCAGCGAAATCCACGCAGTAGCAGCTTTCAGGCTGCGGCCGGCAGGTGATCGCGGACCCACCTGACGATCTGTCCCGCCGTCATTGCGCCGGATGCGCGCGCAACCTCCCGTCCGCCGTGGAAGATGATCATGGTCGGGATGCCGCGGATGCCGAGCCTGGCTGCAACGGCCTGCTCATTGTCGGAATTGAGCTTGATCAGTCGAACATGCGGCTCCAGTTCGTTGGCTGCCGCTTCATAGGCCGGCGCCATCATCTTGCACGGACCGCACCATGGTGCCCAGATGTCGACGACGACGGGGAGGCTGCTTCGCGTGACCTGGCGATCGAAACTCTGTGCATCGACGTCTGCCGGGTGACCCGAGAACAGCCTGGAGCCGCACTTTCCGCATTTCGCGTCCCCGGCATCGCGTGCCGGCGGCAGGCGATTGACCCCGCCGCATTTGCCGCAAACCACCAGTTTCTCCTGCGTCATTCCCATTTACTCGTCTTTATGCGCGCCGCTCGTCGCCGTCACGATGCGGTCTTGAGTGGAGGATTCTGCGCAAAAGCGACTGCGTCCGAAACCTTGGCCAATTCTGCGGCGATATCGGCGAGCTTTCGATCGGCGTCGACCTTGCGCCAGTTGGACGGGGTAGCCTTTCGCTGCAATTGCCGCGACAAGATATCGACTGTGGCGTCAGAAGGACCGCCACTGCGCTCGCTCACCCGCTGCCAAAGAACGAGCGGATCCGCCTCCAGCCAAAATCCGGCGAAAGCAATGTCTCTGCCGTTTGCAGCTTTCTCGATGCGGTCGCGATCGGCCGGCCGGTCAAAGACGGCATCGGCGACCACCGAACCGCCTTCGGCAAGGATCAAGTCGGCGCGCCATGCCATTTCGCGGTAGACGCGGTCCGACACATCAGGTCGATAAGCCCTGTCCGGCAGCTTCGTCTCGGCTGGCACCCCATGCAGGGCTTTGCGGATGCGGTCGCTTTCGACAATGCGTGCGCCGGGCGGCGCGCCAACATGTGCGGCGAGTGCCTCGGCAACGGCCGTCTTGCCGGAACCGCTCAAGCCGCCGATGGCGATCAGCCGAGGCGGCTTTTCCTCGAGAAGTGTTCGGGCAAGCTCGAAATAGGATCTGGCCTCGGCAAGCAGCCCGCTGGAATCGTCACCGCTTTCCTCGATCTGGGTTGCGGTGACATGCGCGCGCACCGCGGCCCGCACTGCCATGAAAAACGGCAGGAGGATGAAGCCGTCCTCGTCGTCTGCTTCGTCGAGATAGCGGTTCGTCACCAGGTTGGCGAGTTCCGGAAAGCCGCGATGCCAGAGGTCCATCAGCAGGAAAGCCAGGTCGTAAAGCACATCGATGCTGGCGATCTGGTCGTTGAATTCGATGCAATCGAAGAGGCGGGGCTCGCCGTCGAAGAGACAGATGTTGCGCAGATGCAGGTCGCCGTGGCATCGTTGGATCTTGCCTGCCGTCTCCCGCCGGTCGAGCAACTCGCAATGACGGGCGAGGGCGGTGCGAAAAATCCCGGTGAATGCCTTTATCTCGGCTTGCTCGAAAACATGGCTGGTGGCAAAGGCGGCTTCGTTGATGGCGAGCACGCCTGCCAGGTTCGAGGATCCGCTGCCCTTGTGGACCTCCGGCGCGCCACGATGATAGCGCACGATCACGCGCGCGACATCCGTCATCAGCGCAGGCGTCAGTTCGCCACCGACTGCCATTCGGTCGAGCAGCTTCGACTGGTCGAAGCGGACCATCTCGATCGCCGCATCGACCAGTTTGCCGCTTCCGTCGAAGGCCAGCTCGCCGCCGGCCTCGCGGGTGACGCGCCGCACCCCCAGATAGAGGCCGGGGGCAGTCCTGGAGTTGAGATCGACCTCCTTCTCGCAGGCGGCGAGCCGCAGCGCCGGGGTCGAGAAGTCGACATAGGGCAGCTTGACCGCTCGCTTGATCTTGTAGGCGCGCTGGCCAACCAGGAAGATACGCGAGATATGGGTCTCGATCGTCTCGACCGGTCCGCTCTCGCCATATGCGGCAGGGTCCGTCAACATCGCGGCCACGGATTGCTGATCCTCGACGATCATCGGATGCCTCTTTGTTTTGTATCCAACCTGTGGAAGCACGAGCGTGGTCGCTGAAATTCCGCGCCATCGGGCCCTTGCTGCCACAGCGCCTGGATATAACCAGCCAGGTCACGAATGCGTTCCGTGATGCTGCTGCTCCGGTGTTCGGCGCGTATTCTTGGCGTCCTCCAGCGGCCTGAAACCTATTGGCGTCGGCACGTGGGCATGTTGATACGGATCAAATGATGACCGGCGGCGTTCTTGACTCAGCGCTAGCAGCGCGCCGAGCCGTCTCGCTGTTGTTGCAACGACGATTGGGCTTTGGGGCAAAATCGGGAGCAGCCGCCATGGCTTTCAGGACGATACTTGCCGTTACGGGACCGCACGAGGGAGACGGTGATCTCAAGCCTGCCGCCGACCTGTGCAACGAGATCGGCGCCCATCTTGCTGTTCTGGTCGTTGCCGTAGCTGCGCCGCCACCAGTCGGGGAGTATGCCGCGGTCGTTTCAGAAGCCTGGCTCGACGAGCGTCGGGCCGTCGAGGATCTGTTGAAGAAGCGGACTGCTGACCTGTCGGCTTTTCTCGCCGGCAGCGTGCTTTCGGCCGATGTCTCCAGCGAATATCCGGAAGCCGGCTGGGCCGACGACACCATCGGCCGCCGTGCCCGCTATGCCGACATTACGGTCATTGGACCGGAGCTGCTCGCCAACAAAACGCTGAAAAGCAAAGCGATCGAAGGCGCATTGTTTTCTTCGGGAAAGCCCTTGCTGCTCATCCCCGCGGGGGCGCAGTCGACCCTGAAGCCGAAACGCGTGCTGATTGCATGGGACGCCCGTCTGGAGGCATCGCGTGCCGTCCGCGAATCCCTCGGCCTGCTGCCAGGCGCCGATGAGGTGCACCTCGTCATGGTCGATCCGGTGGAGGACGAGTACCGCCACGGGGCCGAACCCGGAGCCGACGCCGCCGCCTATCTCGCGCGGCATGGCGTGAATGTCACGGTCGACCGGCTGCCCAGCCTGGACCATTCAGTCGTCGACGTGCTTCGCCGGCACGCGCTCGACATCGCCGCCGACCTGATGGTGATGGGCGCTTACGGTCATTCCCGGCTGCGCGAGCGCATCTTCGGTGGCGTCACCGTCTCGATGCTTGAAGACCCGTCGATGCCGATCCTTATGGCGCGTTAGCCGCCGGCGCCCGTCATTGGCATCCCTTTTAAGTCCCAAGGGACACTGTTGCCGCCCATCTAGCGTCTCATCGGTATCGGCGGAGCCGCGAATCTGTGGTAAGTCGCCGCTCAACCAACCAAAGGACGACACCTGTGAGCGAACCGACCGTGGCCGAGGCGACCGAAAGTATCTATGCATCGCTGCGGGCGGACAATGCCGACATCGACGCGCATATCGCGACGCTTAAGGCGGCGATGACACGAGAAGGGATAAAACAGGCGGTGTTCGATCCGACCAGGCTGGCGCAGAACAACCGTTCGGGCCGCAAGCTGATGCAGGCTTATTTTCGGCAGCGCGGCGTGAGCGTGAGGTTTTCGGCCTCGTAGGGCGCACGCTGAGGCGCCACGGCCCGCCGGCAACCATTGTGGTCCAGGATCCGCCGGGGGGCTCAGGCAAGTCCGCTTTTGGCTTCTGTAGGCCGCGACATGCGGCTTCCGGCCCCGCCGACGTGAAAGTTCCTAGGAAATCGGCCGACAAATGGTCAATTCAATCACCTGCGCCGGCTGCCGAGCACATCGGCGACCGACTCGCCGCTTCTGGCCTTCGGATTTGACCGGCTATCGCATGAATCTGCTGCTTTGAGCGCTTCGGCGCGGTAAGCCTTGTCTAACGCTCCGATCCGTCGAACCGACGCGAAGAACCGTGGATAGTCGCCCGAACACAAATCGAACAAGCGGAGAAACGTCGCCACCTGATCGTCGTAGACGGAAGTCGCGGCGAGCTTCGCGTTGTTAATCGGAGAATCGAACCAGACATCGTATCCCTGGTATCCACGCCAGCGACTGTCGCGCATCTCTCGGTAGCGCATCCGCAGCCGTTCGATCGCGGCCATCTTCGCGGCCCGCTTCTGCTCAGAGGTAGCGCTGCCGTCATAGACATGGCTTAGCTCGTCCCGGGTCTGCGACACCAGCGCAAGAAATTGAGCTCTGCGCCTCCGGTCGGCGTTGTAACGGCGCAACTCGCCGGTATCACCAGCCGCGCGCAGCCATTTTCTCACGCCGGTTGTTTCGACGGCGACAGCGAATGCCTCGTTGAATGCGGAATCGTCCTTCACATAGACGCGTTGGTGGGCCAGCTCATGGAAAACCAGCCCCGCAAGATACGTTTCATCTTGGCTGAGCATCGTGCTTAGCAGCGGGTCACTTGACCAGCCAAGCGTGGAATATGCAGTGATGCCCGTCACATAGACGTCCAGGCCCTGTCTCTGAAGTTCGACAGCGGTTTCAATCGCAGACCTTTTGGAGAAGTATCCTCGGTACGGAACGCATCCGAACACCGGAAAGCACCATGTTCGTGGCGTCAGCGAGAATTCCGGCGCGGCGAAGATGGCCCATGTCACCGCGTCCCGACCAACGTTAACATAGCTGCGGTAGCTATTGTTGTCCGGCAGCGCTAGTTCATCTATCGCAAACTGTCGGATGGCGCTCGCCGATTCCATTCGAGCGCGTAGTGTCCCAGGGATCGAAGGATCGTCGATCAGCTCTTCGACATCCTGGCGCGCCGCCATGATCTCCACGTGACCCTTCAAGGATTGTGCGTAGTAAGAAATGCTGGTGCAACCGGCCACGCCGGACATCACGATCGTCGCAGCAACCGAACGAAAAAATGCACGCATCACGTTGCCCACGGCATTTGCTCACACGTCCGGATAGGGCAAACGTCGCAACTACGCCCGGTCCCAAACAGTGGCTCCAATTCGGTTGATATCCTGGGATGAGGGTTTAGGTTAGACGTTCGTCTTCGGCAAGATTGTCACAATGTGATCATTCGCTGCCAAATTGCCGAACGTCCGCTATAAGCCGGACACGGCGGCATGCGAACTATCCGCCTAGCAGGTCTTTTTCTCCCGGAGCTTCCGGTCGCATCCGGCCCACCGCTGTTGGTCCGCAATGCGCCGATGTCAGCCGTAGAGATGAACTTGTCTCTGCCTGGAAGCAGACATCGCCGGCGACGGCACCGGAGGTCACGGTTGAGCCAGCAGCGGACATATGCTCTGGACGCAGCGAAAGTCGCAATCCGGACCCCTTGCGGACCTACGGGAAGCTGCTCCGAGAGCGAGGCGTCCCAGACCATAAACAAGGCTTTCGGACCGCCTCGAGCGCTTCTGAAGCCAGCAGATCCGCTACCGCCGAATGTATGGGCGCGGGAAGATCGACCTGCTTCAGGCCCGACTGATAGGTGCCTTCTGATGGCAAACTGCACCACAATTGCGTCAGATCCAACATTGCAGGCGATCTCACACCTCCAGATGCGCCTGCCCGAAGGGACCTCGTGGCGCAGGAGGCCAGCGTCAAACCCACAATGCCGATTGAAGCGCTTAAACGTGGGAGATGCGTCGGAGTGATCTCCAATGCGACTGACTTAGGCGACAATCAGGTCGTGTCGATCAGGAATCGCTCAAGCCGGGTGCGGATTTCTTCTCGCCAAGCTGCTTGGGCGGTACCTTGTTGAGGGCGATCTTCCGCCTACATGCTGTCAGAAAAGACCTCCCACACTAGGACAGAAGGCGCCCGTCCATCCTCCGCCTCAGGCGGAGCAGGTCATCGCAACCGTAGGAGAGACCGATGCAAGAGTCCCTCGTCGTCCGCCGCGAGACGCACATCCCGGCGCCGCCCGCCGCGGTGTTCGCCCTCCTGACCGATCCGGAGAAGATCCTGCGCTGGATGGGAACGGAGGCTGAGGTCGAGCCGCAGCCTGGCGGGCTCTATCTCGTCAATGTCACTGGGGCTCGCTGCGCTCGCGGCTCCTTCCGCGAGGTGGTGCCGGTGCACCGCCTGGCCTACAGCTTTGGCTGGGAAGGCAGCGAGGTGGTGCCGCCGGGGTCGAGCCTGATCGAGGTCGACCTGATCGAGCAGCCGGACGGAACGCTGCTGCGCCTGACCCACACCGGCCTGCCTAACGCCGAGCAATGCGCCGGCCATGCGGAAGGCTGGGCCCATTACCTCGGCCGGCTGGCCGAGGTTGCGGCCGGGCGTGAACCGGGGCCGGACCCCTGGCATGGCAGGGACTGACTCTTTCCGCTCGTCGCTCGCAGGGGTGTCGAAGGCTGCCTCATCGAGGATTGGACCGTGAGTCTGGAGGATGGCGTCTATGTAAAGGAGTAGTTGTGCCGGCGGCAGCCCATGGCCTCGCCCTGAATGTCACCTCTCCCTTAAGTACGCCCTTAACGACGTCCCGTCCGGTCCCGTTGAGGGCGTCCTCACGTGACAACATGACAGGCAGAAGCGTCATCCCGCGGCGCGGATGACAGGCTAGTGGCCGCGGTGCCATAATCGCGGCATGGATCTGCCCGCGCCCCTCGCCTGGTTGTTGGACGAGGCCGGCTCTTCGCCCGGCTCTGACTGGTTCCTGGCCGAGCTCGGCGGCCGGCTGCTGGCCGACGGCCTGCCGTTGGCCGGGGGCGCTCTGACGGTCGCGGTGCCGCATCCGATCATCGCCCGCCGCACCTGGCTGTGGCAGGCGGAGACCGGGGCGGTGATCGAGGCGCTGGGCTTCGCCGGCGGCCCGCTCAACCAAGCCGGGCGCGACTGGCTGGCCGAGCTTGGCCCTGTGCAGGAGGACACGATCGGCCCGGAGCCGGACAGTCCGGTGCTGGGCTGGGCAGGGACCCGGCCATTCGGCCCCGCCGAGGCCGGCCGGCTGCGCCAGGCCGCGCGCTTCGCCGCAGCGCCCTTAGCCGCCCTGACCGCGCGGGCGGCGCTGGCAGCGCTGCTCGAGGCCTATCTTGGCAGGCGCAGTGCCGCCCGGGTGCAGGCCGGCGCGCTGCGCCGCGGCACCGGGGAGACCATCCGCGCCGCGCTGCTCTGTGCCGATCTGCGTGACTTCACCGCCCTGTCCGAGGCGACGGAGCCCGCAGCGATGATCACCGCCCTCGACGCTTGGTTCGACCGCGTCGCCGGGGCGGTGCATGCTTTCGGGGGCGAGGTGCTGAAGTTCATCGGCGACGGTGTGCTGGCGATTTTCCCGGTCACGGGCGCCCCGGCCGAGGCCTGCGAGGCGGCGCTGCGGGCTGTTGTCGCCGCCCGCGCCGGCATGGCCCATCTCGATGCGGTGCGGCAGACGGAGGGGCTGTCGCCGCTGCCCTTCGGCGCGGCACTGCATCTCGGTGAGATGCTGTGGGGCAATATCGGCGCGGCCGACCGGCTGGACTTCACTGCCATCGGCCCTGCGGTCAACCTGGTCAGCCGGCTCGAAGGGCTATGCAGGCCCCTTGGTCGCAGCGTGCTCATCTCGGGCGCGGTCGCGGCGGAGACGACAACGGCTTTGATCCCTTTGGGCGAGCACTTATTGCGCGGTATCGCTGATCCCTGCGCGGTCTTCACCCTGCCGGAGGATTGAGCCCCGCGGGCCGGGGTCCGGGCAAGGGTACCAGATGCGTGACTATTACAAGCGGGAGCCGGTACGTCTGTGCAGGCAATCGGCTTTGCAGCCACGAGCGGCGACGGACTGAGCTGATCATGTCGCCTCATGTGCTCCGGCCAATAGCAGCACGTAGGTTGCCTTTTCAAGCTTCCTTACCGCTCGCTCAGAGTTGTCTATCTGACAACAAACGTCAGCTGTCATACATTCCGGACGTTCGCTGCGATGCCACGAACGTCCGCAGGGGTCACGTCACGGCGTTACTCGCACCGACGTGAAGGTAGCTATTGAAGATCCGAGGGCCAAAGCTGCCAGTCCGCTTGCGGCCCCAAAATGACCATGAACGCCGAAGTTTGGTGGAAAACGGAACGTCCGCTGTCGGCCACCCTTCAGCAAATTTCCACCACATCCCAGAACTAACGATCGCTTCATCGGGATTGGCTGATAGCTTCGGCACGTCTTGGCATGACATGACTGCGGGAGGATGCCCCCTTGAGAATGAGATATCTGCTAGCAGCCTCACTCGTTGTGGCGATCGTCCTGACGCTCAGATGGGAATGGCTGGAGCCCCATCACTTCGAAGATGAGGTCATGCGAGCCGCGCTGGCGGAGGAAGTTCGCCGGGACGACACCCGCTGCCCGCTCAGCAGTAAAGCTGTGGAGCAGGCTCGGCCATGGGTTCTTGCAGCCTGCGCGGCAGGCGGGCTCGGCTGGCATGAGGCAGCGGCGAAATATGGCGACGATGCAGCCAGAGTGTTCCTCGTCTATGGCGAGGATGCGGATTTCGTGGAGGTTTTCGACCGTCTCGGCCATCCGGTCGTGCCGGTGATTGCTTACTTCGTGAAGAATGGATCGTCGCAGTACTTGTTGCAGGAAACCATCGGTCAGGGCCTCTCGAGCCTGTGGGACGACCGGCAGGTGGGATTCGGCCTCGCCGAGATTTCGCCGGAGCAGTATGGGCTTATTGCCATTCGCGAGCTCAAGGATCGCGGGCATGAGATGCTGTCGGAGTTCGAGATCGTTGACGGAACAGCAGTCCGCAGACAGTTCACCCGCACGCTGCTTGGTGCGAAGAACATAGTCCTGGGCGGCGTTTCCGACCTGGAAGGGGTGATCACCCGCGGCGAGCGGCTTCCGACCTGGGACGAGATGGGTTGGGCGGCCTTCGATGCGGCAATAGTCGTCGGGGGCATGGGCGCCGCAGCCAAGGCATTGCAGGTTGCGAGGGCACCGGTGGCCGCAGCTGGTCGCGGAACTGTGCGGATAGTACATCTGAGGGCTGCAGGCAAAGGTGCGTTCCAATCGCTTTCCGCCGTCGGTACCGCAGCCGGTGTCGCCGCCGTCGTCGCACTTCCTTATGTGGCGATCACGCGACCTCACCTTCTGACAAACGCAGCCGGTTGGATAGCCGAACAAGCAGGTCTCCCGGCTTGGCTCGGCGCCTTTGCAGCCTACTTCATACTCTGTCTTGTCCTGGCTTCTCTGCTGAGGATGGTTCTGGCGCCGCTGGCCTGGACGCTGCGAACGCTGAGCAAGATCGTTGGACGACTCGCCGGTGCCGGCGGTGTCCGATCCGCGGCAGCCTAAATCCCGCGCACAGCGCCAATGGCAGGTTACAAATGGTGGAATGTTAACGCTTCAGTCATTGAAGTCGCGATGTTGAATGCCTTCAGGTTTTAGGGGAGATTAAGCCGATGATAAAAGCGGATACTCCATTCGCCCTTATGCTGGAGATGCACGCCGTGGTCTTAGGCGTTCCAGGGCTTATTCTGCTGGCATCAGCCGCAATCGTTGCATTGATACGCCCTTGGCGCTTTCGCCCCGAGTGAAGTCATTCGACAACTATCGCCGATTGAACACGTTTGGCGCGAAGCAGACATAGTTTAGATGGCGCGGCCTCAGATTCTGCAAAATCGCGAGTGGTTTGGTATGCGTCTGCCAGTTCCATCGAGCGGCCTAGAAGCTTTTCCATCTTTTCAGTGGGGATATCTGTGGGGCAGGCAGAATTCGGGATGCCTAACCCATTGTTTTTTCTGGTCGGAGTGGCAGGATTTGAACCTGCGACCCCATCGTCCCGAACGATGTGCGCTACCAGGCTGCGCTACACTCCGTGACCAGACCGCGGGCTTATAGCCGCCGTACTTCGTTCCTGCAAGCACCAATGGCAGCGCTTCTGTCGCATTTCTTGCCGTTTCGCTCTAACGTCATACAGGTTTCAGTTCCCTGCGGGATAAACACCGCTTAACGGCTCGTGTTATAGGCATGGCCACCTGCGTTGAAACCACTCTGAATCCAGCCGCTTGGAGTTGCTGTCTTGTCCCTGAAGATCGTTAGTGAAGCCCTTCCCAACACCTTCGAGTTTGAAACCTCGGCGCTGATCAAGGCGTCCGGCTTTCGTGAGTATGATGCGCGCTGGTGGTTCGGCCATCCGGGCTCTGCCGAGCCGCCGGAGCTCAACCTGATCGGTGTCCAGGCGCTTGGCATGGGGCTCGGCACGCTGATCCGGCGCCTGGGCGCCGGACCGGATATCGTGACTGGGCATGATTTCCGTTCCTATTCGCTGGCGATCAAGCTGGCGCTGGTTTCCGGGCTGATGGCCGCCGGCGCGCGGGTTAGGGATATCGGGTTGGCGCTATCGCCGATGGCTTATTTCGCCCAGTTCGCGCTCGACACGCCGTCTGTCGCCATGGTCACCGCCTCGCATAACGAGAATGGCTGGAGCGGCGTCAAGATGGGGGCGGCGCGGCCCTTGACCTTCGGTCCGGAGGAAATGAGCGCATTGAAGACGATCGTGCTTGCCGGCGACTTCGACCTGGTCGGCGGCGGCGCCTATGACTTCGTTGCGGATTTCCGCAAGATCTATCTCGACGACCTGACCCGCGACAAGCGCATAGCGAGAAAGCTCAAGGTGGTCGCCGCCTGCGGCAACGGCACTGCCGGCGCTTTTGCACCTGAAGCGCTGGAACGGATCGGCTGCGAGGTGATCCCGCTCGATGTCGAGCTCGATCATAGGTTTCCGAATTACAACCCCAATCCCGAAGACATGAAGATGCTGCACGCTATCCGCGACAAGGTGCTGGAGACAGGAGCAGATGTCGGGCTTGGCTTCGACGGCGATGGCGACCGCTGCGGCGTGGTCGACAATGAAGGCAACGAGATCTTCGCCGACAAGGTCGGCGTCATGCTCGCGCGCGACATTGCGCGCCTGCATCCAGGCTCGACCTTCGTCGTCGACGTCAAGTCGACCGGATTGTTCAATACCGACGCCGCGCTGCGCGCCGATGGCGCCGTCACCGATTATTGGAAGACCGGCCACTCCTACATAAAGCGGCGCGTCGCCGAGCTTGGCGCTATCGCCGGTTTCGAGAAATCCGGTCATTTCTTCTTCAACCCGCCGATCGGGCGCGGCTATGACGATGGTCTGATCACAGCCATCGCCATCTGCGAGATGCTGGATCGCAGCCCGACAAGCAGCATGGCCGATCTCTATCGCGACATGCCGCTGACCTTCGGCACGCCGACCATGTCGCCGCACTGCGCCGACGAGCTTAAATATGGCGTGGTCGAGCGGGTCGTTTCCGACTTTCAGGCCATGAAGCACGACGGCGCCATCTTCGCTGGCCAGAAGATCGCCGAGCTGATCACCGTCAATGGCGTTCGCGTCGTTGCCGAGGATGGCACCTGGGGCCTGGTGCGGGCGTCGTCGAACAAGCCGGAGCTTGTCGTCGTGGTGGAGAGCCCGGTGTCGTCGGAGCGGCGCCGGCAGATGTTCGAAGCCGTCGATGCGGTGCTGCGCCGCAGCCCCGAAGTCGGCGCCTACAACCAGACGTTCTAAGTTCTCTGGCTAAGGTCTCTGGTCGGCGGCGCCGGTGAGCCTCAATAGGGGCTCGCGACGTCGCCGGTCTCGACATAGACCGACTTCAACTGCGAATAGAGTGCCAACGCGGCAAGTGAGTTTTCTCGCCCGATTCCCGACTGCTTGAAGCCGCCGAAGGGAATTTCGACGGGCGTCAGGTTGTAGGCGTTGATCCAGCAGGTGCCGGCCTGCAGCTCGGCGATGACGCGGTGGGCGCGCGGCAGGTCGCGCGTGAACACGCCGGCGGCAAGGCCAAATTCGGTATCATTGGCGCGGTCGATCACCTCGTCCTCACCGTCGAATTTCAGCACGCTCATGACAGGCCCGAAAATCTCCTCGCGCGCGATGCGCATGGTGTCGGTGACGCCGGTGAAGACCGTCGGCTCGACGAAGAAGCCACCCTGGAAACCTTGCAGCGAAGGTACATTGCCGCCGCAGGCGAGCACAGCGCCATCCTGCTTGCCGGCCTCGATATAGCCGATGACCTTTTCATGCTGCGCCTTGGAGACCAGCGGTCCCATCTGCGTTTCCTGGTCGAGCGGATCGCCGATACGGATTTTCTTGGTCCGTTCGACCAGTCGTTCGACGAAACGGTCGTGGATGCCCTTCTGCACGAAGACCCGCGTGCCGTTGGAGCAGATCTGGCCGGTCGAATAGAAATTGCCGAGCATGGCGCCGCCGATGGCATTTTCGAGATCGGCATCGTCGAAGATGATCAGCGGCGACTTGCCGCCAAGCTCCATGGTGGCATGCTTCATCTTCGAGCCGGCGAGCGACAGCACCTTGCGACCGGTCGGCACCGAGCCGGTCACCGAGACCTTGGCGACGACATCGTGCCCGACGAGGCCGGCGCCGACATCGCCATAGCCCTGCACGACGTTGAACAGCCCGTCGGGCAGGCCGGCCTCGGTGTAGATTTCGGCGAGCGCCAGCGCCGACAGCGGCGTGTTCTCCGACGGCTTGAACACCATGGCGTTGCCCATGGCGAGTGCCGGCGCCGATTTCCAGCCGGCGATCTGGATCGGGTAGTTCCAGGCGCCGATGCCGACGCAGACGCCCAGCGCCTCGCGCCTTGTGTAGGCAAAGGCGCCGCCGAGATCGACGGACTCGCCATTATAGGCAGCGACCGCGCCGCCGAAATATTCGAGGCAGTCGGCTGCCGATGGCGCGTCCGCCACCAGCGTCTCCTGGATCGCCTTGCCGGTATCCAGCGTCTCGATGCGTGCCAGGTCGGCGTTGCGCACGCGCAATATGTCGGCGGCGCGGCGCAGGATGCGCCCGCGCTCGACCGGCTTCAGCCGCGCCCAGGCCGGTTGTGCTGCACGCGCTGCTTCGATCGCCAGTTCAAGCACGTTCGGCGTCGCCGAACGCAGCATCGCGATGGTCTCGCCGGTTGCTGGATAGATGACCGGCAGCGGCGCACCTTGCTCATCGTCGATGTAGCGTCCGTTGACATAGTGCGATGCCTTTGGCTGGGCGCGCATGGGACCTTCTCCAAACTGTCTTTCGATGGGACCGGCGGGCGGGCACCGCCGGATCATGGCTTATCGCATCGGCTCGAAAATCGGAATCGATTTTCGGAAAGCACGATGCGAGGACTAAAAAAGCGATAGAGTGCTTGTGCGTCCGAATGGACGCACGTCGCTCTATCGATCCGACACCTGCCAGCGCGGATTGATCCATGGTTCCTGGTTGGACGGCGCCAGCGGCGTGCGGCCGAGAATGTGGTCGGCGGCCTTTTCGCCGGTCATGATCGACGGCGCGTTCAGATTGCCGTTGGTGACGCGCGGGAAGATCGAAGAATCGGCGATCCGCAGCCCTTCGACGCCGATGACATGGCATTCCGGATCGACGACGCTCATCCGATCATCCTTGCGGCCCATCTTGCAAGTGCCGCAGGGGTGGTAGGCGCTTTCGGCGTGATCGCGGATGAAGGCATCGAGATCGTCGTCCGACTGCACGTGCGAGCCCGGCGAGATCTCCTTGCCGCGATAGGGGTCGAAGGCCGACTGGCCGAAGATCTCGCGCGTCAGCCGGATGCAATGGCGGAACTCGATCCAGTCGTCCGGATGCGACATGTAGTTGAAGCGGATCACCGGCTTCGATCCGGGATCGGGCGAGCGCAGCGTGACCGAACCGCGCGACTTCGATCGCATCGGCCCGACATGCGCCTGGAAACCGTGCGCTTTCGCGGCCGCCTTGCCGTCATAGCGGACCGCCGCCGGGATGAAATGATACTGGATGTCGGGATAGTCGACGCCGGCGCGCGAGCGCACGAAGGCGGCCGCCTCGAAATGGTTGGTTGCGCCGAGGCCCGATTTGAAGAACAGCCATTGCGCGCCGATCAGCGCCTTGGAGAACGGGTTCAGCACCGAATTCAGCGTGATCGGCTGCGTCGATTCCTGCTGGATGTAGAGTTCCATATGGTCCTGCAGGTTGCGGCCGACGCCGGGCCGGTCGGCGATCACCGGAATGCCGTATTCCCTCAGATGTTGGGCCGGGCCGATGCCGGACAGCATCAGGATCTTGGGCGAATTGATCGAGGAGGCGGCAACGATCACTTCTCGTCGCGCCTTGATCACCTGAATCCGTCTGCGCACTTCGATCTCAACACCGGTGGCGCGTTGATTCTCGATGATCACCCGTCGGGCGAAGCCCTTGACCAGGCTTACATTTTTCCGCCTCAGCGCCGGCCTGAGATAGGCACTCGCCGCCGACCAGCGGCGGCCGCCGCGAATGGTCTGCTCCATCGGACCAAAGCCTTCCTGCTTCGCGCCGTTGTAGTCGTCGGTCAGCTCGAAGCCGGCCTGACGGCCTGCCTCGACGAAGGCGCCGTAGAGTGGATTCGTCCTTGAGCCGCGCTGCACGGTCAGCGGGCCGCCGTGGCCGCGCCAGCCATTCTCGCCGCCGTTTGCGTCCTCCATGCGCTTGAAGTAGGGGAGCACGTCGGCAAACCCCCAGCCAGCCGCGCCCTGTTCTGCCCAATGGTCGAAATCGCGGGCGTGACCGCGTACATAGACCATGCCGTTGATCGAGGACGAGCCGCCGATGACCTTGCCGCGCGGCGTCGCCAGCACACGGCCGCCGAGATGCGGCTCCGGCTCGCTGGCAAAACCCCAGTCGTAGAGGCTCATATTGAGCGGGATCGACAGCGCCGACGGCATCTGGATCAGCGGCCCGATGTCGCTGCCGCCAAATTCGATGACGATCACCGAATATTTGCCATCCTCCGACAGCCGGTAGGCCATGGCCGAGCCGGCCGAGCCGGCGCCGATGATGACGAAATCCGCCTCAAGACCGTCTGTCATCATTCGCCTCGTGGAAAGCGCTTCTGCTCTTCGAGCAGGTCGAGGTTCATGTGGTTGCGCATGTAACGTTCCGAGGCCTTCTGCAGCGGCTGGAATTCCCAGGGGTAATGTGTGCCGTTGCGCAGCGCCGGATAGACCACCCAGCGGCGCGCCTGGCTGGCGCGCACGGCGGCATCGAAGGCAGCCATGTCCCAGCGCGCCTGGACCTTGCCGGTGAAAGAAGCCACCAAAGCCGCGTGCGCCGGGTCAGCGGCGAGGTTGGTCAATTCCCGCGGATCCGATTCAAGATCAAACAGTTGCGGCGGATCGATCTCGCAATGGATGAATTTGTAGCGGCCCTCGCGGATCGCCACCATCGGCGCGTTGGAGCCTTCGGCCGCATATTCCATCAGCACAGGTTCAGCGCGCGTCTTGCCGTCGAGCAGCGGCAGCAGCGACTGGCCGTCGGTCCATGGCGCAATCGCGCTCATGTCGATGCCGGCGAGGTCGCAAAGCGTCGGCACGACGTCGAGATTGGAAACCGGCGCGTCGATCAGGATGGCCGAAATATCTTTTCCGGCGATCATCAGCGGCACCCGCGCCGAGCCCTCGAAGAAGCACATCTTGAACCACAGGCCGCGCTCGCCGAGCATGTCGCCGTGATCGGAGCAGAACAGGATGATCGTGTCGTCGAGCATTCGCGTGCGCTCGAGCACCGACAGCAGTTCGCCGACCTTGTCGTCGAGATAGGAGATGCTGGCGAAATAGCCGCGCCGCGCGCGGCGGATCTGCTCGCCGGTGATGTCGAAACTGTCATAGTCGCTGGCGCGGTAAAGCCGCTGCGAATGCGGATCCTGTTCGTCATAGGGGATGAAGCCGACTTCCGGCTCGAGCGCCGGGCAATCCTCGTAGAGATCCCAGTAGCGCCGGCGCGCGACATAGGGGTCGTGCGGATGGGTGAAGGAGACGGTCAGGCACCACGGCCGGCGCGCGGCATCGTCCGAGACGCGGGCGAAATCATAAAGCTTCTGCACCGCGTGAAAAGCGACTTCGTCGTCATATTCCATCTGGTTGGTGATCTCGGCGACACCGGCGCCGGCCACCGAACCGAGATTGTGATACCACCAGTCGATCCGCTCGCCGGGCTTGCGATAATCCGGCGTCCAACCGAAATCGGCCGGATAAATGTCAGTGGTCAGCCGCTCCTCGAAGCCATGCAACTGATCCGGCCCGACGAAATGCATCTTCCCGGACAGGCAGGTGTGGTAGCCGGCGGTACGCAGATGATGCGCATAGGTCGGGATCGACGAGGCGAATTCGGCGGCATTGTCATAGACCTCGGTGCGCGACGGCAACTGGCCGCTCATGAACGCCGCACGGCCCGGCGCGCAGAGCGGCGAGGCGGTGTAATTGTTCTTGAAGCGCGCCGAACGAGCCGCCAGCGCCTTCAGATGCGGCGCATGCAGGAAGTCCGCCGGCCCATCCGGGAACAATGTGCCGTTGAGTTGATCGACCATGACGATCAGAAAATTGGGTCGCTTCGACGTCACTGCGCGCTCCGCTGGCCGAGTTTCGTTTCGAGATAGTCCTCGATCAGCGCGATCGCGGTCGCGGCATTGGGCACGCCGTCCTTCAGCGCGCGCCTGATGTAGAGCCCGTCGATCAGCGCCGCTGTCGCCTCGGCGACACGGTCGGCTTCGCTTCTCGGCAGGATGCCAGTCAGCCCGCTCAACAGATTGGAATGCAGGCGTCGCGCATAGACCTTGAGCAGCCGGCGCAGCGCTGGCGATTTCTGCGCCTCGACATAGAAGGCGAGCCAGGCGGCTATCGTTTCCGGCTGGAACTGGGCGTCGGAGAAATTGACCGCGACCACCGCCGAAACGCGCTGGCGTGGCGTGCTGGCCGATCGAAGCGCGCGCCGCATGTCGGCGGTCAACTCGGCCAGGATGTGCCGCATCGTCGCCAGCAAAAGTTCGTCCTTGGCGCCGAAATAGTGATGGGCGAGCGCCGAGGACACCCCGGCGCGCCCGGCGATTTCCGACATCGTCACATCAAGCGAACCGCGCTCGCCGATCGCCGAGATCGTCGCGTCGATCAGCGCCCTGCGGCGCAGCGGCTCCATTCCGATTTTCGGCATCTTTGCTCCGGTCCGTTGCGGCAAGATTATTTTTTATTGACGGATCAATCAACAAAAATCCGACGCGATTGTGTGGCAAATGTCAGCTGCCGTGACCAGATATCAAGATCAAGTCGTTGTGTGGTTCTGGCCCCTTTACGAAGTCGCTGGGACGGTTCATTCTTGAACAATGTTGATAGCGCGCCGCGACATCGCGTAGCCCGGCCCGCAGGGATGGAGATAACCATGACAGCATGCATCGTCGGCTGGGCGCATTCGCGCTTCGGCAAGCTCGAAGGCGAGACGCTGGAGGGCCTGATCACCAAGGTGGCTAGCGGGGCGCTCGATCATGCCGGCATCGGTCCGGACGAGGTCGACGAGATCGTGCTCGGCCACTTCAATGCCGGCTTTTCCGCACAGGATTTCACCGCAAGCCTGGTCCTGCAGGCCGACGACCGGCTGCGCTTCAAGCCGGCGACGCGCGTCGAGAACGCCTGCGCCACCGGCTCGGCGGCGGTCAGGCAAGGCATCCGCGCCATCGACGCCAATGCGGCGCGTATCGTGCTGGTGGTCGGCGCCGAGCAGATGACGACGACATCAGGTCCAGAAATCGGCAAGAATCTTCTCAAGGCCTCGTATCTGCCCGAGGAGGGCGACACGCCGGCAGGCTTCGCCGGCGTTTTCGGCCAGATCGCGCAAGCCTATTTCCAACGCTATGGCGACCAGTCGGACGCGCTGGCGATGATTGCCGCCAAGAACCACAGGAACGGCGTCGACAATCCCTACGCGCAGATGCGCAAGGATTTCGGCTATGAGTTCTGCCGGCACGAGAGCGAGAAGAACCCCTTCGTCGCCGGTCCCCTGAAGCGTACCGACTGCTCGCTGGTGTCGGACGGCGCCGCCGCGCTGGTGCTTGCCGACACGGCGACGGCATTGAAGATGCGCCGCGCCGTCGCTTTCCGCGCCAATGAGCACGTGCAGGATTTTCTGCCGATGTCGAAGCGTGACATCCTGGCATTCGAGGGTTGCGAGCAGGCCTGGAATCAGGCGCTGAACAAGGCTGGCGTGACGCTCGACGACCTGTCCTTCGTCGAGACGCATGACTGCTTCACCATCGCCGAGCTGATCGAATATGAGGCGATGGGCCTGGCCAAACCGGGCGAGGGCGCAAAACTGGCGCTGGACGGCGAGACGGCGAAGGACGGCCGGCTGCCGGTCAATCCGTCAGGCGGGCTGAAGGCCAAGGGCCATCCGATCGGCGCCACCGGCGTGTCGATGCATGTGCTGAGCGCCATGCAGCTCGTCGGCGAGGCCGGCGGCATCCAGGTGCCGGGAGCAAAGCTCGGCGGCATCTTCAATATGGGCGGTGCCGCGGTCGCCAACTATGTTTCCATTCTCGATCGGATCAGATAAAAACCGCTCGCATTACAGCGCCGCGCGCCCTTCCGGGCGCGCAAAGGACGCTGTAACACTTTGATTTTACGCAGGATCCTTTTCGAAAATCGAATCCGATTTTCGAGGTCGTGCGTTAGCGGGGAATTCATGACAAATCCGGTTCTGGTCGAAGTTTTGCGCGGCACCGTGGTCGAGAGCGCGCATCGTGGCGCCATTGCGGTCTTCGATGCCGATGGCAAGCCGGTCTGGGAAATCGGCGATACGGCTCGCCCGGTGTTCCCGCGCTCGGCGGTCAAGGCGATCCAGGCGCTGCCGCTGGTCGAAAGCGGCGCCGCCGATGCGTACGGTTTCGGCGACCGCGAACTGGCGCTGGCCTGCGCTTCGCATTCCGGCGAGCCGGCGCATGTCGAACTGGCGCGGGCGATGCTGGCCAAGGCCGGGCTGGACGTGGCGGCACTGGAATGCGGCGCGCATTGGCCGTCCAGCCATCACGCGACCGTTGCGCTGGCCAGCAACGGCAATTTGCCAAACGCGCTGCACAACAATTGTTCCGGCAAGCATGCGGGCTTCCTCTGCACCTGCGTCCACGCCGGCGTCGCCCATCGCGGCTACGTCAAATCCGGCCATGCCTCGCAGGAGATGGTGCGCGATGCGATGCAAGCGGTGACCGGTGCCGCCCATGATGTCGATCATTGCGGCACCGACGGCTGCTCGATCCCGACCTATGCCGTGCCGCTGCGCAGCTTCGCCCTCGGCTTTGCCCGCATGGCGACCGGTGCCGGCTTTGAACCCGTGCGCGCCAAGGCCGCAAAGCGGCTGCTTTCCGCCTGCATGGCCGAGCCATTTCTGGTCGCCGGCACGGGCAGGGCTGATGTTGCGCTGATGCAGGCCGCGTCAGGCCGGATTTTTGTGAAGGGAGGGGCCGAAGGCGTCTATTGCGCGGCACTTCCCGAGCTTGGCCTTGGCATTGCGCTGAAATGCGACGATGGCGCCGGCCGCGCCGCTGAAGTCGCGGTCGCGGCCGTGCTGGCCAGGTTTTTGCACGCCGACAAGGCGCTGGCGGCGATACTGACCGAAGAGGCACATCCGCCCATAGAAAGCCGGATCGGCGCCAAGGTCGGCTCACTCCGCCCTACTGCTGCGCTGGACTGAGAACGGGCATTCAGCTCGCATGATTGCGTCCGACGGTCAGTTGCGCAAAGCCACACAAATTCCCAGCGTCCTGCCGTCGCGCCGCAGGAATCGTGTCACGCCGGATCGGCAGATCCGGTTTTCCGGCAATAGCTTGTGGAGTCGCCACGCGAGGCATAAGCTCGACTGATGAGCAGAGCCTTCACGCGCGAAGAAGATAGCGAAAATGCCATCGCTGGCATCGGCGAGCGGCCGATCAGCCACCTTCGCAATCTGGTGACGCAACGCGGCCTGGCGCTGATCGACGCCGAACTGGCTGCCCTGCGCGACGATCTGGGCAGAGCGGAAAAGAGGGCCGACCGCGAGCGCATCGCGCTCATCTCGCGCGACCTGCGCTACTGGACCGCGCGGCGTGAAAGCGCCGAGCTTTCCGTGCCGGAACCGGGCAGCGACCTGGTTCGCTTCGGCATGGGCGTCACGCTGGAAGGCGATGACGGCAGGAAGGTGCACTGGAGGATTGTCGGCGAGGATGAGGCCGATCCGGCCAAGGGGACGATTTCCCATGTTTCACCGATGGCCTTGGCCTTGTTCGGCAAGAAGGTCGGCGAAATTGCCGTGGTGAACGGCAGGGAGTGGGAGATTGTGAAGCTCTCCGACAGCTAATGCATGTCGCCCCAAAAGCATGCGGGCCTGACCCGAGGGTGCGCAGCGGTTTTGCGATAGCGACTGCATAAAAACGAGAACTTAAAGCGCGTCGCGGGAATCCATCCCGAACGCGACGCACATTAGCCCTCGACCTTGACGACATGGTCGCGGAAGAACGCCGCAGCACCCGCCTCGTCGATTTCGCCGGCGGCAACGCCCATGACGAACTCATAGATCGTGCCGTTGTCGGCCATCAGCACATAGCCGTTGACAATCAGGAACGCGCCGGCGGCGACGATGGCCGTGCGCTTGTTGCCGTCGACAAAGGCGTGATTTCTGGCGATGCCGAAGATATAGGCCGCGGCCAGATCCTCGATCGATGGATCACCATAGTTGGCCTTGTTCTCGGCTCGGGCGAGCGCCGGTTCGAGGGCATTCTCATCTCTCAAACCGTGCGCGCCGCCGTGCCGACGCAACTGCTCGGCGTGCATGGCTTCGACCGCACGCCGGCTCAGGAACTCCCAGCTCATTCGGCGAGCTTCTGAAGCGCGACTTTGTATTTGTCCATGACTTGGCGAGCGGCTTCCATCTGCCGCTCGAAGCTGTCGTCCACTGGCCGAAGGGCGATGCCCTTGCTCGTTTCGACGATCTCAAGCTGATCGCCGGCCTTCAGATTCAGGTGATCGAGAATTTCCTTGGGCAGGATCACGCCTTCGGAATTGCCGATTTTGCGAATGGTCGTGTTCATGGATTCAACCCTTGTTGCAACGCCAATTATAACTCAAATTGTCGGTCGTTGCAACATGGATTATAACAAGTTCAGCCGGCCTGCAGCAGCCTATCCATCAGCCGCTCCGCCGCTTCCGGGATGACGGTGCCTGGCGGGAAGATTTCCACAGCACCCGCCTGCCGTACCGCCTCATGATCTTGCGGCGGGATGACGCCGCCGGCGACGATCAGCATATCGTCGCGGCCAAGCTTCTTCAGCGCGTCCCTGAGTTCGGGAATGAGCGTCAAATGACCCGCGGCCAGCGACGAGGCGCCAATGATATGCACGTCGTGCTCGACGCCAAGCCTGGCGATCTCGTCCGGCGTCTGGAACATCGGCCCGACGGTGACGTCGAAGCCTAGGTCGGCAAAGGCGGTGGCGATCACTTTCTGGCCGCGATCGTGGCCATCCTGTCCCATCTTGGCGACGAGAATGCGTGGCTTGCCGCCGGACTTCTCCTCGAACGCGACGATCTTATCCTGCAGCCGATCGACCGCCGGATTGTCGCCGAGCGCCTTGCGATAGACGCCGGAGATCGTCTGGACGGAGGCGACATGGCGGCCAAAAACCTTTTCCAGCGCCAGTGAAATCTCGCCGACCGTGGCGTTGGCGCGTGCGGCGCGAATGGCGAACTCCAGCAGATTTTCGCCGCTCTCCGCAGCCCGGCTCAGCGCACTCAGTGCGCTCTCGACGGCGCCGACGTCGCGCGTGCCTTTCAGCCGCTGCAGTTTCGACAATTGCCGGGCCCTGACTTCGGCGTTGTCGATCTTCAGCACGTCGACTTTGATATCCGTCTCGGGACGATGGGCGTTGACGCCGACCAGGATCTGCTCGCCGGAATCGATCCGCGCCTGCGTGCGCGCGGCGGCCTCTTCGATGCGCAGCTTCGGTATGTTTTTTTCGGTTGCGGCGGCCATGCCGCCCAGGCTCTCGACCTCTTCGATATGGGCAAGCGCGCGCGCCGCCAGGTCATGCGTCAGCCGTTCGAGATAGGCAGAGCCGCCCCACGGGTCGATGATGCGGGTGGAGCCGGATTCCTTTTGCAGGATGAGCTGCGTGTTGCGGGCGATGCGGGCCGAATGGTCGGTCGGCAGCGCCATCGCCTCGTCGAAGGCGTTGGTGTGCAGCGATTGTGTATGACCCTGCGTCGCCGCCATCGCCTCGATCATGGTGCGAATGATGTTGTTGTAAGAGTCCTGCGCCGTTAGCGACCAGCCCGAAGTCTGGCAATGGGTGCGCAGCGACAGCGAGCGCTCGTCCTTCGGCGAGAAGTTCTTCAGCATCAGGGTCGACCACAAAAGGCGGGCTGCCCTCAGCTTGGCGACCTCCATGAAGAAGTTCATGCCGATCGCCCAGAAGAAGGACAGGCGCGGCGCAAAACGGTCGATATCGAGACCCGCCGCGACACCGGCGCGGGCATATTCGATTCCATCGGCGATGGTGTAGGCGAGCTCGAGGTCGGCGGTCGCCCCTGCCTCCTGCATGTGATAGCCGGAGATCGAAATCGAATTGAACTTCGGCATGTGCTGCGACGTATAGGAGAAGATGTCCGACACGATCCGCATCGAAGGTTTTGGCGGATAGATGTAGGTGTTGCGCACCATGAACTCTTTCAGAATGTCGTTCTGAATGGTCCCGGCGAGGTCCTTTTGCGCAACGCCCTGTTCTTCCGCGGCGACGATGTAGAGCGCCATGATCGGCAGCACCGCGCCGTTCATGGTCATCGACACCGTCATCTCGTCAAGCGGGATGCCGTCGAAGAGCTGGCGCATGTCGAGGATGGAATCGATGGCGACGCCTGCCATGCCGACATCACCGGCAACGCGCGGATGATCGCTGTCGTAGCCGCGATGCGTGGCAAGGTCGAAAGCGACCGACAGTCCCTTTTGGCCGGCCGCGAGGTTGCGCCGGTAAAAGGCGTTCGACTCTTCCGCCGTCGAGAAGCCGGCATATTGCCTGATCGTCCACGGCTGCTGGACATACATGGTCGGGTAGGGGCCGCGCACAAATGGCGGCAGGCCCGGATAGGTGTCGAGATGCGGCAACCCCTTGAGGTCGCCCTGGTTGTATAGATGCTTGATGGCCAGTCCTTCCGGGGTCATCCGCTGGCCCTTGACCTCGATCGGCGCCCGGCGCGGCGCCGACCAGCCGATCTGGCTGAAATCGGGGATCATGATGCTGCTCCGATCGATTGATCGATACGGATCGGAAACAGCGGCTCGCACACCGCGACGCCCTCGGTGACCGCGGGCCGCCGCTCCGCCGCCAGGGTTTCGACCGGACGTTCGGTCTTCGACGGGTGAAGCGTCGTGCCGATGATGGCCCGCTCGCCCGCCTGATAGGCAGCTTTGCGGCGGGCGGCGGCCGCCAGAACCCGTTTCTGGATGTGTCCTTGCTGCAGGCTGGACAGCACGCCGCCTTCCGCCTCGATCCGCTGGAATTCTTCCCACGCAGCTTCACCGAGTTCGCCAGTCAGCGCTTCAACGGCGCCCGAACCGCAAGCAGGGTCGGCGACATGATCGATATGGCTTTCGTTGGCCATGATCAGTTGCGTATTGCGGGCAACACGGCGGGCAAAGCCCGCCGGCAGGCCATGCGCGATCGTATGCGGCAGGATGGAGACCGAGTCCGCCCCGCCGGCTGCCGCGGCAAAAGCGGCGATCGTGGTGCGCAGGATGTTCGTCTCCGGGTCCGCCGAAGTCATCATGCGGAACGATGTCTCGGCATGGATGTTGGCGGTGGCGGCGGAGATCGAGCATGCCTCCTGGACCCGCGCCCACAGCCTGCGCAGGGCCCTGACCTTGGCCATCGATACGAACTGGTCCTGGTCGACGCTCAGCGCAAAGCCGATATGGGGCGCCGCATAGACAAGCGGCTGGCGCGCCTCCTCAAACATCCGGAGATAGGAGACCGCCGAAGCCATCATGGTGCCCAGCTCCTGCGCTTCGGTGGCGCCGGCATTGTGGAAGACGCGTCCGTCTGCCTCCAGCAGGACCCCGGGCACGCCCATCGAGAAAAAGTGCGCCAGGGACTGCGGCATCGACGCCTGCAAGGCCTCGATCGACATCCGCAACCGGCCGGTTCCGGCAAAGATCGCCGCCGGGTCGATGCCGAAGGACAGGTTGAGCTTTGCCGGGTCTGACCGGCGCTTGCTCAAGAACGCAACCAGCCAGTCGGCCACGGCGCGGCTCCAGGGATGCGCGTCGATGCGGACCTGGATGCGGTTGAGCGGCACGCCGTCCAGCACGGTCTCCAGTGCCTCGGCAGTCCTCGGCAGGCCGTAGCCGAACGCATTCGGCGCGCCTTCGAAGACAAGCGACAATCCGGTGGCGCCCTGTGCGACGTCCTCCAGGGCCTGGGCTTTGGCGCGGCCGACATCCGGATCGTCGATACGCTGGCTGACGATCCACGGCGATCCGGGGTTTGCCCGTGGGAGAGGCTCTGCGGTGACCGAACGATCATAAAGCGGTTCGATGCGGATGCCATCGTCCGTATGGGATACGAGTGTTTCCTCGAAGGATCCGCCGGCCAGGGCTTTTTCCGCAAGGGCCAGCCACCGCTGCCGGTCAGGGTTCGGAAGTTCGGCATCGTGGTTCAAGGCACCGGCCATCCGCTCTCCTCGTCTTCTCGGCCGATAGGCCTGGAACGTCAGTCTACGGTTCCCCGTCGCATATCACAATGCAACACGCGCCCTGCGAGGGTGAACCGTCAACCGATTGCCAAACATGCGCAAAATCCGCAAGCTCCAAAACCCAATTTCGACCATGGCCATTGTCGCTGCGCAATGGCGTCATTATACCTGCGGCGAGCCCCGCTACTTTCAATAGATCAGGGCATTCAACACTTCAGGTTGCGGAGACCCGACACATGGCTGACGACACCAGTATTTTCATCGGAGCCAGCCGAAAGCCTGATGACAGCTACCAGCGCGCCGAAAACCTGCTGCTTCAGTATGGCAATCGTCATGGCCTGGTCACCGGCGCGACCGGCACCGGCAAGACCGTGAGCTTGCAGATTTTGGCGGAAGGTTTCTCCAATGCCGGCGTGCCGGTCTTCTGCGCCGACATCAAGGGCGACCTGTCCGGTATCGCCATGATGGGCGCGGCACAGGATTTTCTGGTCAAGCGCGCCGAGCAGGTCAAGCTCGATCCCTATGATTTCCAGGAATTTCCGGTCATATTCTGGGATCTTTTCGGCGAGCAGGGCCATCCGATCCGCGCCACCGTCTCGGAAATGGGGCCGCTGCTGCTGTCGCGGCTTATGAACCTGTCCGAGGCGCAGGAAGGCATCGTGAACATCGCCTTCCGCATCGCCGACGAGGAAGGCTTGTTGCTGCTGGACCTGAAGGACCTGCAAGCGCTTCTTGCCAACATCGCCGAACGCGCCGAAGAAATCGGCGCTCGCTACGGCAATGTGACGAAACCTTCGGTTGGCGCAATCCAGCGCACGCTGCTGGTTCTGGAGCAGCAGGGCGCGACGAATTTCTTCGGCGAGCCGGCATTGCGGATCGCCGACATCATGCGCACCACCCGCGACGGGCGCGGCGCGATCAGCGTGCTGGCCGCCGACAAGCTGATGATGAATCCCCGGCTCTATGCGACATTCCTGTTGTGGCTGATGTCGGAACTGTTCGAGGAACTGCCCGAAGTCGGCGATCCCGACAAGCCAAAGCTGGTCTTTTTCTTCGACGAGGCGCACCTTCTGTTCGATGACGCGCCGAAAGTGCTGATCGACCGCGTCGAGCAGGTGGTCCGCCTGATCCGTTCGAAGGGCGTCGGCGTCTACTTCGTCACCCAGAATCCGCTGGATATCCCCGAAACCGTTCTGGCCCAGCTCGGCAACCGGGTGCAGCACGCCCTGCGCGCCTACACGCCACGGGAGCAGAAGGCCGTGAGGACCGCCGCCGAGACGTTCAGGCCCAATCCCGACTTCGACTGTGCTACCGTGATCACGCAGCTCGGCACCGGCGAGGCGCTGATCTCGACGCTGGAAGCCAAAGGTGTTCCGTCCATGGTCCAGCGGACGCTGGTTCGCCCGCCGTCGTCGCGACTTGGCCCGATCACGCCTGACGAGCGCCGCACGCTGATCACCGAGAGCCCGGTTGCGGGGCAGTACGATCAGACCGTCGATCGCGAATCGGCTTTCGAGATGCTGCAGAAAAAAGCCAAGGATGCGTTGGACGCGGAGGCACAGCAGCAGGAGAGCGGCGGCTCGCGCTGGACCATTCCAGGCTTCGGCAATGATGATCCCGCCCCCCAGCCCACCGGCGGCAGGCGAGCACCGGCGCCGCGAGCGTCCAATCGCCAGACGGTGGCGGAGGCGGCGATCAAATCGGTGGTTCGCTCGGTCGGCACGTCGGTTGGACGGGCGATCGTGCGCGGCATCCTCGGCAGCCTGGCCAGGGGGCGGCGCTGAAAGCACCGCATCGGACCCAAAACGGGCACCGGTTTTGCGAGAATCCGATGCTCGTCGAAAAGCATCGGACCGGAAATTCGCGGCGCCGAAAGTCCGCCGCTCCAGCGCCTTCGACCAGCTCAGAAGATCGGTTCCGAGATCGCCCTTGCCGGGCCGAGCAGGATCGATCCTTCCGGGACGCCCGCATCGATTGGAATGGCTTTGCGGTCTGCCGTGGCAACCAGTTCCTGACCGACACCGGAGGTAACGATCACCGGCGTCTTGTTGGGCACACGGTCATAAAGATCGATAATGTCCTGATTTATCAAGCGAACGCAGCCAGATGACACTGATTTGCCTATGGAAAACCACTCCGGCGAGCCGTGCAGGCGGTACAGCGTGTCCTCGTTGCCCTCGAAAAGATACAGCGCCCGCGCTCCGAGCGGATTGGTGAGCCCGCCGGGCATGCCGCCATTCTCGGCGCTGTATTTTGCGTACTCGGGCTGGCGGGCGATCATTTCGGCCGGCGGCGTCCATTTCGGCCACTTCTGCTTCCACTGGACGACGGCATCGCCAGACCATTCGAAACCTGCGCGACCCAGCCCGACCCCATAACGAATGGCTTGTCCGCCCGGACGCACGAGATAGAGGTGGTGGCCGGCCGTATCGACGACGATGGTGCCGGGCGCTTGGCCGGTCGGATCGGGAACGATTTGACGCAGAAATTGCTCGTCGATTTTCTCGTAGGGTATGCCCGGCAGCTCGAACCCATTGTCGCTGACCGGACCGTACATTGTTGCATAGTCCATGAGCGGCGGCTCGACATTGGCTGGCGGCGGCGGCTCGACAGGCCGGCCTGCCGTCGTGGTGCAGGCGGAAACCGCAATCGAGGCGGCGCCGAGCGCAGCGGCGTTGAGAAAGCCGCGACGGCTCAGGCGATAGGAGTCGATTTCGGTTGTGAACATCGTTGCCTTTTTTTAAGTCTCATATCGAAACAGAACATGAATACGCCAATCAGTACGGCGCGCCAGCCCTACCAATGCCTGGCGCGATAGGCGGTTCCGATTCTGGCCTGAGGGTGAACAAACAAAGGCAAAGCTGTGACGGTTCAGCCCCTGTTGCGCCGAGGCAACAGGCCCGCAGCGCCGCGCGTCAGCAAAGGACGCTGTCGCAGTTTTATTTTGCCTATGATCCTTTCCAAAAATCGATTCCGATTTGGGCTCATGTGTCATCCTGCGGCGAGCAGGCCTTCGAGCGAGGGCAGGATCAAGGCCGGCGGAAAGTCCCGGTATTCCTCGGGCTGGTCGGAGCGGTTGATCCAGACTGTCCGGAACCCGAATTTGGTGGCGCCGGCGACGTCCCAGCGGTTGGATGACTGAAACGACACCGCACCCGGATAGAGACGCCAGCCTGTCGTGACCATGTCGTAGACCGACGGATCGGCCTTGAAGCGCTTGACGGCCTCGACGGAATAGATGTCGTCCAGAACCTGGTCGAGCGCGGCCGATTTGACCGCCGCTTCCAGCATTTCAGGCGAGCCGTTGGATAGGATCGCCAGCTTGGCGCCAGATGCTTTGAGCGCCTTGAGCACGGCCGGCACCTCCGGATAGCAGTCCAGCCGCCAATAGGCGTCGAGCAGCTTGGCCCTCAGTCCCTTGTCCGCGGAGGGAACCTTTCGCAAGGCGAAATCCAGCGCCTGTTCGGTGAGTTGCCAGAAATCGGCGTAGGCGCCCATCAGCGTCCTCACCCAGGAATATTCCAGTTGTTTGGCGCGCCAGATCTCCGACAGGAGCTGGCCGTCCGGTCCGATCTGGTCGGCATGACGGCGGACGGCTGCGTGCACGTCGAACAGCGTTCCGTAAGCGTCGAAAACGTAAGCCGCATGTTGCATGGTAACAGTTTTGCGGCGAGGCAAGGCCGGGCGCAAGCACGGATTGCAATTTCGCATGCCGCTGGCCTTAACAAATCTCAGCCAAATCAGTTGACGGCAGACGCCAAAGCATCTTCCAATGGCGAGACAGGACAGCTCTGAAACGCGGAATCAAGCGATGACACTGGCGGCTGCGGCGCAATCCGCGACATGGACCTTCGTGGATGGCGACTGGTATGAAGGCAACGTCGCCATTCTGGGGCCGCGCAGCCATGCCATGTGGCTCGGCACCAGCGTGTTCGATGGCGCCCGCTGGTTCGAGGGCGTCGCCCCCGACCTCGACCGCCACGCCGCGAGGGTGAACGCCTCGGCGATCGCGCTTGGTCTCAAACCATCCATGAGCGCCGAAAAGATCGTCGGGCTGACCTGGGACGGGCTGAAGAAGTTCGACGGCAAGACGGCGGTCTACATAAGGCCGATGTACTGGGCCGAGCATGGTGGCTATATGGGCGTGCCGGCCGATCCGGCCTCGACCCGGTTCTGCCTTTGCCTCTACGAATCGCCGATGATCCCGCCGTCGGGCTTTTCGGTCACCGTCTCGCCGTTCCGGCGCCCGACCATCGAGACCATGCCGACCAACGCCAAGGCCGGCTGCCTTTATCCCAACAACGGTCGTGCCATCCTCGAAGCCAAGATGCGCGGCTTCGACAACGCGCTGGTGCTCGACATGCTGGGCAATGTCGCCGAGACCGGAACCTCGAACATTTTCCTGGTCAAGGATGGCCATGTCCTGACGCCGGCGCCGAATGGCACGTTCCTGTCCGGCATCACCCGCTCGCGGACGATGACGCTGCTTGACGAGTATGGCTTCAAGACCATCGAAAAGGCGCTGTCGGTGCGCGAATTCCTCGAAGCCGACGAGATATTCTCGACCGGAAACCACTCGAAAGTCGTGCCGGTCACCCGCATCGAGGATCGCAGTCTCCAGCCCGGGCCCGTAGCGAAAAAGGCGCGCGAACTCTATTGGGAGTGGGCGCATTCGACTTCGGCCGGCTGACTGGCTAAAAAGCGAACCGGCGCTTCGTTCCGGAGTTGCTCCACACCAATCCAGACCTATGTTAGTCCGGTATCGACACCGGATTTTTTCCACGAGGAGTACGACCGATGGCTTTTGAATTGCCCGCCTTGCCCTATGACTACGAGGCATTGCAGCCTTACATGTCGAAGGAGACGCTGGAGTATCACCACGACAAGCACCACAAGGCTTATGTCGACAACGGCAACAAGCTGGCTGCCGAAGCCGGGCTCGGCGATTTGTCGGTCGAAGAGGTTGTGAAACAATCCTTCGGCAAGAACCCCGGGCTCTTCAACAATGCCGGCCAGCACTACAATCACATCCACTTCTGGCAGTGGATGAAGAAGGGCGGCGGCGGCAACAAATTGCCGGGCGCGCTGCAAAAGGCGTTTGACAGCGATCTTGGCGGTTACGACAAGTTCAAGGCCGATTTCATCGCCGCCGGCACCACCCAGTTCGGTTCGGGCTGGGCCTGGGTTTCGGTCAAGGACGGCAAGCTGGCGATCTCGAAGACCCCGAACGGCGAGAACCCGCTGGTCCATGGCGCGACCCCGATCCTGGGTGTCGATGTCTGGGAGCACTCCTATTACATCGACTATCGCAACGCCCGGCCGAAATATCTCGAAGCCTTCGTCGACAATCTCATCAACTGGGACCATGTCCTCGAGCTCTACGAAAAGGCGTAGGCCTGACTGAGTTGCAGAAGAGCCCCGGCAAAACCGGGGCTTTTCTCTATGTGCCAAATGATCGGCCGCCCTTTTCCAACGACCGTCGCGAAAAATTTACACAAGCGTGAGGCGAATTTCCGGAATTTTCAAGCCAGTTTTGCCGTTATGGATCAGTCGGACCTTCACCCGAAACATCTTCACCATGGAGCCAGTTGAATGAGAAAGCTTATCCTCGCCATCTCGATGCTCGCCTTCGCCGGTTCGGCGGCGTTTGCCGATCCGATCCAGGAGCGGCAGGCCATTATGAAGGAACGTGGAAAGATCGCCGGCCAATTGTCGAAAGTCGTCAAGGGCGAGACCCCTTATGACGCAGCGGCCGTGCTGGCGGCGTTGAAGGCGCTGGAGGCAAACGCCGAGAAGTTCCATGCAAACGTCGACACTCTTTTCCCGGCTGGCAGCGACACCGGCGACACCACAGCTGCCCCAAAAATCTGGGACGATATGGCCGGCTTCAAGGCGGTGGAAGAAAAATATCTCGCCGACGTCAAGGCTGCGGCGGCCGCCGCTCCTGCCGACGTCGATGCCTTCAAGGCGGGGTTCAACACCATAGGCGGCGATTGCGGCACCTGCCACAAGACATACAGGATTAAGAAGGGCTGATAGCGGGCGATGCGCCTGCTGAAAAAACTCGTCGGCGCCGCCCTCGTTCTGGGCGTCGCCGGCGCGGTTGCCGGCTGGTTCCTGTCGGCGCCGGTCAGGCTCGACAGCGAGGCCCTGGCGCAGCTCGGCCCCGGCGATGCCGCCAGGGGCAAGCGCATTTTTTATGCCGGCGGCTGCACGTCCTGTCATGCGAAGCCAGGCTCGCAAGGCGACGCCCGCCTTCAACTGGCCGGCGGTCTCGAACTCAAGACGCCGTTCGGCATCTTCGTGCCACCGAACATCTCGCAGGATACCTCGGACGGTATCGGCGGCTGGTCGGTCGAAGACCTCGCCAACGCCATGCTGAAGGGCGTGTCGCCGAGCGGCGAGCACTTCTATCCGGCGTTTCCCTATGCATCCTACGCACGCATGAAGCCGGCCGACATAGCCGATCTCCATGCCTTCCTGAAAACGCTTCCGGCGGTGGCGGGCAAGGCGCCGCCCAATTCACTGGGGTTCCCGTTCAACATCCGTCGCGGCATCGGGCTGTGGAAACGTCTCTATTTGAGAGACCAGCCGGTGGTCTCCTTCCCCGATGGCACGCCGGATCCGGTGATGGCCGGCCGTTACCTGGTCGAAGGGCCCGGCCATTGCGGCGAATGCCACACGCCGCGCGATTTTGCTGGCGGCACCAGGAAGAGCGAGTGGCTGGCGGGGGCCGCGGCTGCCGAAGGCAGCGGCATCGTGCCGAACATCACTTCGGGCGAAGGCGGGCTCGGTGACTGGTCGGAGGCCGACATAGCCTACTTTCTGGAAACCGGCTTCACCCCGGATTTCGATTCCGTCAGTGGCGCCATGGTCGACGTGCAGAGAAACATGGCCGAGCTGACGCCCGAGGACCGGGCGGCGATCGCGGCCTATCTGAAGGCCGTCCCGCCGCACCCCAACGGCTATCCCCCACGCAAGCCGGCGAATTAGTTAGCATCCGTCAGCCGGCTGGTTCTGGCCCATTCTCAGGCCGGCCAGCCTTCATCAGGTCGAGGATCTTTTCAAGCCGGGCGACGACATCGCTGGTTTCCAGAAGCTGCTGCTTCTGTTCGATACTGATCGACAGCAGCGGCGCGAGCGTATCGGCTAGGACACCGGGATCGCCGATGGAGGGCAGGCCGAGTCGCGCCTTGGGCCTTCGTGGAAGCGAGGAAAAATCGATGTTGGCATAGCTCTGATATGTATCGAGAACCGCGCTCGAACGTGCTACCGCCTCCGCCGATTGGCGACGCTGCTCTTCGACCGGCGCGACCTCCGCCGCCAGAAAGTCGGCGTTGACCAGGTGAAGGATCGCGGCTCGCTGGAGGCCGGAGACCGAGACCTTAAGTACCCCATCCACCTGCGTCTGGCAGTTTATCACGCTAGCCGTGACACCCACCGGATAGAGAGAAGCAAGGTTGCCGGGATCCTCGTCGGTCGCGTGCCTCTGTGCGACCACAAGAACGCGGCGGTCGCCTGCCATCGCGTGCTCCACAGCGCGCCGCGTTTTGTCGCGGCCCACGAAGACCGGAACAGTCATTTGCGGAAAGAGCACGAAATCCCGCATTGGAAAAATCGGCAGATCCGCGCCGGAGGACGGGGGCGGGCTGGCCTCGGGCGCCAGGTTTCTGGGCCCAGCTCCGACTGGTTGGCTCGCCTGAATCCTTGCAGCCAATACGTTCCAGTCGCGCAAGCCGAGGACCCTAGCAATGAGCTCGAGGCTTTCGCTGTGGGACAGCGAAACGGATTTGGCGCTCAGCGCTTCGGACAGCGTTTGCGCCATGGCTTTTGCATCGCGGAAATCGCGCATGGAATCATTCTTTGCTTCGAAGAACGGAAGACGTCAGAGCTTGCGTTACTGACCCGTTCGTTCGGGCAAAGGGAGCCTGAAGTGGCTCGATACATTCACCTTACCCGGGAGGGCGCAAGCAGCAGGTTGTATCCACCTGTTTGGAAGGTGCGCTGAAGGTCCGTTGTTGTCAATCCTGCCCGCGCTGCATTCCACGCTCCCGATTTACAGGTGGCGGTCGCCGAGGAAATCGAAGCCGGTTTCAAAGAAATGATTGTAGTTGCAGGTCATTTCCTCGCCGGGCGCGATGTCGCGCAGTGCATAAGTCTCGTCGGGCGAGGCGACGTCGCAATTCGGGTCATCGGCATGGTTCATGAAGCGGGCGTCGTCGGCTTCGAAGACGACGAAGTTCGGGTCGCGCCGATCGGGATAGGAATAGCGATCGAGATAGGCTCTGACCGGCCCGGTTTCGCGCTCATAGACCTCGACAGGGATGCGCCGGTCGTAATTGGGATGGAGCTTCCAGACCAGTGTGCCGCGGGGAATGTGGTTCTTGGCAAAGACACCGATGCCCTGGATGGGCGATTTGTCGAGATAGACGTCGACGAGCAACATTGCGGACCCTTGCCGTGACTGAATGATTTTTGGGTGGCGCGGCTGCGAGAAGCCGCGCATTTGGCTAGCGCGCAGCTATGGCAATTGCGAGCGGAAAATCGACATGGCCTGACCCGTGGTGCGCAAGATCAAGCTCCTACAGCGCCGTCTGTGCGTCCAACAGAGTCGGCGGCGCTGTGGTGGCAAGGTCGGCCTTGCCCGCCACCTTCAGCGCAAACGCATAGGTGAAGGCGATTTCCTCGAGCCTGGAAAACCGGCCGGATGCGCCGGCATGACCGGAGTCCATATTGATCTTGAACAGCACCGGATTGTCGCCGGTCTTGCGGTCGCGCAGCCGCGCCACCCACTTGGCCGGCTCCCAATAGGTGACACGCGGGTCGGTGAGGCCGGCAAGCGCCAGGATCGGCGGATAGTCGAGCGCGGCGACATTGTCATAGGGCGAGTAGGCGGCAATCGTTCGGTAGTCCTCCTCCGAGGCGATCGGGTTGCCCCATTCGGGCCATTCCGGCGGCGTCAGCGGCAAGGTCGCGTCGAGCATGGTGGTGAGCACGTCGACGAACGGAACCTCGGCGACAATACCGCCGAAGCATTCCGGCGCCATATTCGCGACGGCGCCCATCAGCAGGCCGCCGGCCGAGCCACCCTGTGCGACAATGCGATCATGGGCGGTGTAGCGCTCTGCGACGAGGTGGTGGGCGACCGCGATGAAATCGGTGAACGTGTTCATCTTGTGCGCCCGCTTGCCGTCGTCGTACCAGCCATAGCCCTTGTCCTTGCCGCCGCGGACATGGGCAATCGCGTAGACGAAGCCGCGGTCGACCAGCGATAACAAATTGGTGTTAAAGGCGGCCGGGACCGTGATGCCGTAGGAGCCGTAGCCGTAAAGCAGGCAAGGCGCTGATCCGTCGAGCGGCGTGTCGCGATGGTGGATGAGCGAGACCGGCACCAGTTCGCCGTCGGCTGCGGGCGCCATCAGCCGCCGCGTCACGTAGTCGTCCGGGTCGTGGCCGGACGGAACTTCCTGGGTCTTCAGCAGCACGCGCTCGCGGGTCCGCATGTTGTAGTCGAAGACCTGCGCCGGCGTTGTCATGGACGAGTAGGAAAAGCGCATGATCTCGGTATCGTATTCATAGGATCCCGACAGGCCGAGCGAGAAGGCTTCCTCGTCGAAGGAGATGAGGTGTTCCTCGCCGCTGTTGCGGTCATGCACGACGATGCGCGGCAGGCCTTCCTTGCGTTCAAGCCTGACCATGTGGTCCTTGAAACCGATTACCGAAAGGATCAGCCGGCCCGCTTCGTGCGGCACCAGCTCCTGCCAGTTGGCGCGCACCGGGTCGCTTGCCGGCGCAGTCATGATCTTGAAATCCTTGGCGCCGTCGGCATTGGTGAGAATGAAGAAGACATCGCCGCCTTCTTCGAGGTCGTATTGCAGGCCGGTTTCGCGCGGCGCAACCAGCTTCGGTTCGGCGAACGGCTCGCTGGCGCTCATGATGCGATATTCCGAGGTCTCGTGGTCGTTGATGCCAACCATGATCCATTCGTTGGAGCGTGTGCCGCCGACATTCATGAAGAAGCCCGGATCGGTTTCTTCGTAGATCAGCCGGTCGTTCTCAGGACTGTCGCCAAGGGCATGGAACAGCACCTTGGAAGGACGGTGGTTGGCATCGAGGCGGGTGTAGAAAAATCCATCATTTCCCGCATCCCACACGCCGCCGCCACCGGTATCTGGAATCCTGTCGGCCAGATCGTTGCCGTCGGCGAGATCGCGGACGCGAAGCGTGTAGAATTCGGAACCCTTGTCGTCGAAGGCCCACAGAAGCTTGGCGTGATCGGTCGAATGGTCGACGCCGCCGAGGCGGAAATAGGCCTTGCCTTCGGCCTCGAGATCGCCGTCGAGCAGGATCTCTTGGTCGCCGCCCTCGCGCGGCGTGCGGAAATAACGCGGCTGCTCGCCGCCAAGCTTGAAAGATGACCCATAGGCGTACGGCCCATCCTTCATCGGCACGGACGAATCGTCCTCCTTGATGCGGCCCTTCATCTCCTTGAAAAGCTGCTTCCGCACCTGGGCGGTCTCGGCCATGAGCGCTGCCTGATAGGCGTTCTCGGCTTCGAGATGGGCGCGGATCTGCGCGTCGAGCAGCGACGGATCCCTGAACATCTCTTGCCAGTTGTCGGCTCTCAGCCAGGCATAGTCGTCCGTCCGCGTCACTCCATGGTGCACATCGAAGACCGGCCGCTTCTCTGGTTGCGGCGGGCTGGCAGTTGGAAATGCTGGGGTTCGGGTCATTGCGTCTCGCTGTGGAAGTTACTTGTATGGAGAATGAACACGCCGATCAGCGCAGGTTCAAGAGCCGGAGTATATGTTTGCGCCGGGCTCCAGAAGATGAGCCGGAGGAGAGGGAAAAATGAAGTTCCGTTTTCACGCTGCTGCGGCTTTCGCCGTCGCTTCGACAGTCTTGGCCTTTATCGGCCAATCTCATGCAACCGTGTTCGCAGCTTGGCAAGTGACCAACCTTCCGTTTGGCGACACGCTCAACGTGCGCAAGTATCCGGCGGGATCGTCCCAGAAGCAGGCGGCCTATCCCAACGGCGCCGTTTTGCAGATGACCGGGAGATGCACCGGCGGCATAAACCTGCTCGACATCGCCAAGCAGCCGGTTTGGAAGCAGGAACAGAAGATCCGCTATCGCTGGTGCGAAGTCTGGCACGATCCGGCACACAACGGCAATTTCGTCACCGGCTGGGTCTACGGAAAATACATAACCCCACATTGATGGACGGTGCCGGTCCGCAGGCTGATTTCTCGCTTGCTTGCAACAGCAAATCGCAACCTATGGTTTTGCGGACTCTAAAAACAACCAGATAGCCTGCACCACAACCAAGCATAGCCAAGCATTGAGATTTTTTTACTGGCTCTCATGGATGTAACGGCAGCTTGACTGGGCATCCGCCGCTGCTGGTCTGCCCAGAAAATATCGCAAAGTTACAGAGTGCACGAAAGGTTGAAGCTGATCGTCGAATATTTTATTGCCATCGATGAATACAGCGCAAGAAGCGAATTGACTTACTTGGTTTAGTGGCTCATTAGGATGCTGCGACGCGAATCGCAGAGGCTCTTTCCTGCAAAAATTTCGCGCGATGCCCGACCTATCAAAAATAGGGCGCAGGTAGAAACAACTCACGTTGGGGCCAGGAAGCCATGGATATTATCGAAACACCTTCCAGAAATAGTGATGCGCTGATCGAATTGACGGCCGACGTCGTGGCCGCCTATGTCAGCAACAATCCGGTGCCGGTCGGCGAGCTGCCTAGCCTCATCGCCGATGTCCATGCCGCCCTCGGGCGCGTGGGCGGGGCCAGTGAACAGCCTCCTGCCGACAAGCAGAAGCCGGCAGTAAACCCGAAACGCTCCGTCCATGACGACTACATCGTCTGTCTTGAAGACGGCAAGAAGTTCAAGTCGCTGAAGCGTCACTTGATGACCCACTACGGTCTGACGCCCGACGAGTATCGTGAAAAATGGGGCCTGGACGCCAGCTACCCGATGGTTGCTCCCAACTATGCTGCCGCCCGCTCACAGCTCGCCAAGAAGATGGGTCTCGGCCGCAAGCGCAAGGGGCGCTGATACGGCTCCCTTCCCAACCTGGGTTAGATGATCAACGGCGCCTCCGGGCGCCGTTTTGATCTTGGGGCGATGCTCGAGCAATCGATATGCGTCGCGACATGTGCGGCTCCGATCATGTCGGGCCATCGCGCGCTGTTCGTCTGATCAGGCGGTCTGCTTCAAGGCCGCCTCAGCGTCGCGCTTGATGCGCTTGACCATTGAACGAAGACCATTGGCGCGTTGCGGCGACAGGTGCTCGTCGAGGCCAAGTGCCTTCAGCGTGGCTTCCGCGTCGGTTTTCTGGATCTCGCTGGCGGGTCGTCTGGAAAACAGCGCCAGCATGATAGCGACGAGGCCGCGCACGATATGGGCGTCCGAATCACCGGTGAAGGTGACGACTGGGTCGGGCCCCGGACCATACTCGGTGGTCAGCCAGACCTGGCTGACGCAGCCGGGCACCTTGTTGGCAGGGTTGCGTTCCTCGTCGGGAAACGGCGGCAGGGCCTCGCCCAGTTCGATCACATAGCGATAGCGGTCTTCCCACTCGTCAAGCAGGGAGAAGTCGTCGCGGATCGTCTGGATCGTCGTAGTCATAGGCCGGATATAATCATCCGGCGACGCCGCGTCACGGAAAAAGAGGAAAACACCATAGGCGTCAGAGCGCGGACGGTGACAGATGCGCTGAAAAATATCTCAGTTTTTCGCCGGCAAATCGACTTTCGCCGGCAAGACGATGTCTTCGGGCACGCTGCCGGTCGTTGTCGCCGTGTCGGGTTCGGCGGCCTTGTCGTCCAACATGGCGGCCGCGATCTTGGCTGTCTCCCTGGCTCGGGCGGTGATCGTGTGCATTGCGGACTTGCCGGTCTCGCAGACGTCAGGCTTGCGCTCGCATATGCCGGCAATGTCGCCGACGGCTTCGCGTGCCGCAAACAACGCCTGGATCGGCCCGACGCTTTGGTGGCCGGTCTCGTCGGAGCCGACATTCAGCGGCAGCGCCAGAAGCACCAGCGAAAACCAGAAAGCCGTTCTGATCAGAAAGCCCATCTGTATGCCCTCATTCGTGACCGGATCATGCGTTCAAGCGGCATGACCTCTTTATGGATACGATAGTGGCATGGACGCGCAAAGGACGGCTTGCCCGGTCAGCGAAAATTTTCCTCAAATTTTAGGCAAATTCGAAACGAAGCATTTTGCAATGGATTTGTCTCAAATTCAGCCGATTTTTTCACTTAAGGTTAACCATCTATCCAGCTGTTTTCCTTATGTATTTCCCAGAAGTTCGGCTTACTGTGGGCGACTGTCAAAGGCGGGAGAGCGGTTCGCCCGGATAACTCTCCATTTACTATGGCCGCAATTGCCAAGGCTTGCCCCGTGCCGGCCTCCCAATATCTGCCTCGGACCGGGCATTGATCGGTCCTGCCTTATCCTTTCCTTAAACGCTGGATGCGAGTTTCAGATCGACAAAAGCATCTGCGAAGCAGGGCTGTTCACGACCAGGTGCGAGTGCGTTGAGTTGAGTTCGATAAGGGCCAGATACGTTGAGTTGCCCGGCGCGATGGCAGCCGGTTGCGAACGTATGGTTCATCCGTCGATCCTCGGACAGAACGACCGCCGGTGCCAGAGGCGGTTTATCGGTGTCATGCTGACCGCTCCGTTCTTTGCCGCAGGCGCAGCAGTCACGCTGGTCACCTCGGGCATGGGCGTGGCCGTGACCATGGCTGCGATCTTTGCGACGTTCGGCCTCTGCTGGTTTGCTGCCTTGCTGGTGGCAGCATCGGGCAAGATGGCGTTCGCCGGCCAGGTCGCCCTGGTGATGGGCAGTCTTGCACTTGCCGGTATCATTGCCGCGGCGGGCGGGATGGCCTCGCCGGTCGCCATGCTTGTCGTGGCGCTGCCGTTCGAAGCCTGGTGGATCGGCGCGTCTCGTCGCGCTGCATTCTGGGGTGCCGTATCCGCATGTGTCGCTGTCCTGCTGCAGGCTTTTGCCGGTTCTGTCTTTCCGTTCGGCCCGACCGAAATCGCCGCCTGGCATTGGCTGCTGCCGCTGGCCTGGGCGCTCACCCTCTTTCCCCGCGTCGCAGCGCTTGGCAGCCCGGCCGGCGCGCAGCTTGATCCGGCGACCGACGACCGGCTCGAGAACATCATCGACGCCGTTGTCCTGCGGGCCGGCAGGCATGGCGAGGTTCTGGATGCGTCGGCAAAGGCGCGCACGATCCTGAAGCTGCAGCCGGAGCTGCTGTTCGGTACCGGCCTGTTCGACCGCATCCATCTTTCCGATCGCGTCGCATACCTCAGCGCGCTGGCCGACATGCGCGATGGCGCGCCGGCGCGCCGGCTGGATCTTCGCGTCCGGCTGCCGCAAAACGGCAATGGCCCGACGGCGGACAATTACCGGCCGTTTTCGCTTGAATTGGCGCGCGGGGAAGAGCAGCAGGACGTCCTCACGTTCGTCCTGCGCGAAAACGACGAACTCGCCGGCTTGCGCGAAGAGCTAGCCGCTGCGAAGGAGGCGGCCGCGTCTGCCGAAGTGGCAAAGGGACGGTTTCTGGCGGTCGTCAGCCACGAGCTGCGCACGCCGTTGAACGCCATCATCGGTTTTTCCGACATGCTGCTGCATGAGATGTTCGGCACCTTCAAGGATCCGCGCCAGAAGGAATATGTCGGCCTGGTCAAGGAGTCCGGCCAGCATCTGCTTGCCGTCGTCACCTCGATACTCGACGTATCGAGGATCGAAGCCGGCGCCTACGCAACCGAGCCGGAACCATTCCGTTTCGTGGAAGCGGTCGAAATGTGTCAGTCGATGATGCGCTTGCAGGCCGAGGCAAAGAACATCGATCTACAGACCCAGATCGCACCGGATGCAGGCGAGATAAACGCCGACCGTCGTGCCGTGCAGCAGATACTCATCAACCTCGTCTCCAACGCCATCAAGTTCACGCCCGATGGCGGCGATGTCGTCGTCGGCGCGAAGCGGATCGGCTCGCGACTGCATTTCTGGGTCAGGGACACCGGCATCGGCATCGCCGAGGAAGACTTTGCCAATCTCGGCAAGCCGTTCATGCAGATCCAGAACGACTATACGCGCCGCTTCGAGGGCACCGGGCTCGGCCTGTCGCTGGTGAAGGGTCTGGTGGCGCTGCACGAGGGCACGATGTCGATCGAAAGCATGCCGGGGGAGGGCACCACGGTCACGATCAGCTTGCCGGTGAACGGACCGAAAGGACGTTCGAACGACAAGCCCGGCGTACTGCCGATGCCTGCAGCCAAGGCGGAGACGAAAGGGGACAGGCATGGCTCGCTCCGCAAAACAGCCTAGGGCGGTCAAGCGCCGCGGCAATGCCTTCCAACGCAGCGCGGTCGCCCTCGGCAGCCAGATTTCACGCAATCCGGTTCTGGTTGGCGGTTCGACCGCCTTCCTGGTGACGCTGTTCTACGTCTCGGCGAACGCTTTGTGGTATCAGCCTTTTCCTCATGCCGGCGCGTTTTTTGCGACCAGGAGCATGGAGGGCTTTCCTCGAGCCGGCGCCGACGAGCCTGAAACCACCATCAACATCGTGCGGCCGGAGCCGGCCCCGATCAAGAGCGATCCGATCGTCGAGCAGGTCCAGGGCATATTGAAGGATCTCGATTTCTATTCCGGCACCGTCGACGGTATTTCCGGCCCCAACACGCGTAAGGCCATCCAAGCCTATCAGCAGAAGGTCGGGCTCAACGCTTCCGGCGAGATCGACAGCATTCTGCTCGATCAACTGGGCGCCATGCCAACCGCCTCGACGGTCGTGCCGCATCCGGCACCGCGTCCGGACGACATGGCCGCGATTCCCGTCTCGGCTTCGCCGGCAGATGCGCCGGCGCAGGCACCCGACGCCCGCATTATCAAGATCCAGGCCGGGTTGAAGGCATTCGGCAATGACGACATGAAGCTCGATGGCGTGGTCGGGGCCCGCACCAAGGCAGCGATCAGGGAGTTCCAGTCGCTGTTCGGGCTGCCCGAGACCGGCGAGCCCGACGAGGTCGTCTACGTCAAAATGCGCGAGATCGGCCTGACCAACTGATGGGCGCAGGCGCGCGGTTTTGGTTTCACCCAAACGCAAAGCGCTCTAAGTACCGTCCGATGTCGTCCGGAATCCTGCCATGCGCGTAACCACCGATCTGTGGGTGTCGGCCCTGCTGCGCCGGGTTTTCGGCGCCGGCGGCTTTGCCGCCGTGGTCAAGCGCGGCGCAACCGAGGCCGGCGCCGTCTTCGTGCTGGCGCGTGGCCGCATGGGCGAGATTGCCTTGTTTGGCCCGGCGCCGCAGACGAGCTACGATTCAGCCAAACCCGACGACCGTTACTTCAGTCTGCTCGGCGCCGGCGACGATGCCGCCGTCTTTGACGGGCGACTGGAAAGGGAGAAGAAATTCGATCCCGACATCTGGGTGGTCGAGATCGAGGTCGGCTCGGTTCCCGTCGAGGAGCTTCTTTCCGTCAAGTCGCAATAGCGACATGCAGACAAAGGCTTAGAGCGTTCGCTTGAATCTCTTTTCAGGCGCGACGGCGGGTCAAACGCGACGCGCTTTAGGGCTGGCGGCAGCATTGTCGCTGTGCGCTTTGCGGACGTCGGCGTTTGCCGCGATCGGTCCGGCATTGCGAATGGCCTTCGACAGTGTCTCGGCTTTCCAGCCGCGTAGCCTGTCCAGCGCTGCGTCGCGATGCAGCAGCCGGTAGCGGTCGAGGAAGATGCGGATGGCCTGCGGATGCGAGAACTCTGTGGGATAGACGGCGGCGGTGATCAGGAACGCCCTCTCTTCGCCGAGATCGAGCGCGCGCAGGGCGGCCAGCAGCGACGTGTAGCTCCGGTGCGCGATGAGCGACCGCGCCGTTGAAAAATCGATCTCGAGCGCGTCGGCCAGTGCTGTCTGGAAGAATGCGGCATTGCCGGTCAGCGCCGTCTCGCGCAGTTTGACATAGGTGTTAGCGCCGGCGAACGGATTGATCGTCGCGCCGCCGCTTTCGGCATCACGCATCATCGACCGCAGCCGGCGCCGTGCAGTCTCGGCGGCGGCGCCGGGCACCTGCTGGCTGTCGGCGACGACTTCGGCGCTTTCGGGCACCGCCTTGGCGTTCGCCTCAGGCTGCCGCACGCTCACCAGCGTCGGCTTTTCAAGCGCCCTGATCAGGTGGGCGATGGTCGGGTTCAGATCCTTGCGGCGCGCAATGGCGCGCGCATGCGGCAGGCCATGGCGGCCGATCAGCGCGATGAGGTCGATATCGCTGAGCGCGCGCGAGCGGATGAGCAGCGGCGCGGCAACGTCGACCGGCTCCTCGCAAAGCCGCCGGACCAGCGCAGCGGGCGCATATTCGCATTCGGAAAGGGCGGCGGCGACGTAGCGGCGCGATTCGACCGACACATCGGCGAAAAGCGGCAGCGTCAGATCCTCAAGTTGCGCGATCTCCCGACGCGAAGGGCGGGTCAGCGAACAGAACGCCGACACCGTGGCGCGGAACAGCCTTTCGGCCTTTCCCGGTTCAGCCCGTATAGCGATTTGCCTGAAATCCGCAGATGACACGAAGGATACGCCTGACACTCGACACAATCTGGACCATGCTCGACCGGGACTGTGTCGGTTTCGCATTTGCCACGGGTCAGGACTTCCTGACCTCAGAACAAAGATCAAATTAGCGGCGATCCGTTAGCGTTCCGTTAACCTACTGGCTCCTTAATCAGATTGGAGGCGTTGCGTTGTGCTCCGGGGCAACCGAGAGGAATGCACGAACCATGGGCATGGTACTGTCTTTCGTGCCGCGACCGGCGGCAACCAATCGAGCAGACCGAAACACCGGAGCGCCGGCGGCGGTGATCATTTTCCCCGGCGTCCGCTACGAGCAACCGCCACTGACGGGCGAGACGCGGCCAGGCGCCGGTCCGGACAGGCCGGGTTCGTCAAGGACGATGCCGGGGACGTCGGGGACGTTGCCTGTTCCGCATCACTAAAGCGCGTCGCGGCTGGCTGGGCGCGCAAAGGATGCTCTATCCCCTTGAACGAGCGCCGCGGCGGCACGCAAGGCACGGGCCTCAACCGGCGGCATGTTTCGGTTGACGTCAGTAGTCCTGCAGCTCGCAGGAACTCTGCTCGAGAAACCGCGACACGGTCGGCTTCCAGCTGTCGTCGGGCACGAAGGAGCGGATGACGAACATGCCTTCGTCGATCGGCGCTTCGACGAAAATTGCCCCTTGCAATTCCTCCGGGAGATCCCTGCGGATCTCGATCATCTGCGCCGGCGTCAGTACGATACTGTCCAGCACCCTTCCGGTCGCACTGTGGTCGTTGAAGGAGTAGATGTTATGGCCGCTGCGGTCATAGACCGATACGGACCAGAACGGGACGTTTCCCGGTGCCTTCACCCGAACCATCCCATCGGACAGATCGAAGCGGCAAGCCGCAGCATAAAACAGCGGATCGACCGATTTCACCACAGGCGTACCGCCGGCCTCAGCGTCCAGCCTGGTCATCCGATAAAGGTTGGAGGCCATGGCCAGCCGCGACCAGGCATTGCGTTCGGAAAATTCCGGGGCGAGCAGCAGCACGATGATGTGTACGATGCCGGCGCCAAGCAGGCCGAGCAGGATCGCGTGCAGCAGCCTACGCATTGCAGCCGACCTTCACGATCTGCGGCAGCGTGACATCCGAAAGGCCCGTGCTGCTGGCGATCGGCGTGTCGTAGAATGTCAGCACGAGATACATCCGGCCGAAGCCGTCGGAAAGCAGCCAGTTGCCGGGCGCGGGGCGGTTGCTGACGGAAATAAGCACGGAATTGTCGGGCTGGCGCAGCACCTGGTAGGACTGAAGTGCCGCAAGCCTTGGCTTGCCGGTCTCGACCACGCCGAGCGACCGATCGGCGGCATAGAGGGTCCAGAACCGGGCTGTGGGAAATCCGCCTTCGATTTCATAGGCGCATTGGCGTTTCAATAGTTCGCCATCGGAATCGCGTTCGGCGATAAACGACAGGCCTTCTGCCTGCCCGAGTGCAAGGACACCCTCGCGCGCCACGCGGGCTTTCGAATAAGGATCCGCCGTCTGCGTGCCGATATCGGGAAACGCCGTCCATTGGCCGATCCTGATCGCGCCAATGCCATCCTGCGTCTTGAGAGCGTACCAGACGCTGCCGCCGCCGCCGCCGATGGCTATGGCAAGCGCGAGGAGCGTCAGGAATGCGTTCTTGAGCATGAAGAGCCGCGGGCAAGAGGAGTGCCGCTCGGGGATATCGCGGGGCAGGGGGCCATGGCAAGCGGACCTCTGTGGAATTGCGGCGCGAGGGATGGCCTGGCCCGTCGTGCCGGCATCAAAGCGCCGACAGCGTCTCCGGTGTCGCAGGCGCCTGGAGGACGGGCGCCGACTGGAACAGCCTGGTGATGTCCCTGAGCGCCCGCGTCGTCTGGCTGGACAGCACCGGCGGCCGCTCGGCAGCGGTGTCGGCCGCTGTCTGCTCGGCATTCTTCTTTTCCGCTTCCTCGGCCTTGGCGGCGATCTCTTCGTCGACGAAGGGATGATCGAGGCCGGGGATCGGCTTGAGGTCGATATTCTGGTGCGCATAGACCATCAGCCGCTGCCAAACCATCGCCGGCAGCGAGCCGCCGGTCATGTTGTTGGTCGGGGTGAAGTCGTCATTGCCGAGCCACACGGCAGCCGTGTAGTTGCCGGTAAAGCCGACATACCAGGCGTCGCGGTAAGACTGCGTTGTGCCGGTCTTGCCGGCCGAAACGATATTGGGAAGCGCAGCGCGCCGCGCCGTGCCCATCACCGGCACCGCCGCCAGCATGGTGTTCATGGATTTCAGCGCCTGCTCCGAGAGCACACGGCGCGGCGGCGGCGCATCCTTGGCGAAATCGTAAACCACCTCGCCGGTACGGGTGACGAGTTGGGTGACGCCATGCCGGGAGCCGACAAAGCCGTTCTGGGCGAACACGCTAAAGCCTGTCGCCTGGTCCATCACGGTCATGCCCGATGTGCCGAGCACCATCGTCTTGTGCGATTCGAGCGGCGATTCGACGCCCATGGCTTCCGCCATCGCCTTGATCGGCTTGATGCCGAGATGATTCTTGGCAAGCCGCACCGGCACGGTGTTGACCGATTTGGCCATCGCCGTGATCAGCGTGACCTTGCCGGCCCGTCCGTCATTGTAATTGTGCGGCGACCAGGCACCCCAGGAGATCGGCGCGCCGGAAACGACGGAGTCCGGCGTGAAGCCGTGCTCCATCGCCGTTGCGTATACGTAGGGTTTAAACGATGAGCCGCTCTGGCGCAGCGCCTTGGTGGCGCGGTTGAACTGGCTGGCACCGTAGTCGCGGCCGCCGACGATCGCCCTGACTGCGCCATTGGTTTCGATGACGACCATGGCGCCTTCGGTGACGTTGTATTCCTTGCCGAACTGGCGGAGATGGAACTCCATTGATTCTTCCGCCGCCTTCTGGATGTTGGCATCGAAAGTGGTGTGGGCGACCAGCGAATGCTGGCCGGACTTCGCGGCGATCTTCTTGACCTCTTCGAATGCCCAGTCGAGGTAGTAATCCGGGCTCTTCTGCTCGCCGCGGTCGACGATTTCAGCCGGATGCAGCCGCGCTTGCAGCACCTGACCCTCGCTCATGAAGCCGCCTTCGACGAGATTCGACAGCACCACATTGGCCCGCGCCCTGGCAGCAGGCAGGTTGATGTGCGGCGCGTATTTGGTCGGTGCCTTGAACAGGCCGGCCAGCATCGCCGCTTCGGCGAGGTTCACATCCTTGACGCTTTTGCCGAAATAGAAATCGGCGGCCGCTTCGATGCCGAACGTGCCGCCGCCCATATAGACGCGGTCGAGATAGAGCTGCAGGATCTCCTTCTTCGACAGATTGGCCTCGAGCCACAGCGCCAGGAAGGCTTCCTTGACCTTGCGCTCCAACGTCCGTTCATTGGTCAGGAACAGGTTCTTGGCCAACTGCTGAGTGATGCTCGAGCCGCCCTGCACCACGGAATTCGCCCGCACGTTCGCGAAGATTGCGCGCGACAGGCCGAGCGCGTCGATGCCGTAGTGATCGAAGAAACGCCGATCCTCGGTGGCCAGCACCGCCTTGATGACCTGGTCGGGCATCTCGTCGACCGGCACCGAATCGCGCTGGATGATGCCGCGCTGGCCGATCTCATTGCCGTAGCGGTCGAGGAAGGTGATGGCGAAATCGCCCTGGGCGCGCCAGTCGCCGGCGGTTTCCTGGAAGGCCGGCAAGGCGAGCGCCAGCATGACGACGATGCCGCCGGCGCCGAGCGTGAAACCTTCGCTCAACAGTTCGATGATGCCGCGGCGCCAGCCGGAGACGCGGAAGCGCCGGAAAAAAATGGTGGCCGCTTCCCAGAACCGGCGCACCTTGAAGCCGGTCTCGTAGAGCGAGGAATCGAACCACGCATCCGCCGCCAGCAGTCTTGCGGCAATCGGACCCCTTCTCCTGCGTGTTTTCAAAGGACTGGCCATTCCAAGATCCGGCTGCGGCTACGCCTCCCACTGAGAAGCGGCACTCCTACCAGACTATTTGTCCATTTTGGCCTCGCTCACAAGGGTGAGGGGGCTTTCGCGGTACAGTTTGTTGATACCAGGGTCGGGCCTGCCACCTCCGCCACCTCGCACTCACTTAACGCGCCGCGATAAAGCGCATGAAATGCGCCACGTCGGCATCGCTTGGCTCCTGGCCGGTGAAACTGCGCAGATAGGCGGCGAGATGACTGACCCTCGCCTCGACCGGTTCCTTGAGGTCGAGCACATAATAGCCGATCTGCATGTAGTAGAGCACACGCGCGCGGATGAAGGCATCCTCTTCGCCGTAGCCATGCCGGCGATACATGTCGCGGATCGCACCCAGTCGGTCATTGTCGGCCTGGTCGATGGCCCGGCGCACGTCCTCGGAGCGACGCGCCCATTCCCGGATGGCGAAGTCGAGCCTGGGATCGAACAGGCGCTCGTCCGCCCAGCATTCGAACACGTTCATGACCCCCATGATGATGCTTTCGGCCGGCCGCTGCGCGCGTTCGATGATCGACTTGGTGTTGGTGTCTCGCCAATGCGCAAGCAACTGGTCGAGCAGGTCCTGACGGCTCTCGAAATACCAGTAGAAGCTTGAGCGCGATACGCCGAGTTTCTGGCCAAGCGGCAGCACGCGCACGCTTGCGATGCCGTCTGAAATCAGTGTCTGGAGCGCAAGATTGATCCAGTCCAGGCGCGTCACCTTGGTGTTGCCGGACGCCGGCTCGTCCTGCGGAGAAATCATGGTCATGACCGCACAATAGGCATGAGGGCGAACTGCATACAACCGTACTAGACACATATGTACAGTGCAAGTATCCTGTCTGCCTCAACGAACTGGGCCGAGCGGCCAACGCGCGTCATCGCGGCTCCTGCCTACGATCCGCAACGCAGGGCAATACGGTAATGAGGAGTATCCGCCATGGTCGATGACGCCGCACGCAACCTCAGGCGCGAACGCAGGCGCGGACGAACCGGCGAGGCCGGCAGCGAGAGCAGCCGCCGGCCGGACTATCGTTCGCTGAAGAACCCGTTCCTGCCGCAGCCGATCTTTTCGGCCGACCAGGTCGCCGCGATCCACGACACGGCGCTGCGCGTGCTCGAGCAACTCGGCGCCAAGGTGCTGCTGCCGGAGGCGCGCGCCATTCTTGCCCGTGCCGGCGCGCTGGTCGACGAGGACAGCCAGATGGTGCGCATCGGCCGCGATATCGTCTCGGCGGCGCTGGGCTCGGCGCCGAAATCGATCCGCGTCCATGCCGGTGACCGTGCCCGCGACCTGACGCTCGAACTCGGCTCGATGACGTTCCTGGCAGGATCCGGGGCGCCGAACGTCACCGATCTGGAGCACGGCCGGCGGCCGGGAACGCTTGCCGCTTTCGAGGATCTCATCCGCCTGGTGCAGCATTTCGATGTGCTGCACATGCTGGGACCTTGCATCGAGCCGCAGGACATCGACAACCGCTTCCGCCATTATGCCGTCAACCGCGCGCAGTTGACGCTGTCGGACAAGCTGCCGTTCGTCTTCGCGCGCGGCACGCCGCAGGTCGAGGACGGCTTCGAGATGCTGCGGCTGGCGCGCGGCCTGTCCGAGGACGAATTCCGTTCGGGCGCTCATTGCTACACCGTCATCAACACCAACTCGCCGCGTCAACTCGACATTCCGATGGCGCAAGGCATCATCGACTTTGCCAAGGCGGGGCAGGTGCTGATCATCACGCCCTTCTGCCTGGCCGGCGCCATGGCGCCGATCACCGTAGCCGGCGCGCTGACGCTGCAGCACGCCGAAGCGCTGGCCGGGCTGACGCTGGCCCAGATCGTGCGGCCGGGCGCGCCGGTGGTCTATGGCTCCTTCTCCTCCAATGTCGACATGAAGTCCGGGGCGCCGGCCTTCGGCACGCCGGAGCACGTCAAGGCGACGCTCGGCGCCGGTCAGCTTGCACGCTTCACCGGCCTTCCCTGGCGGTCCGGCGGCGGCAGTGCCGCCAACATTTCGGACGCGCAGGCAGCCCACGAAACGCAGTTCGCGCTATGGGGTTCGGTGCTCGCCGGCGCGACGGTCTGCATCCATGCTGCGGGCTGGCTCGAAGGCGGGTTGAGCGTCTCGTTCGAGAAGCTGATCACCGATATCGAGGCGCTGCAGACCATCGCGGAACTCTGCGCCGCGACGCCCGGCGACGAGGCCGCGATCGGCTTCGAGGCCATCGCCGAAGTGCAGCCGGGCGGGCATTTCTTCTCGGCCGGGCACACATTGGCGCGCTACCGCACCGCATTCTACGAACCGCTGGTCGCCGACTGGTCGAATTTCGGCAACTGGACGCAGGCCGGGTCAAGAACCGCCACCGAGCGCGCCACCGGCATCTGGAAACGGCTGCTGGCCGATTTTCGGCCGCCGGCTTGCGCCGCTGCCACATCAGGTGTTCTCGACGAATTCATTGCGCGGCGCATGGAAGAGGGTGGCGCAGCGCCGGTGTCATGAGATCAGTGCAGTCCCTGCACGAACAGGTGGCGGCCGTGAGCCCTAACCGTGCATGCCTGCGCCTTGCCCTTTCGGCGGTCGCCCGTTTCGTTCGTCTATCGCTGCGAAATCGGGGCGGAGGCGCTGCGCCGTCATCCGCTATCCTCGGCGCGGATCGTTGCGGCGGGGCGGGCGGACGTCAGTCCAAAACGGGCGCAGAGGTCTGGAACACTCTCGAAGTCCATATCCAGTTGGTACTTTTGTAATAGTTCACCCGACTTTGTCCTGTCTGGCCAGATCGCTGCCAACTCGCGGAAATAGTTCTCAAATCCCGCCGGCGAAATTACTTCGATAATTTCGCACGGTGTGTCGCCAGCATTCCAGAACGTATGCCACTGGCCCCGCGGCTTGAACACCCATGTGCCCGGCTCGGCAGTAATGACGTCGTCGCCAAGCAACGCGCCCAGATTGCCGCTCACCACATACGAATATTCGTCTTCGCGGTGATGCCTGTGCAACGGCGCCGCCAGTGCACGGGGCGCCAGCGGATGGTGCACGATGGAGAAGCGCTCGCCGGTGTGGAACCCGTCGATCTTCCAGCGGATGCCGAAACCGCCCAGATCGAAGCGGTCGCCGGCCCCGGGCTGAATCGTGATAGGCCCCGATGCCTGGTTGGCAGTCGGATGAGCTGTCGTGTGTTGGAGGGCCGAGTCAGGCAATGCGCGTTCCATATCATCCTCCTGAAAATGGGTGTACGCTGCCGATCACTCATTTCTAGGCGTCATTCAAACCCATGTCAATATCGGTGACCACGTGAGTTCACTGAAAGAAGGCCAGCAGCGCTCATATCGATTGCAGCGGCGCGCGGTCAAACAGGCCGAGACCCATCTTGCGCTCGCTCGCGCGGCATTCGAGCTGCACAGCTCGGTGGGTCCGTCGCGAACAACCGTGAGCGCCATCGCCGAGAAAGCGGGGGTGCAGCGGCTGACCGTCTACCGCCATTTTCCCGATGAGGAAGCGGTCTTCAATGCCTGCTCGGCATATTCCTTCGGTCAGGACCCTCCTCCAAGTCCCGAGGCCTGGCGATCGATCGTCGAACCGGAAGCCCGGCTCCGGACGGCGCTCCTTCAATCCTACAGCTATTACAGGCGAAAGCGGCAACTCCTCGCAAATCTGTCTCGCGATGCCGAAATGCCGGTTGTTGCCGCGGCATTGGCCCGCCGGCAACAGGTTCTCGCAAACGGCGTCGCGATCCTTGAAGAAGGCTGGCTCGACCTAGATAGCGGAACTGCAAGGTTGCTCGTTGCCGCGATAGGGCATGCGCTCGACTTCACGACGTGGAGATCGCTTGTTGAGAACCAGGGCCTGTCGGACGAGGAGGCGGTGGAGGCCATGCTCGTCCTCGTCCGCAGCGTGAGCTCGAGTTTGCCGGACTGCCGAGGCAAAAAACCGTCAGCCTGAAGCCAGCAGGGCCGGCGAGGGCGGTTCCCGATCCAGCGCTGATCGGAGCGGGGTATATGAGCAGTCGGTACGGCATTTGGGGTCGATGCGAATGCAATTTCTAGTATTATTTCATGATGTCTTTCAGGCATTTGATCGTTCAAAAACATTCTGAAAATTGGTTTTTCCGTTCCGAGTTCCTATTTTAGGAGAGAAACTAATTTTCATCACCTCAGCGAAAAGGAGATTTTATCGATGGCGGAACCCAATCAGAATATCATGGAAAAAGCTGAAGCGCGCTTCATGGAGAAGCAGAAGAAAACCGCCGAGCGAAACCAGGCTACGGCCGAATATATTTCCGAGGCCAAGGCCAGGACCATCAAGACCGAAAAGTTGCGGGCGCTGCGGCTGGCCAAGGAAGAGGCCGACCGTGCGGCGGAAGCCCTTAATCCCGTCGCTCCCAAGAAAAAGCGGGCGGCAGGCAAGAAAGCGGGGGCCGCTTGACGGCATCAAGTCATGAGCCTGACATTTCCAAACCTAAGCCGAAGCTACGACGAGGCGAGCCGGCGGATCCGCTTCGTCGGCTATGATGGCATGTGCCAGATCTCTTTCTTTGTCCATGCAGACGCCATCTCGACGGCGCCGCCGGGGACGGCGACAGCTGAAGCCACATATCTCGCCGCCTTCGATTCGGCCGTCGGTCCCATACATGACGTCGCAAGGAACGCTTATACCCGTACCGGCAAGAGCATGTATGTGCTGACCGCAGCCGATTTTCGATAAATCCCGGCTGTCCGCGCGATCGCGGCCTTGGAAATCCCGGGATCTGGCGGCAGAATTTCAACGCGGCTACGCTGCAGGCGGAATCTGTCGGGTGAAGGCCTGTTCGGCCGCGACGGGCGAGGGAGAAAACAATGACCGCGCCGGCTGCCGCGTTGCAGAAGGCCTTGTTCCAGGCGCTGGACGCTGACGGTTCCCTGTCAGCGGCGCTGGGCGGCGCAAAACTATTCGACCATGTCCCGGAAAACATCCCGTTTCCCTATGTGACGTTCGGCCGGACCAGCGTCTATGATTGGGTAACAGGCAGGGAGAAAGACGCCGAGCAGCTTTTCACTCTGCATTTCTGGTCGAAATCCGAGGCCAGGAAAGAAATGCTCGACGTGATGGACATGGTCAGCGCCCGCCTCCAGGATGCGGCGCTCGCGCTCGACGAGCATCACCGCGTCAATCTCAGGCTCGAATTCACCGAGGTCCGTTACGACCAGGATCTTTCAGCCTGTCACGGGCTGCTGCGCTTTCTTGCCGTGACGGAAGAAAACGCCTGACGCGCTTTCAATAAGGCTGCAACACAGTCTAGACTGGCGCCTGGATTTGCCGGGTTGGGGCGGCCAAATCACCGGGGTTGGTTGTGTCGCATTTCAGGGGGTGAGACAGGCATGTGTTGCAGGCAATGTTCATATCACGTTCAGCACCGATGCGTTAGGACGCTGATCATGAAAACGCTTCGCTCCCACTTCCCAACCGCGACACTTGCTCTCTGCGCTGCCGGTCTGTTTGCGTCGCAGGCGACGGCGCTGCCGGTCGTCCTGGCCGCCTCCGACTGCTACGCGATCGGTCAGCAGGTCGCCGAGCAGAATGGCGGCACGCTGGCCAAGGCGTCGCAGTCGACGCGCGGTGGCCAGCCGGTCTGCGTCATCGTCGTGCTGGTTCCGGGCAAGGATGGGCAGCGTCCGCGCCGCACGGAGATCGTCGTTCCGCTGAACTGATGCCTGCCGTATCCCAGGCGCTGGAATCGGCCTATATCTGACGTCCAGCTCCTCAACAGGCCGATTTTTCAACAGGCCGATTCTTCAACTGGGTATGATTCCCGCATGCGCGTACTCGTCGTCGAAGATGACAAGGATCTGAACCGGCAGATATCAGACGCGCTGGTCGATGCCGGCTATGTTGTCGACCGGGCTTTCGACGGTGAGGAAGGGCATTTCCTCGGCGACACCGAGCCCTATGACGCCGTGGTGCTCGACATCGGCTTGCCGCAGATGGACGGCATCAGCGTGGTCGAACGCTGGCGGCGCGGCGGCCGCAAGATGCCGGTCCTGATTTTGACGGCGCGCGATCGCTGGAGCGACAAGGTCTCCGGCATCGACGCCGGCGCCGACGATTATGTCACCAAGCCGTTCCACATCGAAGAGGTGCTGGCCAGGGTCCGAGCGCTCATCCGGCGCGCGGCCGGCCATGCGTCGTCCGAACTGACCTGCGGACCGCTGCGGCTCGACACCAAAGCCTCCAAGGCCGATGTCGACGGCGTGCCGTTGAAGCTGACGTCGCACGAATTTCGCCTGCTTGCCTATCTGATGCACCATATGGGCGAGGTCGTGTCCCGAACCGAGTTGGTCGAGCACCTTTACGATCAGGATTTCGACCGCGATTCCAACACAATCGAGGTCTTTGTCGGGCGGCTTCGCAAGAAGATGGGCATCGACATGATAGAAACCGTTCGCGGCATGGGCTATCGGATGCGTGAGCCGGAGGCGTAAGGCGGAACCGCTCAGACAGACTGCAAGGACGCCGCTTTCCCTGCGGTTCGGGCCGCGTTCGCTGGCGTTCCGGGTGATCGCCTTTTCCACGGTCTGGGCGATACTCACCCTGGTTGTCATCTTCACGCTGATCACCACCCTTTATCGCCAGGCGAGCGAGCGCGGTTTCGACAGCCTGCTGTCGGCGCATCTGTTCAATCTGATCGGCTCGGTCGGCGTGTCCGAAGGCGGTTCGCTGACCGGCGCTCCCGACCTGGGCGACCTTCGGTTCTCGGAGCCGAATTCCGGCTGGTACTGGTCGGTGGAGCCTGCGTCGGAAGGCGTGAGTGGTGAGTTGCACTCCTCCTCGATGACCAAGGCGATCCTGTCGCCAAGCGTCGCCGAGGTTCCTTTCAATGCCAGCTTCCAGCGCAGCTATACGACAGAAGGCATCGATGGCGAGGAACTGGAAGTGTTCGAGAGCGAGTTCGTTCTCGACGCGAAAAATCGCGCCGCGCGCTTCCGCGTCATGGGCAACCGGACCGAGCTCGAGCAGGAGATAAGCGCCTTTCAGCGTCGCCTGCTGACCTATCTTTCGCTGTTCGGCGTCGGCATGATCGCCATCAACGCCATCGCCATCCTGCTGGGCCTGCAGCCATTGCGCCGGGTCAGGGACGCTCTCGCCATGGTGCGCGAAGGAACCGCGCAAAAGCTCGACGGTCGCTTCCCTGCCGAGATCGAGCCGCTCGCCAACGAGACCAACGCGTTGATCGAAAACAACAAGCGTATCGTCGAGCGCTCGCGGACGCAGGTCGGCAACCTCGCCCATTCGCTGAAGACGCCGCTGGCGGTGCTGATCAACGAGGGACGGGCGCTCGGCGGCGTCAGGGGCCAGCTCATAGCCGAACAGGCCGCCTCGATGCAGAAGCAGATCGACCATTATCTGCAGCGCGCCCGCGTTGCGGCGCAACGTGACAGCGTCGTCTACCGTACGCCGGTGGCGCCGCTGGTCCAGCGCATGGTGCGCGTGCTGCAAAAACTCAATCCGCAGACCGCTCTCTCGCTTTCGCTGCCGGCAGTCGATATCGTCTTTGCCGGCGAACGCGAGGATCTGGAAGAATTGCTTGGCAATTTGCTCGACAACGCCATGAAATGGGCAAAGAGCGCGGTCGCGGTATCGGTGGCGCCAATCCCCGGCAAGAAGACTGGCTCCGGCAAGGAGGGTGCTGTCATCCTGTTCGAGATCAGCATCGAGGATGACGGCCCGGGCATTCCAGAAGACAAGGCACGCGAGGCGCTGAAGCGCGGACGGCGTCTCGACGAGACAAGGCCGGGCACCGGGCTTGGACTTGCCATTGTCGCCGACCTCGTCAACGAATACGGAGGCGTTCTGGCTCTGGAACGGTCCAGCATGGGCGGGTTGAAGGCGGTGGTTCGATTGCGGAGCCTTCACTAGGCCTATGCTTTTGCTGGGCCAGTCGACATTGATCGACGGTGCGTGATATGGCGGCATGTCGACTGGTCCCGGAGCCGTCGGCCGCGGCCAAATTTCCGACAAACATCGACACTATGGCCACGCCGACTTCCCCGATGGCGCGGCCCCCAGCTTTAACTCAAGAGACCGGTTTTTGGCATGAAGATTCGCGTCGCGCTCGTCTCCGCACTGCTGGCCGTGTCCGGCTGCACGACGCTGGGCAGCAACCCTGGCCCCACGGTGGCGCCGCAGCCGGCCGCAACGCCGCCAGGTGAAGGCAAGATCGCGACGACGGTCATTTCCGCCATGGGCGGCGGCCTCGTCAGCGGATCGATCGGTACCGGCTTGAGCGGCCCTGAAAAGCGCAAGGCGCTGGAGGCGGAATACAGGGCGCTCGAGTACACGGCGAGCAGCCAGAAGGTGACGTGGAAGAGCGATCGGTCGGCGCATTTCGGTGAAGTCGTGCCCGCCCAGCCCTATCGCGTCGGCTCGCAGGACTGCCGACAATACACCCATACGGTGTTCACCGGCGCCGCCGGCGCCACCGCGCGCGGAACCGCTTGCCGCAACGCCGATGGCAGCTGGACGCCGCTGACGTAACGACCGGCCGGATAATGCATGTCGCGCAAAAGTGTGCAGCGGTTTTGCGATAACGACATGCATAAAAACAAGAATTCGCGCAAAAGCGTGCCCTCGGGACCTGCCCCGGGGTGTGCGGCGGTTTTGCGATGACGACATGCATGAAAACAACTATCTAAGGCGCGTCGCATGACGCCGGTCGAACGCGACGCGCTTTAGGTCCGGTTGACATCAATCAAGGACATGCGACGCATCTGCCGTCAAAGCGTCGCAGGACGCCTGTGTTGGCAGGGCAGGGCTCTGCCGTTATTGGAAGAAGCATGCTGTTCTGGGTCATAGCCGCCATTCTCACGCTGGGTGCAAGCCTGGCGGTTCTGCTGCCGCTGGCCGGCGGCCCGAAGGGTGGTTCGGCGAGCAGCGATCATGACCTTGAAGTCTATCGCGACCAGTTGTCCGAGCTTGACCGCGACGTGGCGCGTGGCCTGATCCAGCCGGCCGAGGCCGAAGAGGCGCGTGCGGAGATCGCCCGTCGCATCCTTCGCCTGGACAATGCCGCCGACAAGGCAGCGGCGCGGCAGCCGTCGATGGCGACCAGGCTGGTTGCGACGGCTGCGGTCCTGGCGGTCCCGCTGGTCAGCTGGGGCTTGTACAGCCAACTCGGCTCGCCCGATCTGCCGTCGCAGCCGCTCAGCGAGCGACTGGCCAAGAATCCCGCCGACAGTTCGGTCGACGAACTGGTGGCACGCGCCGAGGCCCACCTTGCCGCCAACCCGTCCGATGCCAAGGGTTGGGACGTGCTGGCGCCAATCTATCAGCGCATGCAGCGGTTCTCCGACGCGGTGACGGCGTACCGCAACGCCATTCGCCTCGACGGCGACAGCGCAACTCGCCAGGCCGGCCTCGGCGAGGCGATCGCCAGCGAAGCGGGCGGCATTATCTCGGCCGATGCTCAGGCAGCCTTCGAGGCGGCGCTGAAGCTCGATCCGGCGAATCCGAAGGCCAGCTTTTATCTGGCGATGGGCATGGCGCAGGAAGGCCGCATCGAGGAGGCGACGATTGGCTGGCAGAAAATGCTCGCGGCCTTGCCACAGGACTCGCCCTGGCGCGGCGCCGTCGAGCAGGCACTGGCCGAATCCGCCAGGCGCAGCGTCGCTTCGGGAGTGCCTGCAAAAGGCCCGAACGCCGGGGATGTCGATGCCGCCGCGTCGATGTCGCCGCAGGATAGGGAAGCGATGATCAACACCATGGTTGCGGGGCTTGACGAAAAACTGCGGCAAAACCCGCGCGATGCGGAAGGATGGATGCAGCTTATTCGTTCCTATGTCGTGCTGGGCAAGGCCGATCAGGCGCGCGACGCGCTCAATCGCGGTATCGCCGTTTTTGGCCCCGATAGTGACGAAGCGAAGAAATTCATCGCCTTTGCCGTCTCGCTTGGCCTGACGGCGACGGAGTAAAAAATGACGCGCAAGCAGAAACGACTGTCGGTGATCGCCGGAGGGTTGGCCTTCCTCGGTGCCGCCACCGGCCTGACCTTCTACGCGCTCGGCCAGAAGGCCTCCTACTTCTACATGCCCGCCGACCTGACCGCCGCCAGCCTGCAGCCCGGGCAGCGTATCAGGCTCGGCGGCCTCGTCGAAAAAGGCACGATCGAGCGCGGTCAGGGGACCACCGTCGCCTTTTCGGTGACCGACAACCAGAAGCAGGTCAAGGTTACCTACACCGGCATTCTTCCCGACCTTTTCCGCGAGGAGCAGGGCGTCATCACTGAAGGCATTTTTCGCCCGGACGGCGTCTTCGTCGCCGACAGCGTGCTGGCCAAGCACGACGAGAACTATATGCCCAAGGAGGTGGCCGACGGCCTCAAGTCCAGGGGCGTGTGGCAGGAGAGCAAAAAGTGACTAAGCAGGTTCCGCAAAAGCCTGCCCTCGGGCTTGACCCGAGGGTTCCCACGATTTTGCGGCAAGACCCTGCGGCAAAGCAAAAACCTGGCGGGCTTGGCCACAATGGTTGAAACCGGACATTTCGCGCTGGTCCTGGCGTTCGCGCTGTCTTTGGTGCAGGCGCTGGTGCCGCTGTTCGGCGCGCGTATCAACAGCCAGAAGATGATGGCCGTCGGCGGTCCGGTCGCGGTGACCGGCTTCGCCTTGACCGCTCTGTCCTTCGCGGCGCTGGCGACGGCCTATGCGACGTCCGACTTTTCGGTGGCCAACGTCTGGGACAACTCGCATTCGCTGCAGCCGCTGATCTACAAGATCACCGGCACATGGGGCAATCACGAGGGCTCGATGCTGCTCTGGGTGCTGATCCTGAGCTTCTTCGGGGCGCTCGTCGCTGCTTTCGGCAGCAATCTTCCAGCGACCCTTCGAGCCAACGTGCTGGCCGTGCAAGGCGCGATCGGCGCCACCTTCTTGCTGTTCATCCTGGCGACGTCCAACCCGTTCGCCAGGCTCAATCCGGCGCCGATCGAGGGCCGCGATCTCAACCCGATCCTGCAGGATCTCGGCCTCGCCATCCATCCGCCGCTGCTCTACCTCGGCTATGTCGGCTTCTCGATCTGCTTTTCCTTCTCGGTCGCCGCCCTCATCGAAGGCCGCATCGACGCGTCCTGGGCGCGCTGGGTGCGGCCATGGACGCTGGTCGCGTGGATGTTCCTGACCGGCGGCATCGCCATGGGTTCCTACTGGGCCTATTACGAACTTGGCTGGGGCGGTTTCTGGTTCTGGGATCCGGTCGAGAACGCCTCGTTCATGCCTTGGCTGGCCGGCACCGCGCTGCTCCATTCGGCGATCGTCATGGAAAAGCGCTCGGCCCTGAAGATCTGGACGCTGTTGCTGGCGATCCTGACCTTCTCGCTGTCGCTGCTCGGCACCTTCCTGGTGCGCTCCGGCGTGCTCACCTCCGTCCACGCCTTCGCCACCGATCCGACGCGCGGCGTGTTCATTCTCTGCATCCTGACACTGTTCATCGGCGGCTCACTGGCGTTGTTCGCCTTTCGCGCCTCGAGGTTGACGGCCGGCGGCCTGTTTCATCCGATCTCGCGCGAAGGGGCGCTGGTCCTCAACAATCTGTTCCTGACCACGGCCACCGCCACCGTGCTGATCGGCACGCTCTATCCGCTGGTCGTCGAGGCCGTTTCGGCCGACAAGATTTCGGTCGGCGCGCCGTTCTTCAACCTGACGTTCGGCCCGCTGATGGTGCCGCTCCTGGTCGCGGTTCCGTTCGGGCCGCTTCTGGCCTGGAAGCGCGGCGATATTTTCGCCGTCGCCCAGCGGCTGATGGCGGCCTTCGCCGCCGCGCTTCTGGCCGTGCTGGTGACGGCCTTGTTCATCGACGGCGCGTCGGTGTTCGCAACACTTGGCGTCGGCCTGGCTTTCTGGCTGATCTGCGGCGCGCTCACCGATATTGCCGTCAAGTCCGGCCTTGGCAGTGTCGCGCCCGGCGTCATGCTCAGGCGCTTCGCCGGCCTGCCGCGTTCGGTCTTCGGCACCGCGCTCGCCCATCTCGGTCTTGGGCTGACGACGCTGGGCATCGTCGGCACACTTTGCTTCGGCACCGAGAAGATACTGTCGATGCGTGCCGGCGAGACCGTGCAACTGTCCGGCCACACACTGCGCTTCGAAGGGCTTTATCCGGCCCAGGGGCCTAACTACAGCGAGGATCGCGGCCGCTTCGCCCTGCTCGGCGCTGCTGGAAGCACCACCGCCGTGATCACCTCGTCCAAGCGCTCCTATCCGGTCCGGCAGATGACGACGACCGAGTCGGGTATCAAGACGATCGGTTTCAGCCAGCTCTACCTATCGCTTGGCGACGAGGCGACCGACGGCTCCGTCGTGGTGCGGCTGTGGTGGAAGCCGCTGGTGACGCTGATCTGGGGCGGCGCCCTTGTCATGATGGCAGGTGCTGCGATGTCGCTGATGGACCGGCGGCTGCGCGTCGGCGCACCGTCGCGCCGCCGCAGATCGGCGGGCGCCATGCCTTCGGCGAGCCTGCCATGACCGCAAGAATTTCGCTGGCCTCCCTGATCCTGCTGCTGACGCTGTTGTTTGCCGGCGCCGCACTTGCGGTGAAACCGGACGAGGTTCTGGCCGACCCGGCGCTCGAGGCGCGGGCGCGGACGCTTTCGGAAGAGCTGCGCTGCATGGTTTGCCAGAACCAGTCGATCGACGAATCCGATGCCGACCTTGCCCGCGACCTGCGCGTGCTGGTGCGCCAGCGCCTGGTCGCCGGCGATACCGACCGGCAGGTGATCGATTACATCGTTTCCCGCTACGGCGAGTTCGTGCTGTTGAAGCCGCGCTTCAGCCTGCGCAATGCGCTGTTGTGGGGCACGCCGGTCCTTCTGCTGCTTGCCGGCGGGATTTTCATCGTGCTGACCGCCCGGTCGCGCCGATCGGCGCCTGCGGCCATGCTCACAGCCGAGGAGAAGGCAACGTTGGACAAGGTGCTGGGTAACTAATTCGGCCCGGCCGCCCCGCCGCCAAGGCCACGGCCGTGTCACGATGTCTCGCGACCAGGTGACGAACCGCTTCAAGCCTTGTCTGCGCGCCTGGCTTCCGACGCTTCGATGATGGCGTCGATTTCCGCCATGGCTTCGTCGTGCGGCACGACACGGCCAGCTGCCGCATCGGCCATGCCGCGTTTGATGCCTTCGATGATCTCAAGCTCGCGATCGACATAGGCCGATATCGCCTCGGCCGCGAGAAAGGATTTGCTGCGCCGCGTGTCGGCGGCGATCCGCTCCAGCTTCAGCTTGGTTTCGGACGAAACCCGAATCGTCATGGTGGCGCTTGCGGTCATGGTGAAAGCCTTGTGCTGAACTGTGTACAACATAGGGCAACGGGCGGGCGCAACCAAAGGGTTGGTGCCTGCAAACATTACCAAAGTTTCATGCACTGGAAATGGCGCCGTAATGTGCGCGCCTCTATTTCTCTTGGCCGAGGATGCCGACCGAAGCGCATCCCTTGAAAGAGGATACGAGACCCATGAATATTGCCCCCAATTCACATTCCCGCACCCGCAAACGCCTGATGGCTGCCGCCGCATCAGTGGCCATTGCCGGCGCGATCGGCTTCGGCGCGGTTGCCACCGGGACAGCCCCCGTCCTGGCCGAGGCCGTGCGTGTCGAGGCGCCCCAAGTCCCGAGCTTCGCCGACGTGGTCGAGCGCGTTTCGCCGGCGGTCGTCAGTGTCCGCGTCAAAGCCAAGATAGAATCGACCGCTGACGACGGCTCCGACCTTCCCGACGCCTTCGGCAATCTCCCCGACGATCCGCAATTGCGCCGCTTCTTCAGGGAGTTCCGTGGCTTTGGCGATCAGGATGGCCGGGATGGAATGCGACGTTTCGGACGCGGTGACCGCCAGCCACGGCCGGTCGCTCAAGGGTCCGGCTTCTTCATCTCCGAGGATGGCTACCTCGTCACCAACAACCATGTCGTCGGAGAGGGCTCGTCCTTCACGGTGGTGATGCATGACGGCCAGGAACTCGACGCCAAGTTGGTCGGCACAGATCCGCGCACCGATCTCGCAGTGCTCAAGGTCGAAGGCGACGGCAAGTTCACCTATGTCGACTTCGCCGACGATGCAAAGGTTCGCGTCGGCGACTGGGTGGTGGCCGTCGGCAATCCGTTCGGCCTCGGCGGCACGGTCACCGCCGGCATCGTCTCGGCCCGTGGTCGCGACATCGGCGCCGGTCCTTATGATGACTTCATCCAGATCGATGCCTCGGTGAACCGCGGCAATTCGGGTGGCCCGACCTTCAACCTCAACGGCCAGGTCGTCGGCATCAACACCGCGATCTTCTCGCCGTCCGGCGGCAGCGTCGGCATTGCCTTCGACATTCCCGCCTCGACTGCAAAACAGGTCGTGCAGGATCTGATGAAGGACGGCACCGTCCAGCGCGGCTGGCTTGGCGTCGAGATCCAGCCGGTCACCTCCGAAATCGCCGAATCGCTCGGGCTGAAGTCCGATAAGGGCGCTCTCGTTTCCAGCGCCCAGGACGATGGTCCCGGCAAGGACGCCGGCATATCGGCTGGTGACGTCATCACTCAGGTGGACGGCAAGGACGTCGCTTCGCCGAAGGAACTCGCCCGTCTGATCGGCGCCTACCCGCCCGGCAAGCCGGTCGACGTCACGCTGTGGCGTGACGGCAAGAGTGAAACGGTCAAGGTCGACCTCGGCACGCTGCCTTCGAGTGACAAGCAGGCTTCGGCCGACCAGCAGCCTTCGGCTCCGCCAAAGGCCGATACGCTGGCCGACCTCGGTCTCACCGTCACCAGGTCCGACGATGGCAAAGGGCTTGTGGTGACCGATGTCGATCCCGACAGCGATGCCGCCGATCGCGGCATCCAGGCCGGCGATGTCATCACCTCGGTCAATTCGACGGAGGTCAATGGCACCGAGGACGTCGCCAAGGCCATGGCCGACGCGGTGAAGTCGGGCCGCAAGGCGGTACTGATGCAGATCACCCGCGACGACAGCAACCGCTTCGTCGCGCTGCCTGTCGCCAAGGGCTGACGTTCCAGACTTTTCCGATGCGGCGGTTTCAAACACCCCGAACCGTCGCATGGGAAAGCACGGGGCTTGAATACGTTAGTCAGTCATCGTGTTCCGCCCCAGCGGCAGCGGGCGCCCATCGCCCGCTGCCGCTCGAACAACAGAGCAGTCGCCCAAAGTGTGAAGCGGTTTTGGGATGACGACATGCTCAAACAACAAAGCATGTCGCCAAATCGAGGATGCGGCGGCTCGACGCCAATAACATTAAAACAAAGACTTACTGCTAGTTCTTGAATCATTTTGTTGGCGATACACCTTGAGGCCATGATGCCTATGCCGGCCACTCAATCTTCCAGCGAAATCGCGTATAACGGTCCCATGAAGATTCTCGTCATAGAAGACGATCGCGAAGCGGCCGATTACCTCCAGAAGGCCTTTACCGAGGCCGGACATACCGCCCATGTCGCCGGCGACGGCGAAACCGGCTTCGCGCTCGCTGACTCCGGCGACTATGACGTGATGGTGGTCGACCGCATGCTGCCGCGCCGCGACGGCCTGTCGGTCATCGCCGGTCTTAGATCCCGAGGCAAGACTACGCCGGTGCTGATCCTGTCGGCGCTCGGCGAAGTCGACGACCGGGTCACCGGCTTGCGCGCCGGCGGCGACGACTATCTGACCAAGCCCTATGCCTTTTCCGAGCTTCTGGCCCGGGTCGAGGTGCTGAACCGCCGCGCCAGCGCCAGGGAGGCCGAAACCGTCTACCGGGTCGGCGACCTCGAACTCGACAGGCTGTCGCATTCGGTACGGCGCGCGGCCCGCGAGATTACGCTGCAGCCGCGCGAGTTCCGCCTGCTGGAATATCTGATGCGCCATGCCGGCCAGGTGGTGACGCGCACCATGCTGCTGGAAAATGTCTGGGACTATCATTTCGATCCGCAGACCAACGTCATCGACGTTCACGTCTCGCGGCTGCGCGGCAAGATCGAGAAGGGCTTCGACAAGCCCATCCTGCACACGGTTCGTGGTGCCGGCTATATGCTCAAGAGCGGCTAGCATGGCCCTTTCAATGCCGGCCATCATGAAGACGACGGCAGCGCGGCTTTCGGCGCTCTATCTCCTGCTGTTCGCCATCTGTGCGGTGCTGCTCGTCTTCTACATGACCTCGCTGTCGGCGCGCATGCTGACCGGCCAGACGCAGGAGACCATCAACGACGAGGTGCTCGGCCTCGCCCGGGTCTATCAGCGCGGCGGCTTGCCGCTGCTGGTCCGGGTGGTCGAGCAGCGCTCCCGCCAGCCCGGCGCCAATCTCTATTTGATCGCCGATGCCAACGGCCAGATCCTGACCGGCAACGTGCAGAGCCTGGAACCCGGCGTTCTCGTGGCCGAGGGCTGGACGACGGAGCCGTTTTCCTACCGGCGCTTTGGCGAGGGCGAGCTCGAGCGGCAACGCAACCCGATCGCCGACCCGAACGAACCCAGCCAGAGCGAAGTCCAGGTCGAAGGCGAGAAGGGCCACAACGCCATTGCCTTGGTGCTGCGCCTGCCGAACCAGATGATCATGCTGGTCGGCCGCGATCTCGGGGAGCCTGAGCGGTTCCGCGCCGTCATCCGCCGCGCCTTGACGTTGGCGCTCGGCATGATGGCGCTTGGCGGAATTTTGATCTGGTTCTTCGTCGGCCGCGCGGCGCTGAAGCGCATCGACTCGGTGTCGCAGGCCAGTCGCCGCATCTTGGGCGGCGACCTGTCCGGCCGGCTGCCGGTCACCGGCGCCGGCGACGAGTTCGATAGGCTCTCCGAAAATCTCAATTCCATGCTGGCCAGGATCGCCACGCTGAATGAAGGGCTGAAGCAGGTCTCCGACAACATCGCCCACGATCTGAAGACACCGCTGACCCGGCTGCGCAACCGCGCCGAGGCGACGCTCTCCGGCAAGCACAACTCCGCCGATTACCGGCAGGCGCTGGAAGCGACCATCGCCGAGTCCGACCATCTGATAAAGACCTTCAACGCCATCCTGATGATCTCAAGGCTGGAGGCGGGCTATTCCTCAGAAATCACCAGCCGGGTCGATCTGGCTGCTTCCGTGCGCGATGTCGTCGAGCTCTACGAGCCGGTGGCGGAGGAGGCGGGAGTGACACTCGAGACCTCGGTGCAGGATGGCTTCGCCGTTGAAGGCAATCGCGAGCTGATCGGCCAGGCGCTATCGAACATCGTCGACAACGCGATCAAATATTCGACCGACTCGACAGCCGAGCCGACCGTTCGCGTAGCGCTCGATCGCGTCGGCGGCGAAATCAGGCTTTCCGTCACCGACAACGGCCAGGGCATTCCCGACGATGCCGATCGCGCCAGGGCGACCGAGCGTTTCGTGCGGCTGGAGAAGAGCCGCTCGCAGCCGGGTTCCGGTCTCGGCCTCAGCCTCGCCAAGGCGATCATGACATTCCACAAAGGGCGGCTTGATCTCCTGCCCGCCAATCCTGGATTATCCGTCGTCATGAGTTTTCCCGAACGGGAGGATCGCTGATGGCGGTGAAGGCGGCTGCGGAACACACCAACTGGCTTCTGAAGCCGGCGGCAAGGCTCGTGCCTCTGGATCAGAACCGAGCCCGGCGGGAATTGTCGGAGATCGCTTCCGCAGCGCAGGAAGAGGGGCTTGCCGTGCTGGCGAAATTCCTGGCCGGCGAGGGCGCCGTCCAGGAGTTTCTCGCGGCAGTCTTCGACCTGTCGCCGTTCCTGCGCGACACGGTGCGCCGCCGCCCGCAGATCCTGGATGCGCTTTTCGATGAGACCGTCGAGGCCCGGCTGGCGTCGATCGGCGCCGCCATCGACAAGGCCGCGCGGGCGGAAGCCATCTCTGAGAACGGCCTGATGATGGAGCTGCGGCAATGGAAAGCGGAAGCGCATGTTCTGATCGCGCTGGCCGATCTTGCAGGCGAGGCCGAAACTGCAATCACAGTACGGCGGCTGAGCGATCTTGCCGACGCCTGCACCCGCGCTGCCGTCGACTTCCTGCTTCGCGACGCGCACCGACAAGGCAAGCTCAAACTGCCGGATCTCGAGGATCCGGCGCGCCGGTCGGGCTGGATCCTGCTCGGCATGGGCAAGCTTGGCGCGCATGAGCTGAACTTCTCCTCCGACATCGACCTCGTCGTTTTCTTCGACCCGCAAGCGCCAGCAGTCGTCGATCCGCTCGATGCGACGGAGCTGTTTTCGCGCCTGACCCGCCGGCTGGTCCGCATGCTCCAGGACCGCACCGAACACGGCTATGTTTTCCGCACCGACCTCAGGCTTCGTCCCGACCCCGGTTCGACGCCGCTGGCGATCCCGGTCGAGGCGGCGCTGCGCTACTACGAGGCGCGGGGCCAGAACTGGGAGAGGGCCGCAATGATCAAGGCGCGTCCGGTGGCCGGCGATGTCGCCGCCGGCACTGCGTTCCTGAAGGAGCTCCAGCCCTACATCTGGCGCAAATACATGGACTATGCGGCGATCGCCGACGTCCATTCGATCAAGCGCCAGATCCACGCCCACAAGGGTCTTGGCGAGATCGCGGTAAAGGGCCACAACGTCAAGCTCGGCCGCGGCGGCATCCGCGAGATCGAGTTCTTCGTCCAGACCCAGCAGCTCATCGCCGGCGGCCGCTTCCCCGAACTGCGCGGCCGCGAGACGGTGCCGATGCTTGGCCAGCTTGCGGCACGCGGCTGGATCACTGCCGATGCGCGCGATACGCTCACAAGGCAGTACTGGCTCCTGCGCCGCGTCGAGCACGCCGTTCAGATGGTCGCCGACGAGCAGATCCACATACTGCCGGACGATGACGAAGGGCTCGAACGCATTGCCCGCCTGCTCGGTTTTGCCGATGCGGCGGCCTTTGCCGAGGCGTTCCGCGCCGCACTCCATCAGGTCGAACGCCACTACGCAGCGCTTTTCGAGACCGCGCCCGAGCTTTCGGCTGGCATCGGCAATCTGGTCTTTACCGGCGATGTCGACGACCCCGATACGTTGCAGACCCTGCAGAGATTGGGATTCCAGCGGGCGAGCGACATCTGCCGCGTCATCCGCGGCTGGCATTTCGGCCGCTATCGCGTCACCCAGTCAGCCGAGGCGCGCGAGCGGTTGACCGAACTGACGCCGGCGCTGCTGCAATCCTTCGGCCAGACGCGCCGCGCGGACGAGGCGTTGATACGCTTCGACGAATTCCTTGCCGGTCTGCCCGCCGGCATTCAGCTGTTCTCGCTGCTCCACTCCAATCCGGCTCTGCTGAAGCTGCTGGCGACCATCATGGGCGCGGCGCCCCGGCTGGCCGCCATCATCACACGCCGGCCGCACGTGTTTGACGGCCTGCTCGATCCGGCCCTTTTGACCGAACTGCCGGACCGCGCCTATCTGTCCGGCCGTCTCGCCGCGTTCCTAGAAGGCGACAGGGCCTATGAGGACGTGCTCGACCGCTTGCGCATCTTTGCGTCCGAGCAAAAATTTCTGATCGGCGTCAGGCTGCTTGCCGGCTCGATCGATCCGGCGCGCGCCGGCCGTGCCTTTTCCGATCTAGCCGATCTCACCATCGACGCGGCGCTGCGGGCGGTCATCGCCGAGTTCGCGCTACGCCACGGTCGCATCGCCGGCGGCACGGTTGCGCTGCTCGGCATGGGCAAGCTCGGCAGCCGCGAATTGACGGCCGGCTCAGACGTCGACCTCATCCTGCTCTATGATCACGACGCCGATGCCGAAGAATCCGATGGCGACAAGCCGCTCGCCCCGTCGCACTATTACGCCAGGATGACGCAGCGGCTGATCGCTGCGGTGTCCGCGCCGACCGCCGAGGGCGTTCTCTACGAACTCGACCTTCGCTTGCGGCCGTCCGGCAACAAGGGGCCGGTGGCGACCCATGTCGATGCCTTCAAGAAGTACCAGCGCAAGGACGCCTGGACCTGGGAGCATATGGCGCTGTCAAGGGCCCGCGCGATCGGCGGCGATCAAGCGCTATGCGCCGAGGTCGAGACCGAAGTGGCACAGGTGCTTGCCCTGCCGCGCGACAGCACCAAGGTGATGGCCGAAGCATTCGAGATGCGTGCGATGATCGAGAAGGAGAAGCCGCCGCGCGATCTCTGGGACATCAAGCTGATCCCGGGTGGTCTCATCGATCTCGAATTCATCGCGCAGGTGGCGGTGATCACGGGAAAGGTCGAAGCCGGCCGCCGGGCTACCGGGACAGCGGACGTGCTGTCGAGGCTGGCGCCGGATTTCGCCGAGGCCCAGGTCAGGCAGGAGCTTTGCGATGCCTATGCGCTCTATCTGGCGCTGACCCAGATGACGCGGCTCTGCCTCACCGGCGTATTCGAACGCGACGATGTTCCGCCGGGGCTTTCGGATCTGCTACTGGCGGTCACCGACCTGCCGGATTTCGGCGTGCTGGAAGCGCACCTCAAGGAGACGTCGCAAAATGTCAGGAAGGATTTTGGCTTTTTGCTTCGTGTGAATGAGTAGTGGGTAGTGAATGGTGAATGGTGAATGGTGAATGGTGAATGGTGAATGGTGAATGGTGAATGGAATTAGATATTCACTACTGACTATTTCACTATTCACTATTCACTAGTCAAGCGGCGGCCCTGACCGGCTGCGTCGGCTTCCTGGTCGGAATGCGCACCGACACGATCGTGCCGGTGCCTTCGGTGGAGCGGATTTTCAAGGCGCCGCCCTGAAGCTCGGCCAACGAGCGTGAGATGGCAAGGCCAAGGCCGGAACCGGCATGGCTCTTGGAAAACTGGTTCTGCACCTGCTCGAACGGCCGCCCGAGCTTGCTCAGCGCCTCCTTCGGGATGCCGCAGCCATTGTCTTCGATCGTCAGCACCAGAGCGCTGGAGGTGTTGCGGGCCCTTACCGCAATGCGGCCGCCCTGGCCGGTGAACTTCACCGCATTCGACAGCAGGTTGATGATGATCTGCTTGATCGCCCGGCGGTCGGCGAACAGCGTCAGCGAATCGGGGATGCGTGTTTCGACGGTGATCGACTTTTCCGCCGCCTGCAGCGAGATGACGCGCACCGTTTCCCGCATCAGCGGGCAGAGGTCGATTTCCTCCTGATCCATCGAGAACTGGCCGGCCTCGATCTTCGACATGTCGAGGATGTCGTTGATGACGCCCAGAAGATATTTGCCGCTGCCGTTGATGTCGGTGGCGTATTCCTCGTAGCGCGGCGAACCCAGGGGCCCGAACAGCGCCTGTTCCATCAGTTCGGAGAAGCCGATGATCGCGTTGAGCGGCGTGCGCAATTCATGCGACATGTTGGCCAGGAACTCGGATTTGGCCCGGTTCGCGGCCTCGGCGCGCTCGGTTTCCTTCATGTATTTGTGATTGAGCTCGACCAGTTCGCGCGACCGCTCTTCCTCTGCCCGGCGGGCAAGGCTGAGGTCATGGATCGTCGCCATCAGCCGGCGCTCACTGTCGACCAGCTTCTCCTGGTGCAGCTTGATCTGGGTGATGTCGGAGCCGACTGAGACGGTGCCGCCGTCCCTGGTCCGCAACTCGTTCACCTGCAGCCAGCGGCCATCGGCAAGCTGCCGCTCGAAGGTCACGCCGCCTTGCTGCCCGTTGGTGTTGGCAAGCCGGCGCTCCGAAGCGAAGGCAAGCATGCGATCTTCGAGAACGGCGCGCGAGGCGCCCGGCATCACGTCGCGATCCGACAGGCCGTTGTCCTGCTGGTACTTGGAATTGCACATGATCAGGCGCTGGGCCGAATCCCAGAGCACGAAGGATTCGTTAATGTTTTCGATGGCCGTTCGCAGGCGAAGATCCGCGGCCTCGGAGCGCAGCGCCAAATGCCGCTGCTCGGTGACGTCGACGGCGATGCCGATCAACTGGATCTCCGGCGCTTCCGGGTCGATCACCTGCGCTCTTGCGCGCATCCACACCCATTGTCCGTCGGCGTGGCGCATCCGGAACACTTGGTCGATGTGGTCGATCTCGCGTGCGACGATCCTGTTGGCGAGTTGGAATAGGTCGCCGTCCTCGGGATGGATGATCCCGTCGACCTCGCCGAACGACAGCATCGTGTCGCAGGGCTCATAGCCCAGCATGTCGTACATCGAACGCGACCAGTACATCTTGCCGCGCACCATGTCCCAGTCCCACAGGCCGCAGCGGCCGCGCACCAGCGCCATGTCGATGCGCTGGTGCGCTTCGAGATAGATGCGGTCGGCGGTCTGGGCGCGCGCCGCCTGGCCGAAATAGGCATAGAGGACGATGATCAGCACGCCGGCCGTCAGCACGAACAGCGTGACGTTGAGCGAAACGGTCTTGCGCCACGTGTCGAAGACCGCATCCTGCGGGACGAGCGCTGCGGCAGCACCATTCCTGCCGTTTGCCAGGCTCACCGCGGCATACCAGTCCTGGCCGCCGATGCTGACCTCCATCACCCCGGCGCGGTCACCGAACATGAACAGCGGTTGACCGCCCTGGGCGATGGCGTCAAGCGACCGCCCTTCCCAGCCCGTCGATTGCGGTGTCACGGCAACGATCTTGAACGCGCTGTCGGTGACCGCAAGCACGTGGCTTCGGCCCATGGCGCCCTGACGGCTGATGCCCTCCAACAAGTCCTGCGTCGCGCCAGGCGTCGAGGCCATGTTCGCATCGACGCTGATCGAACTGGCCAGTTGGCCCGCCGCGAGCGAGAGGATCGCCTTGGCGTCGCGTTCCACGTCGTCGCGCTCGTGCATCAGCGACAGGAACCGCAGTGCCGCGATGACAATCAGGAAAATGATGATGAGGGCCGGTATCGATCGGCGCAGCAATGGCTCGGCTGCCAGAAGCCGTCGGTAGGCGGGTTCGGCGATCAGCCGCGCATTGCCGGCGAGACCGTCGCTTCCCGCCTCACGCTGCTCAAAACCCGTCCCTCCGGGCGCGCCCCACGCGTCCGCCTTCGCCATAAATGGCTCTCCCCGATCTTAAATCTGCTTGACGATCCGGCGACGCCGCACTTCCGAATCTTCAGCTAAAGAATCAAAGGTGATTCGGCTTGTCCATAGGCGCAGCGAAAAAAGATTAAAAATCGACTAAAATAATGGCTTTATGGGGGGGCATCCCTTTCCCCTTGTGGGAGAAGGTGGCCGAGCGAAGCTCGGCGGATGAGGGGTGCTCCAGCTTGGCACCGACAGCACTCCGTCCAACACCCCTCATCCGTCTCGGCGCTCCGCGCCGATCCACCTTCTCCCACAAGGGAGAGAAGGGAAGGACCATTACGCCAAGGTCCGCTCAATGATGTCGCGCAAATCGGCCGACAGGTTCTCGGTATTGGCAATCGAAAGCAGCGCTTCCCTTGCCTTGCCCTGCCGGGCAGGTTCCAGCGAGCGCCATGATCTGAGTGCCGTCGCCAGCCTGGCGGCCAATTGCGGGTTGCGCTTTTCGACCTGCAGGACCGTTTCGACGAAAAACCGGTAGCCTTCGCCGTCGGCGCGATGGAAGCCGGTCTGGTTGGCGCTGGAAAACGTGCCGACGAGCGAGCGCACCCGGTTCGGGTTGGCCATTGAGAAGGCCGGGTGGCTGGTCAGGGCGCGCACTGCATGAATGGTTTGCGGGCCCGGCACGCTGGCCTGGATATGGAACCATTTGTCAATCACCAGCGGATCGGTCGCATATTTCGCTTCGAACTCCGCCAGCGCCTTGACCGTCTCGGGCGAACCGTTATGGCGCAGCGCAAGCACGCTCAATGCGGCGGCCCGGTCGGTCATGTTGGTCGCGGACTGGAAATGCCGGGCCGCAAGCGCCGCACCTCCATGCAGCAGCGAAAGATAGTCGAGCAAGGTGTTGCGCAGCGCCCGGCGACCGGCGCTTGCCGCATCAGGACTGAAAGCGTCCTTGTCGGTCAGTCGATCGTAGAGGTCGGAGAATATCTCGCGATTCGCCTCGGCGATCGCGACCGTCAGCGCCTCGCGGGCCGAGAAAATGGCATCGGGGTCGATGTTCTTGCCGATGTCACGGGCGATATCGGGTTCGCTCGGAAGCGCCAGAGCCAGCGCCCGATAGGCCGGTTCGAGTGTCTCGTCGCCGGCTATTTTGCCGGCAAGCTCGATCAACCGCGATGCGAAACCGGGCTGCTTGCCGTCAAGGACCTGGCGGAAGGTGGATATCAGAGCCTCGGTCAAAAGCGTGTTGAACGCCTGCCAGCGCGAGAAGGCATCGTTGTCATGGCCAGCAAGGAAGAACTGATCGTCGGCCCTCTGCTCGACGGAAAGCGTCACCGGCGCCGAGAAGCCGCGGTTGAGCGACATCGCCGGGCGCTCAGTGACGCCCGAGAAGCGCACCATGTGCCGGCGCTTGCGGATATGGATGACGCCGTCCTCGACGCTGGCGCCCTCGACGCCGCCATATTCTATCGCTTTGCCGTCGGTGCCGACCAGGCTGAAGGCCAGCGGAATATGCATCAGCCGCTTGCGGCTTTCGGACGGCGTTGGCGGCACCGACTGTTCGATCTCGAGCGTGAATTCCTGGGCCGCCGCATTGTGCGTCGAACTGATGGTCAGATTGGGCGTGCCGGCCTGATGGTACCACAGCGAAAATTGCGCGAGGTCGCGCCCGGACACATCCTCGAACACCTTGATGAAGTCCTCGATGGTTGCAGCCTCGCCGTCATGGCGCTCGAAATAGAGATCCATGCCGGCCCGGAACGTCTCGGCGCCGAGAATGGTGCGGATCATGCGCACCACTTCCGAGCCCTTTTCGTAGACTGTCGCCGTGTAGAAATTATTGATCTCGCGGTAGCGGCGCGGTCGCACCGGATGCGCCAGCGGTCCCTGGTCTTCGGGAAACTGATGTGCCTTGAGCGTGCGCACTTCGGCGATGCGTTTCACCGCTCGCGAGCGTTGGTCGGCGGAGAATTCGTGATCGCGGAAAACCGTCAGCCCTTCCTTCAGGCAAAGCTGGAACCAGTCGCGGCAAGTGATTCTGTTGCCGGTCCAATTGTGGAAATACTCATGCGCGATGATCGCCTCGATATTGGCGAAATCGGCGTCCGTTGCGGTCTCCTGGTCGGCCAGCACATACTTGTCGTTGAAGATGTTGAGGCCCTTGTTCTCCATCGCGCCCATGTTGAAGTCGGACACGGCGACGATGTTGAAGACGTCGAGGTCGTATTCGCGGCCGAACGCTTCCTCGTCCCATTTCATCGACCGTTTCAGGGCGTCCATGGCGTAGCCGGCGAGCCGCTCCTTGCCCGGCTCGACAAAGATGCCGAGCTCGACCTGGCGGCCGGACAATGTGACGAAGCTGTCCGCGACCTTGCCGAGAGCGCCTGCGACCAGCGCGAACAGATAGGACGGCTTGGGGAAGGGGTCGTGCCAGATTGCATAGTGCCAGCCGTCGGCAAGTTCGCCGCTGCCAGCCGGGTTGCCGTTGGAAAGAAGCAGTGGCGCCTCGTGGTGCGGCGCCTCGATGCGCACCGTATAGACCGACAGGATATCGGGACGGTCGAGAAAATAGGTAATGCGCCGAAAGCCCTCGGCCTCGCATTGCGTGCAATAGACGTTGCTCGAGCGATAGAGGCCCATCAGGGCTTCGTTGTGCGCCGGCGCCAGCTCGGTTTCGATCAGCAGCTGGAAGCGGGCTGCTGCGGGCGGCGCGGTGATCGTCAACTGATCGGGCGTGGCGAAAAAATCGGTCGGCGTGAGTGTCTGGCCGTCGATTGCGATGCGGCTGAGCGTCAGGCCATCGCCGTCCAGCACCAGCGGCATTGACGCCGCTACGCCGTCGCGGCGCTCGACCGTCAGCACGGCGATGACGCGCGTGGCTTCCGGCGACAGCCGGAAAGTCAGGCCGGTTTCCGGAATGAGATAGTCGGTGGGGCGATAGTCTTCGAGCTTGAAGACCTGGCCGGTGTCCGTGCGCATTCCGTTGGTTTTCCTGTCGATTCCCGCAGCGGCAGGTGGGTCCGCTGGTCGAAGAAATGTGAAGCACGCGCTCTTTACACGAAACCGTCACTCGACAAAACTGGCGCAGCGCCTATTTCAGGCACTCGTTTTCCAATCATCGTCGCGAGGTATCCATGACCGTCGTCACACCGAAATTCGGCATGGGCGCCTCTGTGCTGCGTCGCGAGGACCAGGCCTTCCTAAAGGGTCTCGGTCGCTATACGGACGACATCCAGCCGGCCGGCCTCCTGCACGGCTATGTCCTGCGCTCGCCGGTGGCCAAGGCAAGCTTCACCCTCGGTTCGACCGAGGCGGCCAAGGCGGCATCTGGCGTCCATCTGGTGCTGACCGGTGCTGATCTTGCTCATCTCGGCAAGCTGAAATCCGGCGTCATGCAGAGGCAGCCGGACGGCACCAAGGCGCCGACCCGCGACATTCCGGTCCTTTGCCGCGACCGGGTCAATTATGTCGGCGACGCCGTCGCCTTCGTCGTCGCAGACAGCCGCGCGCTGGCGCAGGACGCGGCCGAACTGATCGAGGTCGAATACGAGGGCGAGGATGCCGCGTCCGGCACCGCCACGGCGCTTGACGAAGGCACGCCGCTTGTCTGGCCGGAACTCGGCTCCAACCGCGCCTTCAGCTACCACATCGGCGACAAGGCGAAGACCGCGGCGGCATTCGCCAGGGCGGCGCATGTCACCCGCATCGAATTCATCAACAACCGGCTGGTCTGCAACTACATGGAGCCGCGTTCGGCGATCGGCGAATGGAACACGCAGGAGAACCGCTTCGTGCTGACCACAGGCTCGCAGGGCGTGCATTCCATGCAGTACATCCTGGCCGACATATTCAAGATCAAGAAGAACCAGCTGCGCGTCATCACGCCGGATGTCGGCGGCGGCTTCGGGCCGAAAAGCTTCGTCTATCGCGAGCATCCGCTGGTGCTGGAGGCCGCCAGACGCCTTGGCCGCCCGGTGAAATGGGCCGGCGACCGCACCGAGCATTTCCTCACCGATGCGCAAGGCCGCGACAATGTCGTGACCGCCGAGATGGCTATGGACAAGGACGGCCGCTTTCTCGGCATGAAGGTCGATCTGCTCGCCAATATCGGCGCCTATATCTCGCAATACGGCCCGTTCATCCCCTATATCGGCGTCACCATGTCGACCGGCGTCTACGACATCCAGGCGCTCGACGTTTCGGTGACCGGCCTCTACACCAACACTTGCCCGGTCGATGCCTACCGCGGCGCCGGCCGTCCGGAAGCGGCATTCCTGCTGGAAAAGCTCGTCGACGCCTGCGCCCACGATCTGGGCTTGCCAGTCGAAGAGATCCGCCGGCGCAATTTCATCAGGCCCGAGCAGTTCCCATACCGCACGCAGACCGACCGCCTCTATGATACCGGCGAATTCGCAGGCCATATGGACCGCGCCATCGAACAAGCGGAGTGGCAGGCGTTCCCGGAGCGACTGGCGCAGTCGAAGGCGGAAGGCAAAATCCGCGGCATCGGCATGGCGACTTATATCGAGGCCTGTGCTTTTCCCGGCTCCGAACCGGCCTTTGTCGAATTGAACGGCGACGGCACGGTGACGCTGAAGATCGGCACCCAGACCAACGGGCAGGGGCATGCGACCGCCTATGCGCAGTTCCTCTCGGAAAAGCTTCATCTCGACATCGGCAAGATTCATGTCCGCCAGGGCGACACCGACGAGCTGAAGGCCGGCGGTGGCACCGGCGGCTCGCGCTCCATTCCGCTTGGCGGTGTATCTGCTTCTCGCGCCGGCGAGGATCTGGCCATCAAGATCAGGCGCATCGCCGCCGATGAGCTGGAAGCCTCGGCCGACGATATCGAATTGTCCAACGGCGTTGCCCGCATCGTCGGCACCGACCGCACGATCGATTTTTCGAGCATCGCCAAGGCCGCCAAGAACCCGGACGATCTCAAGGGCTTTGGCGAGTTCGTGCAGGACGAATGCACCTATCCGAACGGCACCCACATCTGCGAGGTCGAGATCGATCCCGACACCGGCGTGACGGAAATTGTCCGCTATACGATCGTCGACGATTTCGGCGTCACCGTGAACCCTGTGCTGCTGGCCGGCCAGGTGCATGGCGGCGTCGTCCAGGGCATCGGCCAGGCGCTGACCGAGAACACGGTCTATGACGAGGACGGGCAGCTGTTGACGGCAAGCTTCATGGACTATGCCATGCCGCGCGCCGACGATTTGCCGTTCTTCCATTTCGAGACCCGCAACGTGCCCTCGACCACCAATGCGCTCGGCATCAAGGGGGCAGGCGAGGCGGGCACGATCGGAGCGACGCCGGCCGCGCTCAACGCGGTGACGGATGCGCTCTATCGCGCCTACGGCATCAGGCACATCGACATGCCAGCAACGCCGGCGCGCATCTGGGCGGCGATCCAGGAAGCAGCTGCCAAGTGAACCCGACGGACCATCCCGGCGGGCACAACACGCTGACCGGGATCATGCTCAAGATCGTCTCGGTGGCGGTCTTCGTCGCCATGTCGTCCTGCATCAAGGCGGCGGGCACGGTGCCGGCGGGCCAGATCGTCTTCTTCCGCTCGTTCTTTGCCATCTTTCCGATCGTCGTCTTCCTGGCCTTTCAGGGAAAGCTTGGCACCGCGTTTTCGACCAAGCGCCCGCTCAACCACATTGCGCGTGGCGTTGTCGGCGTCTGCGCCATGGGGCTCGGCTTCTTCGCGCTGATTCGGCTGCCGCTGCCGGAAGCGATCGCGCTGAACTACGCACAGCCGCTGCTGGTGGTGGTGTTCAGTTCGATCTTCCTCGGCGAAGCGATCCGCGTCTATCGCTGGAGCGCGGTTGCGGTCGGACTGGTCGGGGTGCTGGTCATCTCATGGCCGGAACTGACGCTGCTGGGTTCGGGCGCAGCACTCGGCGATCAGGAGGTGCTTGGCGTCATCGCCGCACTGCTCGCGGCAGCGATCTCGGCCGTCGCCATGCTGCTGGTGCGCAACCTCGTCCAGAGCGAGCCGACGGCAACCATCGTGCTGTGGTTTTCGGTGACGGCGAGCCTTCTGGCCTTGCTGTCGCTGCCGTTCGGCTGGCAGGCGCTGACACCGGCGCAGGCGGGCCTGCTCATTGCTGCAGGCTTTTGCGGCGGGCTCGCCCAGATTCTGATGACGGCGGCCTATCGCCATGCCGAGGCCTCGGTCGTGGCGCCTTTCGAATACACGTCGATGCTGCTTGGCATCGTTGTCGGCTATCTCGCCTTCGGCGACGTCCCGACGGTTCATATGCTCATCGGTGGCGTGATCGTCGTTGCCGCCGGCATCTTCATCATCTGGCGCGAGCGCCAGCTTGGCCTCGAACGCGCCCGCACCCGCCAGGCGACCCCACCGCAAGGATGATCAGGACGGCTCGGCCCGCTCGTTCGCCAATCGCACCAGCACGGTCCTTGTCTGCTCATCGGCGGGGAAAAAAGATTCGATCGCCAGTTCCGACAGCGTCACGTCGAGCGGCGTGCCGAACACGGTGATGGTGCTGATGAACGACAGCACGGCATCGCCATGCGCAAGCCGCAGCGGGTGCACGATCGCGTTCGGCTCGACCGGCACCGGCCGTGCGCCGTTCAGGCCGGACGGATAGGTCCGAAGCTCGCGCTCCAGTTCGACCAGAACCGGGTCGCCAGTGGCGTCGTTCTGGTGTTTCAGCCGGTCGAGAAGATGCGCGCGCCATTCGGCCAGGTTGACGATGCGCGGCGCGACGCCACCCGGGTGCAGGCTGAGCCGCAGCACGTTGACCGGCGGCTTCAGCAAGGAAGGCTCGGCGACGTTGGCGAGGAACGGGCTGATGGCGGCGTTTGCCGACACCAGGTTCCAGTGCCGGTCGACAGCCAGCGCCGGGAAGGGTTCGTGACCCTTGAGCACGATCTCGACCGCCGCCATCGCCGGCGCTAGCGAGGCATCGGTGAGCGGACGCTCGCTGAAGCTGGGGGCAAAGCCTGCGGCCAGCAGGAGCTGGTTGCGCTGCCTCAACGGGATCGACAGCTGCTCGGCCAGATGCAGCACCATGTCGCGCGAGGGCGCCGCGCGGCCGCTTTCCACGAAACTCAGATGCCGCTGCGAGATTTCGGCTTCCATGGCGAGATCGAGCTGGCTCATGCGCCGGCGCGTGCGCCATTCGCGAATGAGGCTGCCGGCGGAAGTCTGGGTTGCGGTCATGGGCGCATGACTAGGCCGGCCGCAGATGCATTTCAATTACCGGGGAGGTTATAGCGCCGCTCTTCCCTTCACCCTCAACCCAGCGCCCGAAGCTTCGCCTTCACTTCAAGGAAATCCCGCCACGCCAGCTTCTTGTGCGCGGGGGTTCGCAAGAGATACGCCGGATGAAGCGTTGGCATGGCGGGGATGGCAATGCCGGCGGCGGTCGTGTGGACGCGCCAGTTGCCGCGCAGCCGCAGGATGCCCTCTGTGGTGTTGAGAAGGGTGCTTGCCGAGGGGCCGCCCAAATTGACCAGCACCTTCGGATTGACCAGCTCGATCTGCCGTTCGATGAACGGCCGGCAAATCTCGGTCTCGTGCGGCGTCGGCGTGCGGTTGCCCGGCGGCCGCCAGGGAATCACATTGGCGATGTAGGCCGAGGTCCGGTCGAGGCCGATCGCGGCCAGCATCCGGTCGAGTAGCCGGCCCGAGCGGCCGACGAACGGCAATCCCTCGATGTCCTCGTCGCGCCCGGGTGCCTCGCCGACCAGCATCACCGCGGCATTCGGATTGCCGTCGGCGAACACCAGGTTCTTGGCGGTGAATTTGAGGTTGCAGCCGTCGAATGCCGCCATGTGCTGGCGAAGTTCGTCCAGGGTTGCCGCCGTCGTCGCCAGGTGTCGCGCCAATGCCGCTTGCTGCTCGTCGGGCACTGTCGCCGTACCGGACGGCGCGCGCACCGCCGGCGCCGCAGCTTGCCTTTCGCCCATTCCGGCGCGTGACAGACTTGTCGAGCGTGGCAGCGCTGCGTTTTCACCGGTTGGCGGCGTAACTGTCGCTGGCGCCCGCTCAGGCGGCTTTGACGCAGCCTCGGCAAACCTGTTCAGCGGCTCCTCTTCGAGCGCTTCATCGACGCCGGCGCTGGCGTAGAAGGCCAGCAGGTCGGCAATATCAGATCGGTTGTCTCGGGAAACGGCAGTCATGCTTTCACATTCAGCCGCGCGGCAGGAATTTGCAACATCGTGATTGGCGCGATGCTTCATGATTTCGTCATCCAGGGCCTCAGCGACGTCGCTTCGCTCCTGCTTCGCCCTGGATGACGAAGTGGTTCAGCTCGACGGTATACGCGGATCCTGCACCAGATAGAACGTCCAGCGTGGTGTGTAGTCGGTGATCAGGTAATCGAATTTTGCCGTCTTCAACGGGTCGATCTTGCCGCTCTTGAACAGCAGCCGGTCATAGGGTTCGAAGTCGCGATCGAAATCGGCAAAGCTGCTCGACCAGATGTTGTCAGGCGTTTTGTTACGCTGGTCGAACGACAGGCCGTCGCCGAACACGCTCGGCCGGTGGAGTATCTCCTGGAGCTCGAACTGGAACTCGACCCAGGCCTGGCCGCTGTTGTTGAGCACGTCGATGCGCATATACATGAGGCCGTTGGCAAATTGGCCCGCAGTGCCGAAGGGGTGGATCGGCTTCGTCGTGCGGATCGTCAGTGTCACTGGTGTCGCCGAATTCAACTCTTCGGTGATGACAAGCGGGTCCTCCTTTGTCCCGATACCCGAGGCGCTGGTGATGCGGAAGCCGCCCAGCTCGTCGGAAAAGGAGTAGGCTCCGGCCACCCAGACCCTTTGCGGCTCGGCGTGGGCGCCAACGGACGCCAGCGGCAAAAGGGCCAAAACGAGCGCCCGGCAAACCCGTCCGGGCGGCGAAAAAAAGCGCGTCGATGAAAAGCCGGATGGCCCGTATGTGCGCATGGTGCGAAGTATGGCCGATAAGCAAGCCGTCGAACAATTAAAAAAATCAGGGCAACGGCTCTCTTTGGACTGGCTTGACCCGGATCGATGTTGGTGGACCCGCAAATCGCGATTTTGTAGTACGATGCGCGGCCTTTTTGACGAAATCGGCATTGTCACGTCAGCGCCGGTTTCGCGTCGCGAATTGATGCGCTATGCAGCGGATAAGCCAGCAAGATGCGCAAATGCGCTCGCATGATCCCAAAAAGTGAAATCACTTTTTGGGATCATGCGAAAATAAAGTTGCCAGAGTGTCCTTTGCGCGTCCAATGGGCGCGCGGCACTCTGGGCAGTGAGGGGTTGATGAGCGAGATCGAACGCGAAAGCATGGAATTCGACGTGGTCATCGTCGGCGCCGGGCCGGCCGGCCTCGCTGCCGCGATCCGTCTCAAGCAGGTCAATCCCGAGCTTTCCGTCGTCGTCCTGGAAAAGGGCGGCGAAGTCGGCGCTCACATCCTGTCCGGCGCCGTCGTCGATCCGATCGGCATCGACCGGCTGCTGCCGGGCTGGCGTGACGAAGAGGGACATCCGTTCAAGACGCCGGTCACCGCAGACCATTTCCTGGTCCTCGGCCCCGCCGGTTCGTTCCGTCTGCCCAATATCCTGATGCCGCCGCTGATGAACAACCACGGCAACTACATCGTTTCGCTCGGCAATGTCTGCCGCTGGTTGGCGACCAAGGCCGAGGCGCTGGGCGTCGAGGTCTATCCGGGCTTTGCCGCCGTGGACCTCATTTACAGTGACGAGGGCGCGGTCACCGGCGTTGTCACCGGCGATATGGGCGTCGAGAAGGATGGCACGCATGGCCCGGGCTTCGCGCCGGGCATGGCGCTGATGGGCAAATATGTGCTGATCGGCGAGGGCGCGCGCGGCTCGCTGGCCAAGCAGTTGATCGCCAAATATCATCTTTCCGACGGCCGCGAGCCCGGCAAATACGGCATCGGTCTCAAGGAGCTCTGGCAGGTCAAGCCGGAGAACCATCGGCCGGGCCTTGTCCAGCACTCCTTCGGCTGGCCGCTCGACATGAAGACCGGCGGCGGCTCCTTCCTCTACCATCTGGAGGACAACCAGGTGGCGGTCGGCTTCGTCGTCCACCTCAACTACAAGAACCCCTACCTGTCGCCGTTCGACGAGTTCCAGCGCTTCAAGACCCACCCGGCGATCAGGGCCACATTCGAGGGCGGCAAGCGGCTCGGCTATGGCGCCCGTGCCATCACCGAGGGCGGCTGGCAGTCGGTGCCGAAACTGTCCTTCCCCGGTGGCGCGCTGATCGGTTGTGCTGCCGGCTTCGTCAACGTGCCGCGCATCAAGGGCTCGCACAATGCCGTGCTCTCCGGAATGCTGGCGGCCGAGCATGTCGCCGAGGCGATCGGCGCCGGCCGCGCCAATGACGAACTGGCTTCTTACGAGGCGGCATGGCGGGCAACCGACATCGGCAAGGATTTGAAGAAGGTGCGCAACGTCAAGCCGTTGTGGTCGCGCTTCGGCACCGTCGTCGGCGTCGGCATCGGCGGTCTCGACATGTGGCTGAATTCGCTGTTCGGGTTCTCGCCCTTTGGCACGCTGAAGCACGGCAAGGCCGATCATGCGACGCTGGAGCCGGCCGCCAGGCATAAGAAGATCGCCTATCCGAAGCCGGATGGCGTGCTCACCTTCGACCGCCTGTCCTCGGTGTTCCTGTCCAATACCAACCACGAGGAAAACGAGCCTGTCCACCTGCTGGTCGCGGATATGGACCTGCAGCAGCGTTCCGAACACGATGTCTATGCCGGGCCCTCGACACGCTACTGCCCGGCCAGTGTCTACGAATGGGTCGACAAGGATGGCAACGCCGCCACCGATCCCGAGGCGAAGGACGTGCGCTTCGTCATCAACGCGCAGAACTGCGTCCACTGCAAGACCTGCGACATCAAGGATCCGAACCGAAACATTACCTGGGTGCCGCCACAAGGTGGAGAGGGACCAGTCTACCAAAACATGTAGCCCAGCAAGCCAGAACGGCCCGGCGGCCGTCTCGCCCGCCGATCAAATGAAGGCGCGTGAAGGCCTATTATATGTGCGGCGTCTAAAAGAAGTTGAAGCGGGGCGGCGCCTGTGGTTCCATTCTTTCTGACCCGGGAGATGACCATGCGCCTGGCGGTTCTGACGTGCCTTGCGGCGATTGGCGGCTTGTGCGGCTTCGCACCGTCGGCATTGGCTGACACGAAGGTGCTGGTCAAGACCCGGACCTACGACATCACTGGAACCACGGGCGCCGCCCTGATCGAGGCCATGGACCGCAACGGTCCGAAGCGGCACGGCTTCATGACGCACGCCATCGCGCTGGCCGCCTATACCGTAGATTGGGACCTCGACGTCACGAGGGAGGGTGGTGTCTGCCGTCTGCGGCAGGCCAATGGCACGCTCGATCTCACCTACACCTTGCCGCGTTTGGCCTCGGCCGCGACGCCGGCATTGCAGAAGCGCTGGAAGCGGTTTTTCGCGGGCGTTCGTGCTCACGAGCATAACCATGGCCGGATCGCCAGGGCGATGATGCGGGCGACCGAAAGATCGATCACTGGACTGGAGTTCGCCGACAACTTGTTTTGCAGCAAGACGCACCGCGAGGCGAGGCGCCGGATCAAGGCCGTCTATGCCGAATACGAGGCGAAACAAAACGCCTTCGACGCGCGCGAGCATCGCGACGGCGGCCATGTCGAGCACCTCATCAGGGCGCTGTTGCGCAAGCAGTAGCTCAGCTTCGGGTCCTGCCGTTCTGTCTCACCGATGCCGTCGCGGTTTCGTGTTCATCGACCGGCTTCTTCTGTTCCGGCCTGAGCGAGAACTCCACCATCAGCGGAAGATGGTCGGAGCCGGCGTTATCCAGCCTCGACACCGAATGGATGAGAACTGCGCCCTTGCTGAAAACAAGGTCGATCGGCAGTCCGGCGAAGCGCAGGAATTCCGGCAGCTTGATAGGGAGCCAGGTCGGCCCCGGCGAAGGCGCCACGGTCAGCTTGCCAAGACCTGCGACGCGCCGGACGGCGGCGCTCCACGGCACTGCATTGCAGTCGCATGCCAAGATCGATGTCTCGCCGAGCGAGGCGAACTCCCCCGACAATCCGCCGATCTGTCGTGACTGGTTGCGCGGCCATGGCCAGGTGAGGTGCATGGCGGCGACGTCGACGTCGGTTCCGCCGAAATCGACCGTCGCGATGGCCATCGCGCCGCGGCCATCGCAGTGCGGTTGCGTGCCGGCGGCAAACGGCCGTCTGGACAGCAGCGCAACGCCGAAAACGCCATTGGGGTAGGGGCAGAGGATCCGGTAAGGGTAGGCGCTGGCAAGATGGCCAAGTTTGGCCTCCCACATGTCGGACACCTCGTCGAGGGTGATCACATCAGGCTGGGTCCGGCCGATCAGCGACAGGACTTTTTCAGGCGTTGAATTGTTGAACCGCAGGTTCATCTGCAGCAGGCGGTAGACCGCCTGATCACCGGGGTAGACCGCCTGATCGCCGGCCTCGACCTCGTAGGCTGCCTGGACCGGCCACAGGCGGGGCACCGACAGGGCGTTCGACGTGGTGGCAAAGGCAGCCACCGCAAAGAGCAGCCCTGTGGCCGCCTGCAGGCGAAACGAGGTCGCCAGCAGCGGCAGCGCGCAAAGCGCCATCAGCACGGCAAAATGAACGCGGAAATGAGCGAAGGAATCGAAGGCCGGATGCAGCGTTCCGAAAAACCCGGCCACCAGCGCGACCGAGAAGACGAGCATTGCGACGAATGCCATCGAAGCCATCATGTCTCGAACGGGTGCCATCTCCTTTGCTTATCGGCAGAAATGCGGCCAATCAAGATGGTGAAATGCCCTGCCGCGCTGTTACCATACTCCGATCGATGAAAGCCGCCGTTCCTACTGGAACGCCGTCTCCGAAAAGCTTCTGAGCTTGCGCGAATGCAACCGTTCCATCGGCATCTCGGCCAGCTTTTCCATCGCCCTGATGCCGATGGTCAAATGCTGTGCCACTTGCCGCTTGTAGAACTCGGTCGCCATGCCGGGCAGCTTCAATTCGCCATGCAGCGGTTTGTCGGAGACGCAAAGCAGCGTACCGTAGGGTACGCGGAAGCGGAAGCCATTGGCGGCGATCGTCGCCGACTCCATGTCGAGCGCGATCGCCCGTGACTGCGACAGCCGCTGCACTGGCCCACGCTGGTCGCGCAACTCCCAGTTGCGGTTGTCGATGGTAGCGACTGTGCCGGTGCGCATGATACGCTTGAGGTCATAGCCGGAAAGGCCGGTGACTTCGGCGACCGCCTCCTGCAGCGCCACCTGGATTTCGGCCAGCGGCGGGATCGGCACCCAGACCGGAAGATCGTCGTCCAGAACGTGGTCTTCCCGCACATAGGCGTGCGCCAGCACATAGTCGCCCAGCGCCTGGGTGTTGCGCAGGCCGGCGCAATGGCCGAGCATCACCCAGGCATGCGGCCTGAGCACCGCTATGTGGTCGGTGATCGTCTTGGCGTTGGAGGGGCCGACGCCGATATTGACCATGGTTATGCCGCCATGGTTCGGCTTCTTCAGATGGTAGGCCGGCATCTGCGGCAGGCGCGGCGGCGCCACGCCACGGCTGGGCGCGCTTTGTCCAGCCTTGGTGACGACGTTTCCCGGTTCGACGAATTCGACGTATCCGCCGCCGCCTTTCGCCATCAGATCGTGCGCACGGGCGACGAATTCGTCGATGTAGAACTGGTAATTGGTGAACAGCACGAAATTCTGGAAATGCTGCGGACTGGTCGCCGTGTAGTGCGACATCCGGTGCAGCGAGTAGTCGATGCGTTGCGCCGTGAACGCCGCCAACGGCCTGGCTTCGCCTAACGCCACTTCGAACGTGCCGTTGGCGATCTGGTCGTCGGTGCCGTCGAGATCCGGTACGTCGAACAGGTCACGGATCGGCCGCCTGATGCGCTCGGCTGCCGCGCCGTCGACATGCGAGCCTTCCAGGAACGCGAAATGCAGCGGGATGGGCGTCGTCGATTCCGAGACCGTGACCGGAACGCCGTGATTGCGCATGATCAGGCGAAGCTGTTCGATGAGATAGCGTTCGAAAAGGGCGGGCTGGGTTATGGTGGTCGAGAAATGCCCGGGCGTCGGCATATGGCCGTAAGCCTGCCGCGAGTCGATCTGGGTGAACGAAGTCGTGGTGACACCGACCTCCGGATAAAAGGCCCGGTAGCGCTTGTTGTTGTCGCCGCCTGCGGCGAGCGCCGTAAACGAATCGCGCAGGAATTTGGTGTTGCGGTCGTAGAGGGCCTGCAAGGCCGCAACGGCCTTTGCTGCATCATTGAAGATCTGCCGGCCAAACGGCTCCGGCATCACGACTGAGTCTATGGCTTGGGGGTAGATTCGCTTTTCCATGACCCAATATAGAGGCTTGGCCATGCGGTTGGGAGGGGCCGAAGGGTCGTTTTTTATTTTGCATGGTTTCGATGAAGGCCGATTGCCTAGCCGCGCCGCAGGCTGATCAGCAGCACAAAGCCGACGCCGGTCTTCTTCAGCGCCGGCGCTTCGATTGTCGAGCCGGCATCGGCGCGCATCGTCGGCACGGCCAGAACCGGGGCCGCAAGAACCGTCAGGATGAGCGCCGCCCGTGGCAGGACCCGAAGGGTTTTCAGGACGTTGGCGACGATGCGGTTCATGGCTTTGCTTTTCTCCTCTCGAAGTCTTTGTCGGTTCAGGGGCGAAAATGGTTCACGCAACCGAACCGGCAGGAATTGGCCTGGTCCCAGTTGCGGGCCGAGCGCCCCTCGGCAACGAGGATGGCGAACGACATGCCGAACAGGCTCATCAGCAGGCAGACGATGGTGAAGCGGCGGGCGAACATGGCGTGGTGTCTCCTTCGACACGCACGAGAATGCCCTGATGCAACTGAACCGGTTCTGATGCCGGCGTTCATCTGCGGTTCAAATTTGGACTGTTAGGGCGCAGAAGGCGCAGCCTGCGCGATCGATCGGTGTTCCCAAACACAGAGGCGCGAACAAAAACGGGGCCTTTGCGGCCCCGTTTTTCATTGTGCGGCAGTCGAAACGATCAGAGTCTGTGCCAGGTCTGGCTCCTGCAGATCAGCCCGCCGAGCACGCAGCCGCTCATCTTGAGCGAAGCGCCTGAGACCGAGGCCTTGCCCGAATAGGTCTTGTCGGTCTCCGGGTCGGTTATCGTCCCCGTATATTTGTTGGCGCCGGACACCTTGAACGAACCGATGCGCTTGCCGGCAAACTTGCCGGATTTGAGCGTGATGGAAAATGCGTCGCCACCGCCCGTGATGGCGGCGGTCGAACCGGCCTGCGTTTTCCAGTTGCCTTCGATCGGGTCGGCCCAAGCGGTGCCGGCCATGATCAATGTGGCCGCGAGGGCCATGCTGATTTTGCGAAACATGTTTCTCCTCCCTGTGGGCATCCGGACGAACGTTCCGCCCCGCCAGTCTGCCTCTTACGCAAACGTAAGCTAATCCACCTCCCGGCAAAACAAAAGCGGTGCCGCTGCGGAAGACTTCGGGATTTTTCCCGGCCGCCTGAAGCGGTCTGGTCGGCGAGAAATGAAACACCGGGCATGCTGGCTTTGTCTTCCGTGGTTAGCGGAATCTTGATTTGCGCCTCGCAAATTTTCATCAATTTTAGTCCAAACCGGCGCAATTGCTGGCTTTGCATCGTTAATGAATTTCCGCGTTTACCTCTTGTTTTAGCTTTGTTTTCCTCAAATTAAGCACGCCGTTTAACGACAGATTCAAGCCTTCGGTTCATTCTCGAAAGCATCGAAAGAGCGGCCGCCCCAAGGGTTTCCAAGGGACAGAACGAGGCAGCTCTCGGGAGCCTGACAGGGGCTAGAACAGGGGATTGAAATGGCACGTTTTGAAATGCCTGAAGCCGGCTTCGGCGCCATGGGGGCAACTGCCCAGGCCGACATTCTTTTCGAACTGGGCATGATGTATGCGACCGGCCGCGATTGCGAGACCGATGTCGTCGCCGCCCACAAATGGTTCAACATCGCTGCGATCAAGGGCTCGGTGCGCGCCGCGGAACTGCGCTCGGAATTGTCGGCCGCCATGTCGAAAGTCGAGATCGCCAGGGCGCTGCGCGAAGCCCGCGAATGGATGACGATGCACTAAGTCTCACCTGAGCTCATCAGGTCCGGAGCTTATCAGACACTGAGATCACCGACAGGGGCGCTTCAAGGCCGCGCGAAGACGGCCGGACCGGCAAGAACAAGGCCGCGCAAGACGGCCGGACCGGCAAGAACAAGGCCGCGCAAGACGGCCGGACCAACAATGACAAGAACGCCGCAGGCCGGATACAGCCCAGCTGCGCGACGGACAGGGAAGGCGAGCGGTTTCGGGGCGCGCGTGAGAGCGTTCGGGATTGTTCGATCGACAAAAGCCGCGACCGGCCGGAACAAGGCAGGCGCGGCTTTTCGCGTTTTCGGGACCATGATCCCAAAAAGTGGAAACCGGTTTTTGGAAGAAGATCATGGTCAAACAGTCGGACCATGATCCCAAAAGTGGAAACCGGTTTTTGGAAGAAGATCATGGTCAAACAGTCGGACCATGATCCCAAAAAGTGGAAACCGGTTTTTGGAAAAGATCATGGTCAAACAGAAAGCCGCAGGCCCAATCGAGTGCCGCCGATGCGCCAAGACAGGCTTGGCGAACGGTGAAATTCTCCCACCTAATCTGGAAGAGGCGCGGTCGGAGCGGCCGCGCGCGAGTGGAGGAGTTGTATCGCCATGAAAAAGTTGGGTATTTTGAGCGCGGCCATTGTCGGCCTGGTGATGAGCGCGCCGGCCTTCGCCGAAGACATCACCTTTTCGGTGGTCGGACCGATGACCGGACAGCTTGCCACCATCGGCGACCAGTTCAAGCAGGGCGCGCAAGCCGCCGCCGACGCGATCAACGCCGCCGGCGGCGTCGACGGCCGCCAGATCAAGCTCGACGTCCAGGATGACCAGTGCGATCCGAAGCAGGCGGTTTCGGTCGCAAACCGCATCGTCGCCAACGGCGTCAAGTTCATCGATGGCCATGCCTGCTCGGGCTCGAGCATCCCGGCCTCGGCCGTCTATGCCGAAGCCGGTGCGATGATGATGTCGCCGGCTTCGTCGAACCCGGAGCTGACGGACGCGGCGGCGAAATCCGGCTGGCCGACGATCATGCGCCTTTATACGCGCGATGATGCGCAGGGCGCCTTCATCGGTCCATGGATCGCCAAGAAATACGCCGGCAAGAAGGTCGTCATCATGCATGACAAGAGCGCCTATGGGCAGGGCGTGGCCGATGCCGTCAAGGCGACGATGAACCAGAACGGCCTCAACGAGATCCTCTATGAGGGCATCAACGCCGGCGAAAAGGACTATTCGGCGCTTGTCACCAAGCTCAAGGAACTGAAGGCTGATGTGGTCTATTTCGGCGGCTACCACCCAGAGGCCGGCCTCATCCTGCGCCAGTCGGCGGAACAGGACTTCAAGTTCCAGCTGATCATGCCGGACTCGATTGCCACGCCGGAATTCTGGCAGGTTGCCGGCCCGGCCGGCGAAGGCACCATGTTCGTTTTCCCGTCGGATCCGCAGGCGAAGCCCGAAGCCAAGCAGGCCATCGAAAAGATCAAGGCGGGCGGCTTCGTGCCCGAGGGGTTTACGCTGTTCTCCTATGCCGTGATCCAGGCCTTTGCCGAGGGCATCAAGCGCGCCGGCAGCGACGACCCGGCCAAGGTTGCCGAAGCGCTGAAGAATGGCCAGCCGATCAGCACCGTCGTCGGCCCTGTCACTTTCGATGAAAAGGGCGACCTCAAGAACGTCAGCTACGACATCAACCAGTGGCACGACGGCAAATACGCGCCGATCCAGCCTTGATCGCCATTGCATGTCGCGCAAAAGTGCGCAGCGGTTTTGCGGAAACGACATGCACAAAAACAAGAACTAAAGCGCGTCGCGTGCGACGCGCTTTAGCGCCTGGCGACAATCGGAGATGGCCGGGGCAGATCCGGCCATTTTCATTTGGTCATGCGTTTGCGGCGCGCGTCTTCCGTCGTCGCCTTTCCTTGGATGAACAGCGTCAGCCGTGGGCTTCCTCGGCAAAACGCACCAGCACCGTCCCATCGGTGACCTGTGCGCCCTCTGTTGCGATCTCGGCGATCGTCCCGTCATGCGTGGCGGAAATCGTGTGCTCCATCTTCATCGCTTCGAGGATCAACAGCGGCTGGCCCTTGATGACGGCTTCGCCTTTTGCCGCGCGCACGAGCTTGACCAAGCCCGGCATCGGCGCGCGCAGGCTGTCGGCACCGGCGGCGATTTCGTCGGCTATTGCCAACGGGTCCGGCACCGCGAAGCTGTACCCGACAGCACCTGAAAAGACAGTGACATGGCCTGGCCAGCGGGCGAGGCGAGGGGCAGCGCGAAGATCAAGCGCGCTGTCATAAGGTGCGTCCAGTGCCACCTGGAAGCGCCCGTCCGGCCGCATCGATACAAGCGCCAGGATATCGTCCTCGCCGTAGCGAAGCCGCGTGCGCCGCGCCATCGCGTGGAAATGCGCATAGCCGGCAAGCGACGACCACGGGTCGCGGGTCGGCGCCTGAGCCCCGGCGCCGGACGCTGCAAGTGCGGCCGCGGCGACGATCTCGCTGCTCGGCGGCGGCACTGCGGTCAACGCTTGCTGGTGCCTGCCGATCAGCCCGGTGTCGACGTCACCTGCCGAAAAATCCGCGTCAGCGGCGAGAGCCGCGAGAAAGGCGGTGTTGACGGTCGAGCCGGCGATCTCGGTTTGCGAAAGGGAAATGCCCAGTGCTTCGAGCGCCGCCTGCCTGTTCCTGCCATGGACGACGAGCTTGGCGATCATCGGGTCGTAGAACGGCGAGATGGCATCGCCAGTCCGCACGCCGGTCTCGATCCGCATGCTGGCGCCCTCGGGCGCTGTATCCGGAAATTTCAGGTGATGCAGCGTGCCCGTCGCCGGCAAAAAACCCTTTGCCGCGTCTTCGGCATAGATGCGCGCCTCGAAGGCATATCCGGAGAGCGCAATCTCGCTCTGCGTCTTCGGCAGCTTTTCGCCGGACGCCACCCGCAACTGCCATTCGACCAGATCGGTGCCGGTGACCATTTCGGTGACGGGATGCTCGACCTGCAGGCGAGTGTTCATTTCCATGAACCAGAAGCGGTCGGCCTTCAGCCCTTGCGAGGCGTCGACGATGAACTCGATCGTGCCGGCGCCGGAATAGTCGATCGCCTTGGCGGCCTTCACCGCCGCCTCCGTCATTGCCTTGCGCAATGCCGGCGTCATCCCGGGGGCGGGGGCTTCCTCGATCACCTTCTGGTGGCGCCGCTGCGCCGAGCAGTCGCGCTCGTAGAGATGCACGACATTGCCGAAGCTATCGCCGAAAACCTGAACCTCGATGTGGCGCGGCTTGTCGACATATTTCTCGACCAGCACGCGGTCGTCGCCGAACGCGGCCTTGGCCTCGCGCCGCGCACCCGACAGCGCCTCGGAAAAGTCGTCGGGATGTTCGACGCGCCGCATGCCCTTGCCGCCGCCGCCGGCGCGCGCCTTGATCAGCACGGGATAGCCGATCTCGCGTGCCTTGGAGGCGAGCAGCACGATCTCCTGCGCCTCGCCGTGATAGCCCGGCACAACCGGCACGCCGGCCTTCTCCATCAGCCGCTTGGCCGCGTCCTTCAGCCCCATGGCGCGGATCGAGGCGGCCGACGGGCCGATGAAGACGAGCCCGGCCGCTGTCACCTGATCGACGAAATCAGGGTTTTCCGACAGAAAACCGTAGCCGGGATGGATGGCTTCGGCGCCGGTGGCCAAAGCCGCCGCGACGATCTTGTCGCCGCGCAGATAACTTTCGCCGACCGGCGAGGGTCCGATATGCACCGCTTCGTCGGCCATCTCGACATGCAAGGCGCCGGCGTCGGCGTCGGAATAGACGGCGGCCGTGCGCACGCCCATCCTGCGCGCGGTGCGGATCACCCGGCAAGCGATCTCGCCGCGGTTGGCGATCAGGATTTTGGCGAACATGGGACCTCCAAAGCCAGAGCTTGCCGCCAACGGCGCGAATGCTCCTTCACGCGGGCTGTGGCAACACCCTGCTTTGCAGTCCGGCCATTGTCAAAGGATCGGTAAGCCAGGCCCGCTTACGTCTGAAAACGTTGCAGCGTCATCTTCGCCCCATCCCGCTGGTATTTGCGCCCGTTGCTGCAGCAACCTACTTGGAGGCGGCGATGGCGCAGCCGCCTGCCGCCGTCTTGAGTTTCCACCTCGTCAAGCCGGCCTGACAATTGCGCAACGCTCTCTCTTCCGCGGCCTGTTGCGAGGGGGCGTTGAGCGTGGAACCACAGATGATGTAGAGGTCGCTGACGCGCGAATAGAACGTCGTCGCATAGGCCGAATGGCCGCGACATAGGATTTGTAGGCTTTCGGGCAATCTCCGGTCGAACCTGCCGGAAAATTGACGGCGAAACGACGGTCGCCTTTGTTTCCCGCCAGCGATTCCGCCGCTCCCACGCCAGGGGTCGCTAATATAAGCAACGTCGAAAGTACTGACATAGTTGTTTTTTGAAAAATCTGCAGTCTCATCTTCGCCCAATCCCCACGGTATTTGCGATAAGCAATAACCGCGATTCATTCGTCTGACCAGATCGGTGAATGAAAATAAGTCTGAAACTATGAAGGGATTTTCCTACCTGTGCCGGTCACGCTCCGCCAAGCAGCAACGCCTGTTGGTATAGGTCCGCCGTCTGTTGGTCGAAGCAGCAGAAGATGACGGTTTCAGGAACCGCATTGTGGCTGACAAAGGCGCTCACCGTGCCAACGGCGATCTGCGTCGCCTGGTCCTTTGGATACCGGTATACACCGGTCGAGATCGCCGGAAATGCCACCGTCCTGCAATCCTTGCCGGCGGCGAGTTCGAGCGACCGGCGGTAGCAGGAGGCCAACAACTCGGCTTCGCCCTTGCCGCCGCCTTGCCAGACCGGCCCGACCGTGTGGATGACATAGCGTGCCGGCAGCCTGTAGCCCTTGGTGAGTTTTGCGTCGCCGACCTTGCAGCCATTGAGGGATTGGCATTCGGCCAGAAGTTCGGGGCCGGCCGCACGGTGGATGGCGCCGTCGACGCCCCCGCCACCCAGAAGTGAGGTGTTGGCGGCGTTGACGATGGCGTCGACCGTCAGCCTTGTGATGTCGCCGACATGAACGCGAATCCTTGCCTCGATCTCGCTCATCGGTCACATCCTGAACACGCCGAAGCTTGTCTCCTCGATCCCGGCGTTCAGCGCTGCGGACAGGCTGAGCGCCAGCACCTCGCGCGTCTTGGCCGGATCGATGATGCCGTCGTCCCAGAGCCGGGCGGAGGAATACAGCGGGTGGCCTTCATGCTCGTATTTCATCAGGATCGGCTTCTTGAATTTTGCCTCCTCCTCCGCGCTCCATTCCCCGCCCTTGCGTTCGATCCCCTCGCGCTTGACCACGGCCAGCACGGTGGCCGCCTGCTCGCCGCCCATCACCGAGATGCGGGCATTCGGCCACATCCACAGGAAACGTGGCGAATAGGCGCGTCCGCACATGCCGTAATTGCCGGCGCCGAACGAGCCGCCGATGATCATGGTGACCTTCGGCACGCGGGCCGTGGCGACCGCCATCACCAGCTTGGCGCCGTCCTTGGCGATGCCGCCGGCCTCGTATTTTCGCCCGACCATGAAGCCGGTGATGTTCTGCAGGAAGATCAGCGGAATCTTGCGCTGGCAGCACAACTCGATGAAATGCGCGCCCTTCAGCGCGCTTTCGGAAAACAGCACGCCGTTGTTGGCGATGATGCCGACCGGCATGCCGTTGAGATAGGCAAAGCCGGTGACCAGCGTGGTGCCATAGTTCTGCTTGAACTCGTCGAATTCGGAGCCGTCGACGATGCGGGCGATCACTTCACGCACGTCGTAGGGCTGGCGCAGATCGGTCGGCACGATGCCGTAGAGTTCTTCGGCCGCATGAAGCGGCGCAATCGGATCGCGTAGCGCCAGCCCGATCTGCTTCTTTCGATTGAGGTTCTTGACGATGCGGCGCGCGATCGCCAGCGCATGCTCGTCGTCCAGCGCAAAATGATCGGCCACGCCCGAAAGCCGCGTGTGGACCTCGGCGCCGCCCAATTCCTCCGCGCTGACGTCCTCGCCGGTAGCGGCCTTCACCAGCGGCGGACCGCCGAGGAAGATGGTCGCCTGGTTGCGCACCATGATCGTCTCGTCCGACATCGCCGGCACATAGGCGCCGCCCGCCGTGCACGAACCCATGACGCAGGCGATCTGCGGAATGCCAGCAGCCGACATGTTGGCCTGTTTGTAGAAGATGCGGCCGAAATGGTCGCGGTCGGGAAACACCTCGTCCTGGTTGGGCAGGTTGGCGCCGCCGCTGTCGACCAGATAGACGCAAGGCAATCTGTTCTGCAGCGCGATCTCCTGCGCGCGCAGATGCTTCTTCACCGTCATTGGATAATAGGTGCCGCCCTTCACCGTGGCGTCGTTGACGACGACCATCACTTCGGTGCCTTCGACGCGGCCGATGCCGGTAATGATGCCGGCCGATGCGATGTCCTCACCATACATCGACCACGCGGCGAACTGGCCGATCTCGAGGAATGGCGAGCCGGTGTCGAGCAATTGGGCGAGGCGCTCGCGCGGCAAAAGCTTGCCGCGGCTCTGGTGGCGCTCACGCGCTTCCTCCGAGCCGCCACGCTCGACGGTTGCCGCCTTTTGCGCAATGTCGGCGACCAGCGCCCGCATGCGCTCGGCATTGGCGCGGAAGGTGTCGGAGGCTGGCGAGATTTGCGAGGTGAGGGGGGCCATTGGCGTTACCGGATCAGTTCGATCTTGCAGCCGATATCCAGGTCGCCCCAGCCGCGGTCGGCGGTGATGGCTATGGCGTTCTCGCGAATTGCCAGGGCCAGGCAGGCGCGATCGCCCAGCGACAAGCCGCGATGCCGCGTCAGCTCGCGAAGCTGACCGGCGGCGATGCCCATCATCTCGTCGAAAGCAGCGACCGGCATGCCGAGACTGGCGAGGTCGTCCGCGGCCTCTTCCATGCTGCGTCCCTTGTCGATCAGCTTGGCGATAATTTCGGCCGCATTGACGGAGCTGAATTGCGCGTCCGGCGCGAAACCCAAGGCAACATCGGTGCCTTTCTCGTTAAGCAGGATCGCAAGCGCCGCCGAGCTGTCCATGACGTAAGCTTTCACTTCGCTCCCTTCCTCGCCATTCCCAGGGCATGAAGCCGGTCCAAACGTCTATCGCTTCGACGCTGTTCTTCCCGCCGCTCCTTCAGAAATTCGTCGACGACACTTTCGCCAGGCTTTTTCAACGCTGACAATTCGGCCTGGACGCGCCGCAGATTCCGAAGCCACGACCTTACCCGCAACTCGCCGTTCTCGACATGAAGGATCAAGTCTTCACCAGGCTTCACGCCCATTTCCTCGCGCATCGCAGCCGGGATCACGAAGCGTCCGCCCTCGCCAAGTCTGACGCGCTCGCGTTTTGCTGGCATCCGGAGCGGAGTTTTTTGAGCGCCTGCGTCGAATTGTGTCGGCGGGTTCTCGTCAAACCCAACCTTTTCGGTTCCGTTCGCCATGTTCTGCCTCGGTCCGGAAATATGACATCTCAGGAGAAATATGGGGCAAATTGTCCAGCATGGCAAATTCAGGAAATAGTGCCATCAAACTCCTTCCGCCATGATTTCCCGCCCGATCAGCCAGCGGCGGATCTCGCTGGTGCCGGCGCCGATCTCGTAGAGCTTGGCGTCGCGCAAAAGCCGGCCGGTCGGATAGTCGTTGATGTAGCCATTGCCGCCTAGCAGCTGGATGGCGTCGAGCGCCATCTGCGTCGCCTTCTCGGCAGCGAACAGCACGCAAGCGGCGGCGTCCTTGCGGCTCGTCTGGCCGCGGTCGCAGGCAGCGGCGACGGCATAGACATAGGCGCGCGCGGCGTTCATCGTCGTATACATGTCTGCGAGCTTGCCCTGCACCAGCTGGAACTCGCCGATCGGCTGACCGAACTGCTTGCGTTCGTGCACATAGGGGACCGCCACATCGAGGCACGCCGCCATCAGCCCGAGCGGGCCGCCGGCGAGCACCGTGCGCTCGTAGTCGAGACCCGACATCAGCACCTCGACGCCGCGCCCTTCTTCATGCAGCACGTTGTCGAACGGCACTTCGACATCCGAAAAAACCAGCTCGCCGGTGTTGGAGCCGCGCATGCCGAGCTTGTCGAGCTTTTGCGCGACGGAAAATCCGGCGAAATCGTTTTCGACGATGAAGGCGGTGATGCCGCGCGACTGGAGTTCTGGATCGGTCTTGGCGTAGACGACCAGCGTCTCGGCGTCCGGGCCGTTGGTGATCCACATCTTGGTGCCGTTCAGCACATAGCAATCATTGCGCTTTTCCGCGCGCAGTTTGAGCGACACGACGTCGGAGCCGGCGCCGGATTCCGACATTGCCAGCGCGCCGACCTTTTCGCCGCTGCACAGCGCAGGCAGATATTTTTCCTTCTGCGCCGGTGTCGCCCAGCGATTGATCTGGTTGACGCAGAGGTTGGAATGGGCGCCGTAGGAGAGGCCGACCGAGGCCGAGGCGCGCGAAATCTCCTCCATCGCCACGACATGGGCGAGATAACCCATGCCGGTGCCGCCGAATTCCGGATCGGCGGTGATGCCGAGCAGGCCGAGCCCACCGAGCTCGGCCCACAGATGCGCCGGAAATTCATTCGAGCGGTCGATCTCGGCGGCGATCGGGGCGATCTTGTCCTGGGCGAAGCGCCGCACCAGGTCGCGCAGCGCCTCGATGTCTTCGTCAAGCCCGAAGTTGAGTGTGTGCGTGTACATGCCGTTCCTCCCGGCGCACGGCCCCGAAATCGAATTCAATTTCGGGAAGGGCGCAAAATCAAAGTGCTACAGCGTCCTTTGCGCGCCGGCTGCGGCGCTGCAAGGTCGTTGTCGCGCCATGGGCCTTTGCTTCCAACCAGGCGCATCGTCATTGAAAGATATGTGGCGGTTACCTCCGAGATCGATAGCCGCTCGCCCGGCCGGAACCAGACGATGACGCCGGTCATCATCTGGATCAGCGCCATGGCTGTCAGCCCTGTGTCTTCGACGCTAAAGACGCCGGCTTCCGCGCCGTCGCGCAAGATGACGCGCAGCTCCTTCTCATAGGCGGTGCGCATACGCAGGATCTGCGTCAGGCGGTCATGCGACAGGCTGCGCAATTCCATGTTCGAGACATGGGTGGAATGGCGGCGCTCGATGTGGAAGGCGATGTGGTTTTCGACATAGGCGGCGAGCCGTGTCGCCGGATCGGCCGCGGCCGGGCGGACCGCGTCCCACGCCTCGATCAGCCCTTGCATGTGCTCGCGCATCAGCGTGAACAACAGGTCTTGCTTGGTCGGAAAATAACGGTAGAGCGCCGCCGCCTGGACGCCGACCTCGGCGGCCAGCTGGCGCATCGACATCGCCTCATAGCCAAGACGCGCGATCAGGCTGACCGCCGCCTCGCGGACCGCTGCTTCGGTCTTTTCGCCGTCGGAACCAGTCGTGCGCGCCATGCAAGCCTCGTTGAGAGGGTAAGAATAAAACGAACGTTCAATTAATTCAAGAGCGCGACTCCACCTTCTCCCCTTGTGGGAGAAGGTGGCCTCGCGAAGCGAGGTCGGAAGAGGGGTGTTCCAGCTTGGCACCGCCGGCACTCCGTCCAACACCCCTCATCCGTCTCGGCGCTACGCGCCGATCCACCTTCTCCCACAAAGGGGAGAAGGAAGAGCGCCTCTCAGCTTCCCCGTGCCGCCGCCAGCGCACCCGGCAATTCCTCGGCAAAAATGTCGAGCTCGTGGTCGAGGCCGACGCTGACCCTGATGCAGCGGTCGAGCACCGGCACCATCGGCTTGCGGATGAACACATCGCGCGACAAAAGCGCCTGCAGCACCTTCAGCGCGAAGGCGCCGTCGCCGCCGCAGTCCAGGGTGACGAAATTGGTCGCCGAGGGCAGCGGCTTCAGCCCATTGGCCTCGGCGATCCCCGCGATGCGCCGGCGGCCGGCAGCGACCCGCGCCACCACGCTTTGCAGATAGTCCTGATCGGCCAGTGCCTCGATGCCGGCGATCTGCGCCATGCGGCTGACGCCGTAGTGGTTGCGGATCTTCTCGAAATCGCGGATCACCTGGGCGTCGGCTACCGCATAGCCGCAGCGTATGCCGGCCAGCCCGTAGGCCTTCGAGAAGGTGCGCATGCGGATGACGTTCGGTTGCGACACGTCGATCGGCGGCAGCGCCGAGGCAGGGCCTAATTCGCCATAGGCCTCGTCGAGCACCAGCATGGTGGTCTCCGGCAGGGCTTCGATGAAGCGGATGAGCTCCGCCGCCTCCCACCAGCTGCCCATCGGATTGTCCGGGTTGGACAGGTAGACCAGCGGCGCTTTGTCCCTGGTGATCGCAGCCAACAGGCCGTCCAGGCTTTCCCGGTCGTTCTCGTAGGGGACCGCGACCAGCCGGCCGCCGACGCCGGCAATATGGAAATTGAAGGTCGGATAGGCGCCGAGCGAGGTGACCACCGCGTCGCCTGATGCCACATACATGCGCGCCACCAGGCTGAGCAACCCGTCTATGCCTTCGCCGACCACCACGTTTTCGATGCCAACGCCAAGATGCGCGGCAACGGTCACCTTCAAATCGTGATTGTCGGGATCACAATACATCCACATGTCGCGGGCGATGCCGGCCATGCGGGCTATGACGCGCGGCGAGGGGCCAAAACTGCTCTCATTGGCGCCGATGCGGGCGCGAAAGGCGCGGCCGCGATCTCGCTCCTGCGCTTCCGGGCCGACAAACGGCACCGTCGAAGGAAGCGCGCTGACGATCGGCGTGAGGGGAGGGCGCTGGCGCATGGCAAGTCTCGTAAAAAAGGGGGCTCGCTCGAAAAGGGCCTTCTTGCTAGCGCGGCACAGGTAACCGCGCAAGCTCCCGCCTTGGCTGCAGCCAGCATGCTGGATTCCCCCCGCACTTTTTGCTAGCGAGATATTTCTTTTTGCTAGCGAGATATCATGAACAATCGACTCCCGCCTGCCTGGTCAAAGCACATCAAGCCCGGACCCGCGCCAAAAGTGAAGGGGCCGATAGTGAAGCCTTTGCTGAGCCCGCAGAAGGCAAGCGCCCAATCGCGTGCGCAGGCCGACGACGCATTGCTGAAACAGGCATACGCCTTTCAGCAGGCCAAGCGGCTCGACGAGGCTCAGGACCTATGCCTTCGGGTTCTGGAGCGCACGCCAAATCATCCGCTCGCCTTGTACATCCTGGGGACGATTTATCTGGGTTACGACGATGAGAGGGCCCTGCGATATTTCGCACGGGCGGTCGGCGAGGAACCTAAAAACCCCTACTACCACCTCAGCCTGGGCGAGGCCTATGTGAAGGTCAGCGAGTATGCGCCAGCAATCAAGCATATGCAGTATGCCCTGGAACTGAAGCCCGGCCTTATCGAAGCACTTTGTGCATTGGGGCGTACTTACACGGCGTTCGACAAGCCCGACATGGCTTTGCCGCTTTACGAGAAGGCGCTGAAAATCAACCGCGATCATCCCAAGGTGCGAGCCGGGCTGGCCAGCGCGCTCAGCGGCCTGGGGCGTATGGATGAAGCCGCCGCCTATCTGAGAGAAGCAATCGCACGTCGTATTGGCGTGCCTTCTGCCTACAACGACCTTGTACAGACGCGAAACTTCACCGAGGAGCCCGAGGAGCTAGAGTCCATCCTTCGTGAGCTCGGCAATCCGAAACTTGGTTCGGAAGGCGCGCAGCAACTCCATCACGCCGCCGGCAAGGTGCTGAACGATCTCAAGCGCTATGACGAGGCATTCGACCATTTCAACAAGGCGAAACAGGCCTCCGGCCAAAGCTTCGATATCGATCTGTATCGTCGGTGGGTCGATTCAATGATTGAAACCGTCACGCCGGACTTTTTGGCTGCCAGGGCCGGCTATGGAAATCCTTCCGACGCGCCTGTGTTCGTGGTTGGCATGCCCCGCTCGGGGACGACGCTCACCGAGCAGATCTGCGCCAGCCATCCCGACATTCATGGCGCAGGGGAGCTTAGCAAACTGAGTCGGGTTGCTAATGCGATCGGCCTCAAGACACCATCGGCTGGTGATTTGAACCAGCCGATCACCTCGATCACGGAAGACCTGTCCAGAACCTTGGCCGAAGAGCATCTGTCCTATTTGCGGGAGCGGGCGCCTGCCGCACTTCGCGTCGTGGACAAGACGCCGCACAATTTTGAACTGATCGGCCTTATCGGCCTTCTCTTCCCCAACGCACGCATCATTCATTGCCGCCGTGACGCCATCGACAATTGCGTCTCCTGCTTCGTCCTCAACTTTAGCGAGGCACACAGCTACAACACCGACCTGACAACACTCGGCCTGTACTATCGCGAATATGACCGCCTGATGCGGCACTGGAACGAGGTCTTTCCAGGCCTTATCTTCGAAAATCGCTACGAAACCCTTGTCGACGACCAGGAAGCGCAGTCGCGCCGCCTGATAGATTATCTCGGGCTGCCTTGGGATGACGCCTGCCTGCGCTTTTTCGACAGGGATGGTTCGGTCAACACGCCCAGCCGCTGGCAGGTTCGCCAACCGATCTACAAATCGTCGGTCAAGCGCTGGAAGAATTATGAAAACGAAATTCAGCCGCTGATACAGTCGCTGGGCGATCTTGCTGAGATTTGACCGGGGCTCTTCCTTCTCCCCTTGTGGGAGAAGGTGGCCGAGCGAAAGCTCGGTCGGATGAGGGGTGTTCCAGCTTGGCACCAACCGCACTCCGTCCAACACCCCTCAACCGTCTTGGCGCTGCGCGCCAATCCACCTTCTCCCACAGGGGGAGAAGGAAGAGCCCTGTCCGGCAGGACAGAGGGGGGGCGCGAAGGATCGCCGCTGCTTTCATTCTGTGCATCTGCTTTCATTCTGGGCAGCTGCATTATTCGGCTGAAAACATTCGCCCTTGACAGCCACGCCGACACGAAAAAACCCGGCGGTTGCCCGCCGGGTTCGAGTTCAGTCAAACGCTGCTGATTAGAACGAGCGCTGGAAGCGGAGCATGCCGCCGAGGCTGTCTTCGTCGTCCGCACCGGTCCAGTTGGAGAAGTCGGGCTCGTCGAAATCGCCGGCGTGCAGGTAATCGACTTCGGCCGTGATCGTCAGGCCCGGAACGATGTCATAGGCGATGTTGGCAGCGATGCCGAGGTTTTCGCCTTCGTCATACGAGATCTGGGTGTTGAACGAGGTCTTCTCGTTGATGGTGTAGGTGCCACCGCCCCAGACCGCCCAGTTGCCGCTCCACAGCTTGTACATGCCGCGGCCGCCGGCGACGGGTGTTGCGAAGCCGGGATCCTCGTAGTTGTCGTCAGTGCCGTAGCCGGCCATGATGAACAGCGACAGGTTCTCCATTGGGGTGACGTCGAGGCGAACCTTGCCGGCCACTTCTTCGTAGTTGGCGTCGTAAGCAATGACGCCGGTGATGGCGCCCCAGCCCTGCGTCCACTTCACGCCGCCGACAACATGCGGAACATAGCTGTCGATCGTGAAGTCGCCATAACCTTGTTCGAGCGAGACCACGGCCGAGAAGCCATTGCCGGCGTCGAAGTAGTACTGGACGACGTTGGTGTCGAACCCGCCGTAGGGAACCAGCGTATCCTGGATGACGTTGCCGGCGTAGCCGATGAACGTATCGTAGGCCGATTCGTCTTTACCGACGCGCAGGCCGCCGAGCTGGATCCAGGCGAAGTTCAGCGAAATGCCTTTGTTCTCGGCAGGGTTAGCGACAATGATAGTCTCACCTGGCAGCGGAGGCAGCGGACCGGCGGGGCCGTCCGGATCGGGACCGGGGACGTATGTGCTGCTGACGTGCCGGTTCCGGTTGCCGAAGTTGAAGCGGGTCTCGGTGTAGGTCTTCAAGGTGCCGAGCTCGGTTTCCTGGCCGGTCCAGGTCTTCAGGTTAAAGCGGGCCTGCTTGTAGTACGTGTCCTGGATGTCGCCGTCCTCGACGTCGAAGTTCTCAGCACCGTCGAACGAGCCGACGTCGCCGACGCCGATGTCGTAGCGGACATAGCCGCCGATGCGCAGGCAGGTCTCGGTGCCGGGGATGTAGAAGTAGCCAGCGCCGTAGACGTCGCAGATGCGGACGTATTCAGCGGGTTCCGGCTCGGCGACGACGACGGCGTCGGCGGCGCGCGCACCGGAAACTGCGACCAGAGCCGCAGCGGAGCCAAGAAGAAGGCTCTTGATGTTCATTTTCTGACCTCCAGTCAAAAGTTAAAAAACGGGTCTGGGTATTCTTTGCTGAAGGACAGCGTTCCCTGCCCCATCCCCACTACCGAAAAAGATGCGCACCGCGCCGCTCCTTCGAAACCGACATTACCCATGAGGCGGCGGCGTTCAACAACCATCGCATCGGCGAAAGGTCTGTGCAGGCGCTATCACCCTGCCTTGTTGCACAAATGACACGATTTGGCCTCACTCGGAAAGCTCCCGTTAACCATTGGGCTGCCGGAGACGGGTTGGAGACCCATTGCGCCAGCCCTTGCAATCCGGCCGATTCCGGCAATTGCCTGCCGCAATTGCGGCGATGTCTGTGAGTCGCCGGCCAAGGCATTGCCGCAGAATCGCCGCATGGCGAAAAGCGGCGAGCGCGAAGCGGGATGGCGGAGAGGATGGGATTCGAACCCACGAGAAGCTTTTGACCTCTACTCCCTTAGCAGGGGAGCGCCTTCGACCACTCGGCCACCTCTCCGTTGCGCTGGTGGATAAAGAAAAGCGCCGGCACAATCAACAAGCCTGACCCATTATCGTTGAAAAAACCGGCTCCCGGCGAAACGTTGCTCGGTCCTGTCCAGAAAAGCGGCGATGGCGCCTGGCAGGCCGCCGGTTTCGAGGAAAGGCGCATGGCCCTGGCCCTCGACCGTGATCGTCTCGATGCAAGGGTGACGGTGTCGCATCTGTTCGAAGGTTTCTGCCGACAGCAGCTTCGAATTGGCGCCGCGGATGGCGAGCAAGGGTATTGCCGCCAGTGCCTCGAACTGCGGCCACATGTCTGGCAGCTTCTGGGTCAGGTCGAGTCCCGCCAGCGTGTCGACCAGCTTCGGGTCGAAATCCGGCAACAATCCTCCACCCGTCTCTCGGTAGAGCGCCGCTGCCATCCGCTCCCAATCCGCCTCGGTCAGGCCAGGAAAGTCGCTGCCATGCGCGCCGCGCTGGGCGCCGACGGCCTCGGCGTAGGTTTTCGGCTTCGGCGCGCGCTCGAGATAGGAGCGGATATGGGCGAGACCGCCGGTCTCGAGCACCGGGCCGATATCGTTGAGCACGATAGCCCGCAGCACGGCCGGCCGCATCACGCCGAGCACATGGAGGATCAGCCCGCCACGCGACGTACCGATGAACGCCGCTTCCTCGATGCCCAGCGCCGCCAACCCGGCGAGGATGTCACCGGCTTCGACGCCGATATTGTAGTGGCCGATATCGGGGTCGTAGGCGGATTGCCCGCGCCCGCGATAGTCGAAAGCGACGATTTTTCGCGGCGTTTGCGCCCGCCGCGACAGATGCAGCGCCAGCTCATGAAAATCGCGGCTATTGCGGGTCAGGCCAGGCAGGCAGACGACCGGCCAGTGGCCGGAATTCGCTTCGCCATAGATGCGGGCGTGGAGTTCAAGCCCCTCCGGCGAGGCGTAGAAAAAATCGGAAAAACCGCTCGACATTTTGGGACTCGATTCCTCGCCGTTGTTGGATCGTCTCGACTGCTACAGGCGAGGGCGGGGGTGGTCAAATCGGAAGGCTCCCCCTTCTCCCCTTGTGGGAGAAGGTGGATCGGCGCGAAGCGCCGAGACGGTTGAGGGGTGCTGGACGGAGTGGCGTAGAGCCAAGCTGGAACACCCCTCATCCGACCGAGCTTCGCTCGGCCACCTTCTCCCACAAGGGGAGAAGGAAAGATCAACTCCGCCCGTTCACCAGGTCCCCGACAATGTCGTACTTGCCGGAAATACGCATCTTGTAGACTTCGTAATTCTCCATCACGCGCTGGACGTAACTTCTTGTTTCGGTATAGGGAATCCGCTCGATCCAGTCGATGACGGCGTCGATGTCCTTGCCGCGCGGGTCGCCGTATCTGGCCACCCACTGGGCGGCGCGGCCGGGGCCGGCATTGTAGCCGGCGAAGGTCAGCACATAGGAGCCGTCGAAGCGGCCGAGCTGCTCGCCGAGAAAGGCGGCGCCCAGGGTCGCATTGTAGCCGGCGTCGGTGGTCAGCCGCGCCTGCGAGAAGGTCATTCCGGCCTTGTCAGCCAATTGCCTGGCGGTCGCCGGCATCAGCTGCAGCAGGCCACGTGCGCCGGCGCTGGAGACGGCGCCGATGTTGAACTCGCTTTCCTGGCGGGCGATCGCATAGGCCAGCGCCTTGCCGGAGCCGGAAATGTTGGCGGTCTCGGGAATGGCGCCGAGCGGATGCGAAAGCGCCCCGACATCGATGCCGCGAGCGCCGGCGATCTTGCCGACCTTCAGTGCCAGAAAGTGATTGCCCTGCTTTTCCGCCATCGCGGCCAGCAGCGCCAGCTCTCCGGGACTGCTCAACTGTCCGGCGAGGTCGCGGTAAAGCGTGTCGGCGTAGCGCTGATAGCCCGCCTGCTGCAGTCGCCTGATGGCGCTGACCGCCTCGCGGCTGGAAAAATTCCGGTGATCGCTGGCGCTCGGCTGCGGATGGGCGATGTTGAGGACCTGCCGGCCGACGCGCTCACCGGCGAGCTGGCCGTAGAACGTCGTGCCGTAGGCGGCGGCACGGCTAAAATAAACCCTGGCGCTGCCGGGGCCGCCGGCTTCGGCGGCACGGCCGAGCCAATAGTAGGCGCGCGACAGCGATATCGGCCCCTGGGCGAGACCGGCGATCCGCTCAAAATGCTTGGCAGCGGTGGCAGGATCGTTGAGGCCGCGCAGCGCGTACCAGCCGGCATGAAACTCCGCATCCGCCGCGTTGGCAGCAGTTTCGCCGGCGTGTGCGGCGACTATCCTGTAGGCGGTCTTCATGTCGCCCTGGTCGACCAGTTCGCGCGACAGCACCCGGCGCTCGGCCCACCAGACATCCGGGTCGATCAGAGCGTTGCGGTCGCTCGGCGCCTTCATCACCATTGCGGCGGCGTCGGAAAACTTCTGCTGCTTGCGCAGATATTGGGCTTGGGCGAAGAGATAGCCGGCCGAACGCTGCGCGGCGGGCACCGCCTTCAGCAGCCTGGCCGCGTTCTTGTCGCCCGCATTCTTGTCGCCCTTGTCCGCCGCGGCCCAGGCGTCGGCCAGTTGCCGGGCGCGCGCAAGGCCGGCGACGCGCAGCGCCGAACTGACCCGGTCGGCATAAAACATACGCTCCATGCGGAAACGGTGGTCGGCTGCGGGGATCAGCGTGCCGAATTCCTGGATGATCGCCGCCTCGTCCCTGGCTTGCAGTTTTTCGGTGCGCCAGAAAGGCGACAGCACCGAGCGCGCCGCCTGGACGTTGCCCTGCGAGACATAGGAGCGGGCGAGAATCACCACGCCCTCGGCTGTTTGCGGCTGGCTGCCGCCGAAAGCCTGCACCACGATCTCAGGCGAGGGGTTCTCGCGGTAGAGCGCGCGCTCGCTGTTCTTGCGCAACGCGATCATGCCCGGCCAGTTCGGCAGCATTTTCGCAGCATCGGCGATGTCGCCGCTTGGCACCTTGTCGCCGCCATAGAACGCGATCGCCCAGGCAAGGATGTGCTGGTCGAGCGAATTGACCGGCAGGGCGTCGCGCACCTGGCGCGCACCGGCAATGTCGTTTGCCGCCAGCGCATCGAGGCCGCTCTTCAACCTGGCGACGCTGGCGGGAGGGGATTCCGGACCCTGCAGGCCGGTATCCAGCAGGTTTGGCTTCGGAATGGTCGACGTGACCTGTGCATCGACCTTGCCGGCGGCCACAAGGGTCGGCGTCAACAGGAGAATTGCGCCAAGCAGCGCGAAAAAATGAGGCTGCCGGGTCGGCATCGTCTTCATCATTTCCTGTCTTGCACAATCACCAACAGGCACAGATCAACTGAACCCTAGTTGGCTGTGGTGAAGAGCCTGTAAACGGGGCTATCGAAGTCGTTCAAATTGCGCTTGCTGGCATTCTTGTCATGCTTGCCGCGCAACAATGTCGAGACTATGGTGCGCCGCTTCGCTTTCGGCTAGAAGGCGCGCACGACAAAACACCTGCAGCGCCGCGCGTCGTCTCGGACGCGCAAAGGACGCTGTGGCACTTTATATTTTGGCGCATGATCTTTCCGTGAATCGGCTCCGATTTTCGGGCTCGTGCGCCAGTCCCAAGGAGTTGGACGACATGCTGAGAGGCTCGCTTACCGCGCTCGTGACACCGTTCGAAAAGAGCGGCCGTTTCGACGAGAAAGCGTTTCGCGCCTTCATCGCCTGGCAGATCGCTGAAGGCACGACCGGCGTGGTTCCGGTCGGCACCACCGGCGAGTCGCCGACGCTGTCGCATGACGAGCACCGCCACGTCGTCAAAGTGTGCGTCGAGATGGCAAAGGGCCGCGTTCCGGTCGTCGCCGGCGCCGGCTCCAACAACACCGAGGAGGCGGTTGGCCTGGTGCAATATGCCGAGAAGGCCGGCGCCGACGCGGCACTCGTCGTCACGCCCTACTACAACCGGCCGACGCAGCGCGGCCTCTATGCGCATTTCGCTGCCGTCGCCAAGGCGACCAGCCTGCCGATCATCATCTACAACATTCCGCCGCGCTCGGTGATCGACATGATGCCCGAGACGATGGGCCAGTTGGTACATGACTTCAAGAACATCGTCGGCGTCAAGGACGCCACCGGCAAGGTCGAGCGGGTTTCCGAGCAGCGTGCCACCTGTGGCAAGGATTTCATCCAGCTTTCCGGCGAGGACGCCTCGGCACTCGGTTTCAACGCCCATGGCGGCGTCGGCTGCATCTCGGTGACGGCGAATGTCGCGCCGCGGCTGTGCGCCGAATTCCAGGAGGCGACGCTTTCCGGCGACAGCGCCAAGGCGCTGGACTTGCAGGACCGCCTGCTGCCGCTGCACAAGGCGATTTTCCTGGAACCCGGCGTGTCCGGCGCGAAATATGCGCTGTCGAAGCTCGGCAAGGTCGAGAACGTGCTGCGTTCGCCGCTGGTCACCGTCGAGCAGTCGACCGCCGAGAAGATCGATGCGGCCATGAAGCACGCCGGCTTGATTAACTAGCGAGCCCGTTTGGAAACTCTACTCCTGCGGCCATCTGAAGGCGTCACCTGCGCTTCCGGTGCTCACGTACTATATGTACGCTCCGCTCCGGTTCGCGCATGGCCCCGAAAGCGTTCGCTTTCGGAAAGGACCATGCGCAAGCTCAGGCTTCTAGAGCGTCCTTTGCGCGTTTGAAAAACGCGCGGCGCTCTAGTGCCACCATCATCTGACTCGCAGGAGCGAGTTTCGAAACGGACTCTAGACGTCATGAACCAGGTCAGAAAAGCCGATCCCAACAACAAGACCGTTGCGGAAAACCGCAAGGCGCGGTTTTCCTACGAGGTGCTCGACACGATCGAGGCCGGCCTGGTGCTGACCGGCACCGAGGTGAAGTCGCTGCGCCAGGGCCAGGCCAACATCCAGGACAGCTACGCCTCGGTCGAGGGCGGCGAGATCTGGCTGATCAACTCCTATCTGCCGGAATATCTGCAGGCCAACCGCTTCAACCACGAGCCACGCCGGCGCCGCAAACTCCTGCTCAACAAGCGCGAGATGGCCAAGCTGTCGCAGAGCGTCGATCGCGAAGGCATGACGCTGGTGCCGCTAAAAATCTATTTCAATGAAAAAGGCAGGGCGAAGCTTTTGCTCGCCGTCGGCCGCGGCAAGAAACTGCACGACAAGCGCGAGACCGAAAAGCAGCGCGACTGGTCGCGCGAAAAGGGCCGGCTGCTGAAGGAGCGTGGGTGAGGAGCGGTCCGCGAAGCGGACGAAAAGCCAACGATTTGGCTTTTCGAGCGACGAACGCCCGGAGCCATAGCGGAGGGCAGGGCGGTTCAACAGGGATAGGCCTCTTTTGAAGAACCGAATGAGGAACCGGATTGTCTTTTGGGGTGCAGCCAGCCTGATCCTGGCGTGCCTTGTCACGGCCGCCGGCTATTTTTACTCCCGACCGTTTTCTCCGGACCGCGGCAAATATCCGGTCAGGGGCATCGACGTTTCGCATCACCAGCGACAGATCGACTGGCGGCGTGTTGCCGCCGACGATGTCGCCTTCGCCATCATCAAGGCAACTGAAGGCGGCGACCATGTCGACGATGCCTTCGCCGCCAATCTGCGCGAGGCGCGTGCGGCTGGTCTGGCGGTCGGCGCCTATCATTTCTTCACCTTCTGCAGGCCTGGCGCCGATCAGGCGAAGAATTTCATCTCCGTCGTGCCGCGCGATCAAACGCTGCTGCCCCCGGTGGTTGATATCGAATTCGTCGGCAATTGCCCGCGACGGCCATCGCCCGAAGAATTGAGCGTTGAACTCTCGGCTTTCCTCGGCCCTGTCGAGGCTGCTTTCGGCAAGACGGCGATCCTTTACGTGACCGACGACGCGGCACGGGCCTATACCAGCCAGATCGTCGGCCGCCCGCGCTGGGTTCGTTCGCTGGCGCTGCAGCCAGGTCATGACGACTGGATCTATTGGCAGTACCACGACAGCGGTCGCGTCGACGGCATCACCGGCGATGTCGATCTGAATGTGCTTCAGGGCGGGCCGGAGAAATTGGCCGAGCTGTTTGCGTCACCGCCCGAATCTATCTCTCCAGAAACGCCGCTATCTCCCTGAAGACGTTGACGAACATTGCTTCCGTCAGCACGCCGGTGTTGGTGTTGTAGCGCGAGCAATGATAGCTGGAAAACAGCGTCACGCCATTGGTTTGCTGCTGCCCGCCATGCTTGAACGGATAAGCGGCGACACGCTGGCCGAGCGCCCGCACGGTCGACTGGTGCGCGATCGAGCCCAGCGCCAGCACGGCGCGCAGGTTCTTGAACCGCGCGATCGTCGGCACCAGGAACGTCCGGCAGGTGGCGATCTCGGCGCCGGCCGGCTTGTTGTCCGGCGGCACGCAGCGAACTGCATTGGTGATCGCCGTGCCGACAAGCTCCAGCCCGTCATCGGGCCGCGCCTTGAATTGGCCGCGGGCAAAGCCGTGTGCGATCAGCGTGTTGTAGAGCAGGTCGCCGGCAAAATCGCCGGTGAAGGGGCGTCCGGTGCGGTTTGCGCCGCGCAGGCCCGGCGCCAGTCCGACGATCAGCAGCCGCACCGCATCCTCGCCCTCGGGTGGCAGAAAGGTCGGCACTGGTGCATTGAACCAGGACGGCTCGCGCTGCCGCCATTGCGCGATAAAATCATGCAGCCGCGGGCAGAGCGGGCAATCGCGGTCGGGCTCCGAGGACGCGACCAGGGGAGCGGTCAAGACCGCCGCCGTCAATACTCGTCCTCGTCGACTTCGGCCGGTTCGGGCCGGCGCACCGGCCGCTCGGACGGATCGCGGCCGACATCGCTCTTCAAGGTAATCAGGTCGATGAAATGATCGGCCTGGCGGCGCAGATCGTCGGAAATCATCGGCGGCTGCGAAGCCATGGTCGAGACGATCGAGACCTTGCGCCCGCGCCGCTGCAGCGCCTCGACCAGCGTGCGGAAATCGCCGTCGCCGGAAAAGATGACATAGTGGTCGACGACATCGGCGAGTTCCAGTGCATCGACGGTCAGCTCGATGTCCATATTGCCCTTGATCTTGCGGCGGCCGGTCGAGTCGGTGAACTCCTTGGCCGGCTTGGTCACCACCTTGAAGCCGTTATAGTCGAGCCAATCGATCAGCGGCCGGATCGAGGAATATTCCTGATCCTCGACCAGCGCGGTGTAGTAGTAGGCACGCAGCAGGTAGCCGCGCTTCTGGAAGTTCGACAAAAGCCTGCGGTAGTCGATGTCGAAGCCGAGCGCGCGCGAGGTGGCGTAAAGATTGGCACCGTCGATGAAAAGAGCGATTTTCTCACGAGGGTCGAACATGGAAATATTCCTTTTCGAAAATAAGCGGCCGTCTAAATGCGCGTGACTATCGGTCGGCTTGAAATAACCGGCTGACCTTCGTCATTCGAGATAACGCCGGTTTTACGGCAATCCAAGGGTATGATGCTGCATAGCAAGCAATTGTGATCGGTGCCGCATGTCGCAGGCGGCGCGCGCCCAGACTGGCCTTGGCCAGACCCCGGGACCATGCCCCCAGGCCCGGCATTGTCCGGCACTGCCAAAAAGCTTGTATTTTGGCGGCGTTCGGGTTATGGACCGCGCCTGTTTTCCATCAAATCCAGGCATGAAAGGGGCAGCTCATGGCCCGCGTAACCGTTGAAGATTGCATCGACAAGGTCAACAACCGCTTCGAGCTCGTGCTTCTGGCCGGCCACCGCGCCCGTCAGATCAGCCAGGGCGCGCAGATCACCGTTCCTCGTGACAACGACAAGAATCCGGTCATCGCGCTGCGCGAGATCGCCGAGGAGACATTGTCGCCCGACGACCTCAAGGAAGACCTGATCCACTCGCTGCAGAAGCATGTCGAGGTCGATGAGCCGGAAGCCGACGGCGAGGCGATCGCCGACCAGACCGGCACCGCCGCTGCGGCAACCGACGCCGACGACACCGAGGACAATATCACCTTCGACCGCATGACCGAGGAAGACCTCCTGGCCGGCATCGAAGGTCTGGTGCCGCCGGAAAAAAGCGACGATTATTGATCTTCCCACCGGCCGCCGACACTTTCGCGCCGGCGGTTTCGTGGTTATCTATGACATGCGCCGTACGCCAGTGCGGCGCATGATTCATTTCAGCACTGCGAGATCCCGCCCATGATGCGTCAGTATGAGCTTGTCGAGCGCGTCCAGCGCTACAAGCCTGACGTCAACGAGGCGCTGCTCAACAAGGCCTATGTCTACGCCATGCAGAAGCATGGTCACCAGAAGCGCGCCTCCGGCGATCCCTATTTCTCGCATCCGCTCGAAGTCGCCGCCATCCTCACCGAAATGCACATGGATGAGGCGACCATCGCGGTTGCCTTGCTGCACGACACGATCGAGGACACCACGGCGACCAGGGCCGAGATCGACGAGCTGTTCGGTCCGGAAATGGGCAAGCTGGTCGAAGGCCTGACCAAGCTGAAGAAACTCGACCTCGTCTCCAAGAAGGCCGAGCAGGCGGAAAACCTGCGCAAGCTGTTGCTGGCGATATCGGAAGACGTTCGCGTGCTGCTGGTCAAGCTTGCCGACCGCTTGCACAACATGCGCACCCTCGACCATGTCCCCGAAGCCAAGCGTCTGCGCATCGCCGAGGAAACGATGGATATCTATGCGCCGCTGGCCGGGCGCATGGGCATGCAAGGCATGCGCGAGGAGCTCGAGGAGATCGCCTTTCGCTTCATCAATCCCGAAGCCTACCGCGCCGTCACCGCGCGGCTCGCCGAAATCTTCGAGCGCAACAAGGATGTGCTGTCCGAGATCGAGAAGGCGCTGTCCACGCTGTTCGACAAATATGCGATCAAGGCCGAGGTCAAGAGCCGTCAGAAGAAGCCGTGGTCGGTGTTCCGCAAGATGGAGGCCAAGGCGCTGTCCTTCGAGCAGCTGTCCGACATTTTCGGCTTTCGCGTCGTCGTCGATACCGTCGAGGACTGCTACCGGGCGCTCGGCGCCATCCACACCACGTGGTCGATGGTGCCCGGCCGCTTCAAGGACTACATCTCGACGCCGAAGCAGAACGACTACCGTTCGATCCACACCACCATCGTCGGACCGTCGCGGCAGCGCGTCGAGCTGCAGATCCGCACCTATCAGATGAACAAGATCGCCGAATATGGCGTTGCCGCGCATTCGATCTACAAGGACAGCGGCGGCAAGGTGAACGGCACTGCCCATGCGATCTCGAAGGAGACCAACGCCTATGCCTGGCTGCGACGCACCATCGAGCAGCTTGCCGAAGGCGACAATCCCGAGGACTTCCTCGAAAACACCAAGCTGGAACTGTTCCAGGACCAGGTGTTCTGCTTCACACCCAAGGGAATGCTGATCGCGCTGCCGCGCGGCGCCACGCCGATCGACTTCGCCTATGCGGTGCACACCGATGTCGGTGACACCTGCGTCGGCGCCAAGGTCAACGGCCGCATCATGCCGCTGATGACCGAGCTGAAGAATGGCGACGAGGTCGAGATCATCCGCTCCAAGGCGCAGGTGCCGCCGGCAGCATGGGAATCGGTCGTCGTCACCGGCAAGGCGCGCTCGGCGATCCGCCGCGCCACCAAGAATGCCATCCGCAAGCAGTATTCGGGTCTCGGCATCCGCATACTGGAACGCGCTTTCGAACGGTCAGGCAAGATTTTTACCAAGGAAAGCTTGAAATCGGTGCTGCATCGGCTGGCACGAAAGGACATCGAGGATGTGCTGGCCTCTGTCGGCCGCGGCGAACTTGCCTCCACCGATGTCATCAAGGCGGTGTTTCCCGACTACAAGGACGAGCGCATCACGCTGGCGGCGCCCAAGCAGCGCGAGGAGGGCTGGTCGAAGATCCGCAACGCCGCCGGCATGCTGTTCCAGATTCCGGGCCGCGCCGCACGCAAGGACAAGGACCAGCCAAGGGACGGCGCCGTGCCGATCCGCGGCGTGCGCGGCGACCTGCCGGTGCGCTTCGCGCCGGAAGGTGCTGTGCCCGGCGACCGCATCGTCGGCATCGTGCAGCCGGGGACCGGCATCACCATCTATCCGATCCAGTCGCCGGCGCTGCAGGCCTTCGACGACCAGCCAGAACGCTGGATCGACGTGCGCTGGGACATAGACGAGCGCACCAAGGAGCGGTTTCCGGCGCGCGTCTCGGTCACCGCCATCAACGCGCCGGGCTCACTGGCCGACATTGCGCAGGTCGTTGCATCCAACGATGCCAACATCCATACATTGTCGATGGTGCGCACCGCGCCTGATTTCACCGAAATGCTGATCGATCTCGAAGTCTGGGACCTGAAGCACCTGAACCGGCTGCTGTCGCAGCTCAAGGACAATTCGAGCGTCAGCGATGCACGGCGCGTGAATGGGTGAATAGTGAATAGTGAATAGTGAATAGTGAATAGTGAATAGTGAATAGTGAATAGTGAATAGTGAATAGTGAATAGTGAAAGAAAGGTGCTCTCACTGCCGACCGCCAACTACTGACTACTGACTACTGACCATTCACCATTCACTATTCACCATTCACCACCATCCACACGGAGCGAACAATGAACACCGACGAAGTGCTGGGCGTTTTCCGTGAGGCCGGTGCCGTTCTCGAGGGGCATTTCATCCTGACTTCGGGTTTGCGTAGCCCGGTCTTCCTGCAGAAGGCGCGGGTCTTCATGCATGCCGACAAGACCGAGCGCCTGTGCAAGGCGCTGGCCCAAAAAATCCGCGCTGCTGTGTCCGGCAGGATCGATTACGTCGTCGGCCCGGCGATCGGCGGGCTGATCCCGGCTTACGAGACCTCGCGCCATCTTGGCGCACCGGCGATCTGGGTCGAGCGGGAAGCGGGCGAGTTCAGGCTCCGCCGCTTCGAGATCGCCAGGGGGGCGCGCGTCGTCATCGTCGAGGACATCGTCACCACTGGCCTGTCGATCCGCGAGACCATCGACTGCCTGCGCGCGCTTGGCGCCGAGGTGGTTGCCGCTGCCTGCATCATCGACCGCTCGGCCGGCAAGACCGATGTCGGCGTGCCGCTGATCGCGCTCGCCGAATATGAGGTTCCGGCCTACCCGGCCGACAGGCTGCCGCCCGAGCTTGCCGCCATACCGCCGGTCAAGCCGGGCAGCCGCAACATTTAAGGCATGTCGCCCAAAAGCATGCCCTCCTTGGGCTTGAACCGGGGCTTGAACCGAGGTGCGCAGCGGTTTGGGGACACGACCTGCCAAAACAAACATTAACTGAGGCGCTTCGTTGATTGCCGGTATCGATCATTTCGTGCTGACGGTTAGCTCCGTCGAGGACACCTGCGCCTTCTATCAGCGCGTGCTCGGCTTCAAGCGCCTCGACGAGCCGGACCGGCCGACGGCGCTGCTGTTTGGAACGCAAAAGATCAATGTGCATGAGGCAGGCCACACTTTCGAGCCGAAGGCCAAGGCGCCGACGCCGGGCTCCGCGGATTTTTGCCTGGTCGCCGCGCGCCCGCTCGCAGAGGTATGCGCCAGCCTGGCTGCCAATGGCGTGGCGATAGAAGTCGGGCCGGTCGAGCGGATCGGAGCCCGTGGCCCGATGATGTCGGTCTATTTCCGCGATCCGGACGGCAATCTCGTCGAGATCAGCTGGTACAACAGGTAACCGGAAATTTCGGCGCGAACGAGCGCATCGGCAAGTCGGCTTGCGGGCAACCGTGTTCACGCCCGCCGCAGCCATCATCGAGGTGCGACGCGCTTTAGTTTTGCCAAAGCCACAGCTCAGGCCAGTTCCGCTTCCACAGGGCAGTCAAGGCAAGCGGTATAGTTGCAGAGCCGGCAAATACGGTATGCATGGTCCTCGGTGCTGACGAGCCCACGCAACAGCTTGGCGGCAAGGTTACCGAATTCCTGCAGCTCCTCCTGACTTAGAACAGAGAGCGCTGACGCGAGCCCTTTCTGGCGAGCGGAAAGAATAGCACTGCATGTCGTCTCGCCCAGAGGAGTGAGCCTTAGCGCTACCGCGCGATGGTCGTCAGGCGCCGAGAACCGAGCCGCCAATCCCTCCGCGACCAGTCGATCGACCAGTCTGACGGTGCCCGAATGGGACAGTGACAATGCGCGGCGCAGCCTCTCGATCGACAGGCCCGGTACGTGGCCAATGAGGGTGATCGCGGAAGCCGCTGGGCCGGGCTCCGGTGCTTTGGCCTGAGCGTCCCGCTGCAAAATGTCCGCAAAGGCGAGCGCTAGAGCGCCAATCACATTTTCAATCCTGGAATCGGTCATCGCCAAAAAATATATGCTCGGAGCATATACATCAAGGTCGAATTATTATATGCTTTGAGCATACAAATCGAAAGGAGAAGGCCATGTTTACCTCTGCAACCGCCAACGCTCCGTTCGTGGCGCGCATCAATCAAGCTGGCTACCACCTTGCTGCCGTCGGTCGCGCGGTAACCCTTCTGGGGGTGGTGCTCCCTCTGCTGTTGATCGGCATTTTGAAATTTACTGCAATCGAGATCGAGGCGCTTAGGCCATTCATCGAGAATACGCCTTGGCTGGCATGGCTCTATCCCGCGTTCGGATCTGCGGGAGCCTCCTACTTCCTGGGCGTGGTCGAACTGGTCACAGCGCTTCTGCTGATAGCATCTGTCCGCAGCGTTTGGGCCGGCCTCGCGGGGGGTGCCATCGGCTCAGTCATCTTCGCGCTGACATCCTCGACAATGCTCACCCTGCCGATCTGGGAAACGGGCTCCGGAGGGTTTCCCTTCCTCAACGGGTTAGGTGCCTTTCTGATCAAGGATGTCGCCTTGCTCGGAGTGAGCCTGGTCATATTGGGGAGCAGCCTTCAGCAACTCGTATCCGACCTCGGCCGAAAAATTGATCGTGGTGATGAACAACGCATCGAGAGGTGAGGGCATGTCTCTACTGGCTATCTGGCGCAGGACGGACGAACCAGGGCACGATGTCGTGCAGCTAACCCAGACAGATTTCGGCTGGCTCCTCAATGGAGCCGCTGTATACCTGTCGGACGCGGGCCCGGCACGTTTGGACTACACTGTGCAACTGGCCGACGATTGGACGACCAAATCCGGCAGCGTTCGCGGGTTCATCGGTTCCCTGTCAGTTGATCTCACAATAATCCGCAACGAGACCGGCTGGACTGTCAATGGGCAGCGGCAGCCGGCGGTTCAGTCGATGGTGGACCTGGACTACAGCTTTACGCCGGCGACGAACCTGCAACAAATTCGCAGAATGAACCTGAAGGTCGGCGACAAGGCGGATTTTCCGGTGGCCTGGCTGGTGGCTGGCGTGTCGAGTTTGGTTGTTCTGCCGCAAAGCTACCATCGTGTGAGTGAGACCGAGTACATCTACGAGGCTCCCACAGTGCCATACCGTGCCACGCTGCTCATTCCCGAGGCTGGCTTTGCCGAGGATTACCCCCACGGTTGGGTTTTCGAGACCGGCAACGCCGGCCGTGCACTATAGGAGTGCGGCTGAAGCTTTGCTGCTCGCAAGCTGACGTCCATGCAACTTGCTGCTTCGGGGCAAGGCGAGCCCGTCGCATTACCTCCTGTGGCAGACCATCGCGGCAGCGATTCGTTGTCTTGGGGCTTGGGTGTCGCTATATCGAAGCCTCGATTGCCTTCCGGCGTGCAACCGGGTGGCCGGGCCGGCGTATTGGATCAGGACAGGGACAGAGTGCTTTTTCGACGCCGCAAGTCTGATGGTCTTCCTGAGCGGGTGCGCACCTACGTATGGCCACGCCGCTCTTTCTCGCGCTCCATGCGCCTGACGAACAGAGCTGGAACGGCCGGACGGGAAGTTCCCGCTCAATGATCATTGGCATCGGCAGCGACCTGATCGATATCAGACGCATCGAAAAATCGTTGGAGCGCCATGGCCAGCGCTTCATCCAGCGTATCTACACCGAGGTCGAACAGGCCCGCTCCGAAAACCGCGGCGCCCGCGCCGCCTCTTATGCCAAGCGTTTTGCTGCCAAGGAGGCGTGCGCCAAGGCGCTGGGCACCGGTATGGCGCAAGGGGTGTTCTGGCGCGACATGGGCGTCGTCAATCTGGCCAGCGGCAAGCCGACGATGGCGTTGACCGGCGGGGCGGCGGCGCAGTTGGACAAGATCCTGCCTGAAGGGCACAGGGCGGCGATCCACCTCACCATCACCGATGATTTTCCGCTTGCTCAAGCCTTTGTGATAATCGAGGCGATGCCCGTCGAATAAGCGCCATATTGATCGCATCTGACCACCGGCATGACGTTGCCCAGCGCGCGCCGAGACTCTATACCAACCAACGCATAATCGAGGACGACATGAGCGTGGCTGAAAAATCCCAGAAGAAATCCGGCGGGCTTGGCGAAACCGTCAGCGTCATCGTCCAGGCGCTGTTGCTCGCTCTGGTCATCCGCACGCTTCTTTTCCAGCCATTTTCTATACCGTCCGGGTCGATGCGGCCGACCTTGCTCGAAGGCGACTATCTCTTCGTCACCAAATGGTCCTATGGCTTCTCGCGCTATTCGCTGCCGTTCGGGCCGGACCTGTTTTCGGGCCGCATCTGGGGCGCCGAGCCGAAGCGCGGCGACGTGGCGGTGTTCAAGTTCCCGCCGGATCCCTCCGTCGACTACATCAAGCGCGTCGTCGGCCTGCCGGGCGACAAGATCCAGGTCAAGGATGGCCAGCTCTTCATCAACGGCGTCGGCGTGCAGCGCCAGAAGGTCGGGCAGATCGACAATCGCGACATCACCGAGGAGAGCGGGCCGGTCGACGTCTATCGCGAGACATTGCCGAATGGCGTCAGCTATGACACGCTCGACCTGATACCCAACTCGATCGGTGACAACACCCAGGAGTTCGACGTGCCGCCCGGCCACTATTTCATGATGGGCGACAACAGAGACAATTCCTCGGACAGCCGCTTCACCGTCGGTTTCGTGCCCGACGAGAACCTGGTCGGTCGCGCCAACCTCATCTTCTTCTCGATCGGTGGCAGCGCCAGCCCGCTCGAAATCTGGAAATGGCCGTCGCAGATGCGCGCGTCGCGCCTGCTCCATTTCGTCAGATAGGTCATGGTGGCGACAAAACGGCTGACCGTCGACGCGCTCGCCGAAGCGCTCATGGAGCGCACCGGCCACGCCTTTGCCGACCGACAGCGCTTGCAGCGCGCGCTGACCCATGCCAGCGCCCGCAGCAGCCATGCCGGCATAGACTATGAGCGTTTCGAATTCCTGGGCGACCGCGTCCTCGGCCTGGTCGTCGCCGACATGCTGCTGGCGGCGTATCCTGATGCTGCCGAAGGTGAGCTGTCGCTCCGGCTCAACGCGCTGGTCAATGCCGAGGTGCTGGCGGACATCGCCGAGGAGATCGGCCTGCCGGAGTTGATCCGTGCCGGCTCGGACGTACGCGGCCTGGACGGGCGCAAACGCGTCAATCTGCGGGCTGATGCGCTGGAATCGCTGATCGCCGTGCTCTATCTCGACGGCGGGCTGGAGGCGGCCCGCGCCTTCATCCACAAATACTGGCGGCCGCGCTCGCAGGCCATCGGCGCCGCCCGCCGCGATGCCAAGACCGAGTTGCAGGAATGGGCGCATCAGGCGGCAGGCGCCGTGCCGGTCTACATAATTGACAGCCGCGAGGGACCGGACCACGATCCGCTGTTCACCGTCACCGTCAAGGTCGGCGCCTATCCGCCGGCGACCGGCAGCGGGCGCTCCAAGCGCGAGGCCGAGCAAGCCGCCGCGACTGTGCTGCTGTTGCGCGAAGGCGTCTGGCTGAACAAGGGGAGCGCGGTATGACCGCAACCGAAGACGTCCCGCCGCCGGCAACAGAAGCCGCCACCACGCATTCCGGCTTCGTCGCGTTGATCGGCGCGCCCAATGCGGGGAAATCGACGCTGGTCAACCAACTGGTCGGCGCCAAGGTGTCGATCGTCACCCACAAGGTGCAGACGACGCGCGCCATCGTGCGCGGCATCGCCATCCACAACAACGCACAGATCGTCTTCGTCGACACGCCGGGCATTTTCAGACCGAAGCGGCGGTTGGACACGGCGATGGTGACGACCGCCTGGGGCGGCGCCAAGGACGCCGACATCGTGCTGCTGCTGATCGACGCCGAGCGCGGCATCAGGGGCGACGCCGACGCGATCCTCGAACGGCTGAAGGATGTCCGCCAGCCGATGGTGCTGATCCTCAACAAGGTCGACCGGGTCAAGCCCGAGGCGCTGCTGGCCCTGTCCGCGGCAGCGAATGAAAGAGTGCCGTTCAAGCGCACCTTCATGGTCTCGGCGCTAACCGGGTCGGGCTGCAAGGACGTGCTCGACTATCTCTCGGAAACCCTGCCTGCCGGCCCCTGGTATTACCCGGAAGACCAGATCTCCGACCTGCCGATGCGTCAGCTGGCGGCCGAGATCACCCGCGAAAAGCTCTATCTCAGGCTGCATCAGGAACTGCCCTATTCCTCCCATATCGAGACCGAGAAATGGGAAGAGAAGAAGGACGGCTCGGTGCGCATCGACCAGACCATCTATGTCGAGCGTGACAGCCAGAAGAAGATCGTGCTCGGCCACAAGGGCGAGACGATCCGTGCCATCGGCCAGGCGGCACGCATGGAGATATCCGGTATCCTCGAACAGAAGGTGCATCTTTTCCTGTTCGTCAAGGTGCGCGAGAACTGGGGCGACGACCCCGAGCGCTATCGCGAGATGGGGCTGGAGTTTCCGCATTAGAGCATGGTCCCGAAAAGTGGGAGCCGGTTTTCGGAAAAGATCATGCTTGAACAAGAAGTCACTATCGACACAGCCCTCGTGAGCCGGTTGGTCGCCACGCAATTTCCTCGATGGAAGGATCTTGCTGTCCGGCCGGTTGCATCAGGCGGATGGGACAACAGGACCTTTCATCTCGGAGACCATATGCTGGTGAGGCTGCCGAGTGCGGCCGCCTATGCCTTGCAGGTCGAAAAGGAACATCGCTGGCTGCCAAGGCTTGCGCCTCTGCTGCCGCTGCCTGTCCCTGTCCCGCTGGCGATGGGAGCCCCGGCCGACGACTATCCCTGGCATTGGTCCGTCTACCGCTGGATCGAAGGCGAGACGGCTACGCTGGAGCGTATTGCCAGCCTGCCGCAATTCGCGGCCGGCCTGGCCCAATTGCTGGTCGCCCTGCAACGGGTCGATCCCGCCGGTGGACCGGCGCCAGGGCAGCACAACTTTTTTCGCGGCGGACCACTGAGCGTCTACGACGGTGAGACCCGGCAAGCAATTGCAGCCCTCGACGGCAGGATCGATACGGTCGCCGCGAGTGCGGTGTGGGAAGCAGCGCTTGCCGCGACATGGCACGGTGCGCCCGTCTGGTTCCACGGTGACGTCAGTTGGGGAAACCTGTTGGTCAGGCAAGGTGCTTTGAGCGCCGTGATCGACTTCGGAACTTCAGGCGTGGGCGATCCCTCGTGCGACTTGGCGATTGCGTGGACGCTCTTCGAAGGGAAAAGCCGAGAGGTGTTTCGCGCCGGTCTTCAGGCCGACGAGGCAACCTGGGCGCGAGGCCGTGGCTGGACGCTATGGAAAGCGCTGATTACGGTCGCCGGCCATATAGACATCAATCCAATCGAGGTTGAAAAGTCGCGACGCGTGATCGATGAAGTGCTTGCCGATCACCTCCGCGCGGACCGCCGCGGAGGGCACCGACACAGCGCCTGAAAAACTTGATTTCGCCACCGAAGCGGTGACAAGCTGCGTTCATGGAATGGCGCGACGAGGGAATTATTCTCGGCACCCGCAAGCATGGCGAAACCAGCGCCATTCTTGAGGTCATGACGCGTGCGCACGGCCGCCACCTCGGCCTTGTGCGCGGCGGCCGCTCGCGCAAGCAGCAGCCGGTTCTGCAGCCCGGCAACCGCGTCGACCTGTTGTGGCGGGCGCGACTCGACGAGCATCTGGGCACCTTCCAGGCCGAGGCGATCGAGATGAACGCCGCCCGGCTGATGGACAGCGCCGTCGCCATCTATGGGCTGCAGACCATGGCGGCGCATCTGCGCCTGCTGCCCGAGCGCGACGCGCATGACGGCCTCTACGAGACGCTGGCCGTGATGATCGCCCATCTCGACGATGCGGACGCCGCTGGCGAGCTGGTGGCGCGCTTCGAATTGCTGATTCTCGACGAACTCGGCTTTGGCCTCGATCTCAGCCAGTGTGCCGCGACCGGCGCCAGGCAGGACCTTGCCTATGTCTCACCGAAGTCCGGGCGCGCCGTGTCGCGCCAGGCCGGCGCGCCATGGCGCGACAAGATGCTGGTGCTCCCCGCATTCCTGCAGCGCGGCTCCGGGCTGCGCGCCGATCCGGCGGCGATCGAGGACGCCTTCCGGCTGACCGGCTTCTTTTTTGCCCGCCATGTCTACGAGCCGCGCGGTATCGAGGCGCCCGGCGCCCGCACCGGCTTCCTCGCCGCCCTGCGCAAGCACCATGCGCTGCATAAGGTGATCGGGAGAGAGACCGTTACATGAGCGAAGCGGAACTCTATCCCGGCCGGGTGTCGCCGCTCCGCCTCGGCATCGCTGAATATACCGGCCTGGAATTGCTCCAGCGCATTATCGACAACAAACACAAGGCTCCGCCGCTGGCTTTCGGCACCGAAACGTGCTCGATCTTTCCGGCCGCCAATCTGGCGGCGGGCTGACTCGGCTGGCCGTCTGGCCGCCGTATTTGTCGGTCACTACTGGCTTGGTTTGGGGGAACCGCCATGTTCGAAAGCCTGATCGGCCTGGTCGCGATCATCGCGCTGTTCGTCATTATCTCGCGCCAGCAGAGCCGCATCGGCCTGATCGAGCGCGAACTTGGTGCGCTGCGCAGCCTCGTGCTTTCGGGCGTCCATGTTGGCCCGCCGCAGGCCAAGCCGGTAGAACAGCCCGCAAACGACAGCATGCCAGCAGACGCGGCAGTTGCGGCCGTCACCGACATTGCCCCGCCATCGGCGGGCGAAGCTGCTGCTGAGGAAAAGCCGCCCACGCAGGTTGAAGCCGGGAAGGCTGCATCCGGACCGTGGGCTGCGGGTGAAGCGGCGCCGGCTGGGCCTGCACCTGCGCAACCGGTGGCCGCGACGGCGAAACCGGCCCAAAAACCCGATATTGAAACGGCGCTCGGCACCCGCTGGGCGGTCTGGGTCGGCGGCATCGCGCTGGCGCTGGGCGGGCTGTTTCTGATCCGCTACACCATCGAGGCCGGCATTTTCGGTCCCGGCGTGCGGCTGAGCATGGCAGCAATGCTCGGGCTCGTGCTGGTCGCCGTCGGCGAGTTCATCCGCCGTACCGGCTTCAAGGTGCCGGTGCAGGGAGTCGCCGGCGCCTATATTCCGGCGATCCTGACGGCGGCCGGTGCTTTCATCCTGTTCGGCACGGTTTATGCCGCGCATGGCGTCTACGGCTTCATCGGGCCGGCGCTCGCCTTCACGCTGCTCGGCGCCATCGGTGTGGCGACGATCGCAGCAGCCCTCGTCCATGGCCAGGCGCTGGCCGGTGTCGGCCTGCTCGGCGCGGTGGTGACGCCCATGCTGGTCGCCTCGCAGGCGCCGAATCCTTGGGCGCTGTTCGGCTATTTGGCGATTGTGCTCACCGCTACCGGCGTGATCGCCCGCCTGCGCGACTGGAAATTGCTGATGGCGGCAGCGTTCGTCGGCACCGGCCTCTGGACCATTCTTTACATGACCGATGCGCCGGGCACCAACCTGCCTGTCGTCCTCTTTATCAATGCGGTGACCCTGGCGGTGCTCGCCCTCGTCTGGCTCGGCCGTCGCGGTGGCGAAGCAGGACCCGCCAGGGGCTTCGACTGGCCATCGGTCGCGCCTGGCTTCTTCGTCGGCCTTTCGGCGATGGCGCTGTTCGTCGACCCCGCATACGCTGCCGGCGATGCTCTGCCGGGTGCAGCCCTTATCGCAGCCCTGGTCGCGGTAGCGCTCTACCGGCCGCTGGCGCTGGCGCTTCTGCACGCCGCAGGGCTGGCGACGGTTCTGGTCTATCTCGGCATCATTCCGCCAACCTCTGTCGTTTCAGACTTTTCGGGCGGCGCTCTCGGCGTCGATGGCCTGCCGGCGGCAGTTGCCGATACGCTGATGCTCAGGATCGGCATCGTTCTCGGACTTGTGTTCATCGCAGCCGGCTTCTGGGCAGCGCGCAAATTTGCTGCATCGGCTCACATCCGCGCCGCCTCATGGGCGGCATGGGGCGTTGTCGCACCGCTGGTCATTCTGTTGGCGCTCTGGTTCACCTTCGGCAATCTCGACCGCGATCTTGTCTACGCGGCGGTTGCAGCCATTCTGGTGGGGGTCTTCGCCACCGGCGGCGAGTGGATTGCGCGCGGTGAACAGCCGCCGCTGCAGGGCGGTGCGGCCGTCTCGTTCGCGCTTGGCGGGGCAGCAGTCGCTGCCTTGCTGATGCTCTACATGGCCTTTGGGTCCGGCTGGACGACCATGCTTCTGGGTGCCGCGGCCATCGTGCCGGCGCTGGCCACCCGCTGGCGTGCCTACCCGGTGCTCGGCTGGATTTCGGTCGCTGCGGTCATCGCCGTGCTCGGCCGCATCGCCTTCGATCCGACAATCGTCGGCGCTGAATTCCTGTCGAGGACGCCGGTGTTCAACTGGCTGCTGCCGGGCTACGGCGTGCCGGCGCTTGCCTTCGGCTTCGCCGCCTGGCAACTCGCCCGCACCACAAATGGCCGGCCACGCCTCGCCATGGAAGCGGGCGCAGCACTGTTTGCAGTGCTCACGGTTGCCATATTGGTGCGCCATGCCATGCATGGCGGCGTCATCGACATGGGTGCTGCGACGCTCGCCGAGCAGGCGATCTACACGCTGATCGCCATCGGCGCCGGCGCAATCCTGGTCGCCATCGACATGCGCTCGCCAAGCTTGGTGCTGCGCTATGGTTCGCTTGCCGCGGGCATCGTCTCGGTCGCCTTCATCGTCATCCAGCATTTTGTGGCGCTGAACCCGCTGTTTACCGACGAATCGACTGGCCGGATCCCGGTGTTCAACCTGCTGTTCCTCGCCTATCTCTTGCCGGCCCTCGCTGCCGGGGGGCTCGCGCTTTACGCACGTGACAAGCGGCCGAAATGGTATGCCGCGATGCTGGCGCTGGTGGCGGCGCTGCTCGCCTTCGTCTATGCGACGCTATCGGTGCGGCGGCTGTTCAAGGGCGAGTTCATCGGCCTGTGGAGCGGCCTCGGCCAGCTCGAGACCTACACCTATTCCGCGCTGTGGCTGATCATCGGCGTGGCGCTGCTAACCGCCGGCGTCTGGCTGAAGTCGCAGGTGCTGCGCGTTGCGTCGGCCGCGCTGATCTCGGTCGCTGTCTTGAAGGTGTTTCTCTTCGACATGTCGGAACTGGAAGGCGTGCTGAGGGCGCTGTCCTTCATCGGCCTTGGCGCAGTGCTGATCGGCATCGGCCTGTTCTACCAGCGACTGCTGACAAGAGCGGCGAGAGGAACCTAAGGGATCGTCTGTTTGAATGTCCAATAAAATGGAATAGTTGAAGGTTCAGCAGGAGATATTCAAAAGTGCCTCTTTATATTCGCGACAAAGAAGTGGATGCGCTGGCCGCAAAATTGCAGTGTGAGATCAACGCTGCCAGTAAAACGGAAGCAGTGCGGATTGCACTTTTGCATGAACTTGAGCGTAACCACGCCCGCAAGCCTTGGCGTGACAGGATTGCGGTGTGGCAGGAGAAGTGTGCCGCGTTGGGGCCATCCGACCCCAACTTCGACATGAAGGCATTCACCGACGAGGCATGGGAAGACTGACGTTGGCGAGCCCGATCCGGGCGGTTCAACTGTGAGCCCCAATACGGCGCGGGATGTTCCGCAGCGCTGGAGGGACAGCACCCCCCTCTGCCCTGCCGGGCATCTCCCCCGCAAGGGGGGAGATTACGCGCGCACGGGTGCTTTACTCAAATCTCCACCGTTGCGAATTGCGCGGAGCGCCGAAACTGCCGATCTCCCCTCTTGCGGGGGAGATGGCCGGCAGGCCAGAGGGGGGTGCGAAGGAACTCGACGGCTCTATTCCAGATCGCTGGCCTTCCGGCACATGCCGCGGCGGGTTATCGGGCCTTTGTCGCGTCGCCCGCGATGGGAGGACTCTGCTTCGCCTCTCAATCCCACCCGGGAATAAATCCCCCGCCGCCAGCGTTATGTTGTTGCTTGGGTGGCCGGGCGGCGGACCGCTTCGCGTTGGCCGCTTGCGCCGCGCCGTGAAGGCGCGTTCAATCGGATGAACAAGGGCGACCTCAGGCCCAGCGGTCATGGACGACAAGAAGGCAGCAATCCTGGGCGAGATACCACGCCTGCGCCGTTATGCGCGCTCGCTGCTGCGCGATCGCGATTCCGCCGACGATCTCGTCCAGGACTGTCTCGAACGGGCGCTTGTGCGGCTCGACAATTGGCAGACTGGAGAAAGCCCCAGGAGGTGGCTGTTTACGATCATGCATCATTTGTTCATCGACCAGATGCGCAAGGTGAACCGGCGCGGCGAAGCAGCGATCCTGCCGCTGGAAGCGCGCGAGGCGCAGGCAGCGCCCGCTGAGCAGGTGGAGAGCATCGCCTCGCGCGAGATCATCGACGCGTTGCAGGCGATCAGCCCCGATCGGCGCGCAGCACTGGTCATGGTCGCCATCGAAGGCTTTTCCTATGCCGAGGCCGCCAATATCCTCGGCGTCCCGGCCGGCACGCTGATGTCCCGCATCGCGCGCGGGCGTGACGAGTTGCGCGGGTTGCTGGATGATGCCGCGCGTCGCCGGGCGATAAGGATCGTCGAGAAATGACCCGGCGCGACTTTTCCGAACGCGACATCCATATGGCCCTCGATGACGAGCTGCCGGTTGACGAGCGCGTGGCTTATGATGCCTGGCTCGAGGCCAATCCTGAAATGAAGGCGAGGAGCGTCCGCTATGTCGCCGACCGCGCAGCGCTGCGCGCCGCCTTCGCCGGCGTGCTCGACGAGCCAGTGCCGGCGCGGTTGCAAAATATCGTGTTCGGTGAGGCGCCGGTCAAGACCGCGGCATCGAGCTCGCGCTGGTGGCGGGCGGCTGCCGCAGCGGCGATGTTGGCCATCGGCGGTGTCGGCGGTTATGTCGCCGGCATCGACCATCTCGGTGTGGAAGACCCGGCCGAGGACCAACTCGCCGAGCAGGCGATCGCAGCCCATGTCCTCTATGCCGCCGAGCAGCGGCACGCGGTGGAAGTGCCGGCCAGCGACAAGGATCATCTGCAGACCTGGCTGTCCAACAGAGTCGGCCTGAAGCTGGTCGCACCGGATCTGGCGGCGCAAGGATTCCAGCTCGTCGGCGGTCGGTTGCTGCCCGCTGGCGAGAGCAAGGCCGCGATGTTGCTTTATGAGGACGCCAAGGGCGAGCGCATCTCGCTGTTCGTCACAGCGGAATCGGCCGAGAAGACCAAGGGCACTTATGGAGCGGAAGAAGACGGCCCCGAGGCGATCTACTGGTTGGACAAGGGCTATGGCTGCGCCGTCGTCGGCTCGCTGCCGCGCGCGCAGCTGACTGCAGTGGCGAACAGCGCCTACAGCCAGCTTGTCGCCGGGCTTGCCAGCTGAGCTGCGCTGTTTTTCAAAGCTTGCGTCTACAGCGCCGCGTCTTTGGACACGCAAAGGACGCTGTAGCACTTTAATTTGCGCATCATCCTTTCCGAAAATCGATTTCGATTTTTTTGGGGGTCATGCGCCGCCGAAACTGTAGAAATTTCAGCCCGAACCGAGGTGCGATAGCGCTTGACGGATGCTGGCGCTTCGGCTGTGTTGTCGACACTTCTGACCAGGCCTTTCCAAGAATCCAATCGAGGTTTTCCAAGCCCGCATGCCTGCCGAGATCCGCACGGCCCGCGCGTCCGACGTCGATGACCTCGCGGCGATCGAAAAAGCTGCTTTCTCTGGCGACCGCATTTCCCGCCGTTCCTTTCGTCAGTTGATCGAACGCGAGACCGCCGAGATGCTGGTTGCCGAAAACGACGGCCGCATCGCCGGCTATGCGGTCGTGCTGTTTCGCAAGGGCAGCGGAGTCGCGCGGCTCTATTCCATTGCCACCGGTCCGCTTTTCGGCGGGCTCGGCATTGGCCGCATGCTGTTGAAACGGGCCGAGGAAGCCGCCTTCGAGCACAACCGCATGATGCTGCGTCTCGAGGTGCGCGAGGACAACAGCCGAGCCATCCGCATTTACGAGCAGAGCGGCTACCGCAAGATCGGCCGCGAACCGGGCTATTACGAGGACGGCGCCACGGCGCTGCGCTACGAAAAGACCCTGCGCGGCGACATTCCGGTCGCCACCAGGGTGCCGTTCTACCAGCAGACCTGCGAATTCACCTGCGGCCCGTGCTGCCTGATGATGGCGATGGCCAATTTCGATGCCGGCTTCGTGCCCGACCCGGTGATGGAAATCCGTTTGTGGCGCGAGTCGACCACCGTTTTCATGATGTCGGGGCCGGGCGGCTGCGAGCCGTTCGGCCTCGCCGTTGCCGGCCACGAAAGCGGGCTGTCTGCCGAGATATATGTCTCCTTCCATGGTGCGCTGTTCCTGCAGTCGGTGCGCAGCCAAGACAAGCGCCGCGTGATGGAACTGGCGCAGGTCGACTTTCGCCGGCGCGCGGAACGTTACGGCATCCCGGTGAATTACCGTCCATTCGCCATCGACGATATCCGCACCGCAATCGCAGAAGGAAAACTGGTGTTGGTCCTGATCAGCGGCTTCCTTATGTTCGGCAAGAAGGTTCCGCACTGGGTGCTGGCCATCGGCGACGATGGCGACCATATCCTGATCCACGATCCCTGGGTCGAAGACGAGAGACAGGAGACCATCCTTGATGCCGCCAACATTCCGGTGCCTTACGGCATCTTCATGAACATGGCGCAATTCGGCCGCGATGGATTGCGTGCCGCCATAATCCTCGGAAAGCGCTGAAGACAATGACCTGGGTCATCCTTACCGGCCGGCAGAACGATCTCGATCAGGTGGCGACACCGCACAAGATCATCACCAATCGCGACTATCTTGCGCATCCGGCGCTGTTTCGCGGCCAACGGCCGAAAGTCATCAACCTGTCGAACAATTACGGCTACCAAAGCCGCGGCTACTATGCCTCGCTGCTCGCCGGTTCGCGCGGTCACAAGGTCATTCCGACGGTCGAGACGATGATCGACCTGTCCGAGCGCAAGCTCTACGAGCATGCGCTGCCGGAGCTGGAACTCGCACTCAACAAATGCCGCAAGGATCTGGGCGGAGCCTTTCCGCAAAAAGTCTGCATCTTCTTCGGCATCGGCTCGTCGAAGATATGGGATCGATTCGCCAAGCTTTTGTTCGACTGGTTCCGGGCGCCGGCGTTGGAAGTCCACATCACGGACAGCGCTGAATGGGCCTCGATCCGCAAGATCGGCTTCCATCCGCTGGCCAGGATGACCGAGGAGGAAGAAAAGCGCTTTCTTCAGTGCCTTGAGACCTACACCAGCCGCGAGTGGCGTGACACCAAGGGCCGCACGCCGGCGCGCTACACCTTCGCCACGCTGGTCGATCCGCATGAGGAGTTGCCGCCATCGGAGATCTCGTCGCTGCGCTATTGGGCCAAGATCGCCGAGAAGATGGGCGTCGAAATCGAGCCGATCACCAAAAAGGATCTGGCCAAGCTCGCCAACTACGACGCGCTGTTCATCCGCGAGACGACTTCGATCTCCAATCACACCTACCGCTTCGCGCGCCGCGCCCAGCAGGAAGGCATGCCGGTCATCGACGATCCGCTGTCGATGATCCGCTGCACCAACAAGGTCTATCTCAACGAGCTGATGACCTACAACAAGGTGCCGGTGCCGCCGACGGTGATGATCGCCGGCATCTCGGACCTTGAAGTGGCGGCGCAGACGCTGGGCTTTCCGCTGGTGCTGAAAATCCCGGACTCGTCGTTTTCACGCGGCGTCAAGAAATGCGCCACCTTTGAGGAGCTGAAGACGCTTGCCACCGAATGGCTGGAGGATTCCGATCTCCTGATCGCACAGAAATTCATTCCGACCCAATATGACTGGCGCGTCGGCGTGCTCGGCGGCCAGCCTCTGTTTGCCGTGCACTACCTGATGGCCAAGAAGCACTGGCAGATCGTCAACCACAAGGCCAACGGCAAGCCCGACCAGGGCGGCATCAAGACCTTCACCTTGAAGGAGGCGCCGGCCCATGTCGTCGAGACGGCGGTGAGGGCGGCGCGCTGCATCGGCGATGGCCTCTACGGCGTCGACCTCAAAGAGACCAAGGACGGTGTCTTCGTCATAGAGGTCAACGATAATCCCAACCTCGATCATGGCTGGGAGGACTCTGGCGAAAAAGACGAGGTATGGGTGCGGCTGACGCAGTGGTTCCTGGAGCGGCTCGACCGACAGGGACGGTAGCAGGGATTCTATCCGATCGACGCCCCGGCCTTCAATCCGTCGCGGCAGGCTCACACCTTCGGCTCCCCGCCCGAACACGGCGCTGTATCCCCTCAGCGTTTTTCAGTCGGCCGGCTGCACTGTTTGGCGCCGCGATTTCTCGATTGCCGCATACCGTTTGAGAAACGCGTTTTGCGCCCAGGTCACCGAACGCGGGGTGAAATCGAAGCGGTCGGCATTGAAGCCGCGCGGCCGGCCGAAGAATTCGGTCGCCTCGGCGGTCGAAAAGCCGGCAAGCAGCGTCGCCTCGAAATAGGCGGCGATCTGGTCGGCGCGCTTGATCTCGTTGCGCAGGCCCGCAACAGGTTCGACCGGCAGCGAAAAGCGCAGATGGATGGCACGCTGCAGCCTCAGCTCGCACTCCTTGTAGCTGCCGCCCATCACCGATTTGAACGGTGAGATCATGTCGCCGATGACATATTCCGGCGCGTCGTGCAGCAAAGCCGCCAGCCGCGCATCGGCTGGGGCGTCCGGCACCAGCTCGCCGAAAAGCGCCTCGACCAGCAGCGAATGCTGGGCGACGGAAAAGGCGTGATCGCCGATGGTCTGGCCATTCCAGCGGGCGACGCGGGCAAGCCCATGGGCGATGTCCGAAATCTCGATGTCGAGCGGCGAGGGGTCGAGCAGATCGAGCCGCCGGCCCGACAGCATGCGCTGCCAGGCGCGCGGCGGCGCGCCGGGACGGTCGGCCGCCATCAGGCCTCCTCCGCGCCGACGGGTTCCTGCGGGAAGATGAATTTCGCCCAGGCCGGGATGGTGAGCGACACCGGGACGTCATCCGCCATGATCGGCTGGCCGGCGTCGAGCGCTGCCTTGACGCGGTCGATGCGGGCTATGGCGAGGCCCGCCGTGCCGGCGGCCGTGCCAAGCGTGCCGACCGGTCGCCCTGCAACTGTCAACTCTGTGCCAGGAGCGGGCAGGGGCCGTTCGGCCGAAACGATCAGCACCCGCCGTCTGGCGGTGCCGCGATGCTGCATCCGCGAAACCACCTCCTGGCCGACATAGCAACCCTTCCTGAAGCCGACGCCGCCGATCTCGTCGAGCAGCACATCATGCGGGAAGGCGTCGCCGAGCTGATAGTCGCTGCCACTTTCGGCAATCCCATGGGCGATGCGCAGAGCTTGCCATGCGGCCGGGTCGCCGCCGGCGGCAGCGGCGTCATAAAAGCGATTGACGACTGCGTCGCGGAACCGTGCATCGGCAACCGGCGTTGAATCAAACTGCGAAGCAGTTGAATCATTCCCCCAAACAACAGCGACAAGTCCCTGATCTGCCTTGGCGATCTCGACCTTGGCCCGCAATTTGTAGAGCATCAGCCGGCGCATGAAATCGTCTGATATATCGGATCGGCATTCAAGCCGGAACAAATTCTCGCCAGCGCGGGAGATCAGGAAGTCGAACAGAATCTTGCCTTGCGGCGTCAGCAAAGCGCCCGGCTTTGCCTCGCCGGCAGCCAGCGCGTCGAGGTCGGTGGTCAGAATGTTCTGCAAAAAACTCTCGGCATCCGGGCCTGACACGGAAACGAGCGCGCGGTCTTTCAACTGGGCAAAAGGCATGGGCGGAAAAGAACCTGATCTTGCAAAACGGTCGGCCATTACGTAAGCCGCTGGCACTCCCCCCGCAAGAGACCGGATCAGCATGGCCACGACCTACGACCTCATCCTGACAGGCGGCACGGTGGTCAACCACGACGGCGAAGGCCGGCGCGACATCGGCATCAACGGCGGGCGCATCGCCGCTATCGGCGATCTCGGCCAGGCTTCCGCTGGCGAAACGGTCGACTGTCGCGGCCTGCACATCCTGCCGGGCGTCGTCGACAGCCAGGTGCATTTCCGCGAGCCGGGGCTGGAGCACAAGGAAGATCTGGAGACAGGTTCGCGGGCAGCGGCGCTGGGCGGCGTCACCGCCGTCTTCGAGATGCCCAACACCAACCCGCTGACCACGAGCGAAGCAGCGCTTGCCGACAAGGTTCGGCGTGCCACCGGCCGCATGCATTGCGACTTTGCCTTCTGGGTCGGTGGCACCCGCGAAAACGCAAAGGACGCCGGCGACCTTGAGCGGCTACCCGGTGCTGCCGGCATAAAAGTGTTCATGGGCTCGTCGACCGGTGACCTTTTGGTCGAGGACGATGAAAGCGTCGCCTCGATCCTGAGGAATACGCGCCGCCGTGCGGCCTTCCATTCCGAGGACGAATTCCGGCTGCGCGAGCGGCTCGGCGAACGCATCGAGGGCGACCCGGCCTCGCATCCTGTGTGGCGCGACGAGATCGCCGCCTTACGCTGCACCGAGCGCCTGGTGCGCATTGCGCGCCAGGTTCGCGCCCGCATCCACGTGCTGCACATCTCGACCGCCGAGGAGATTGTTTTCCTCGAACAGCACAAGGACGTCGCGACCTGCGAGGCGACGCCGCATCATCTGACGCTGAGCGCGGACGATTATGCGCAGCTTGGCACGCTGATCCAGATGAACCCGCCGGTGCGCGCATCGCGCCACCGCGACGGCATCTGGCGCGGCATTGCGCAAGGCATTGTCGATGTGCTGGGTTCCGACCACGCCCCGCACACGCTGGCCGAGAAGGCGAAACCCTACCCGGCCTCGCCGTCGGGCATGACCGGCGTGCAGACGCTGGTGCCGATCATGCTCGATCACGTCAATGCCGGCCGGCTGACGTTGCAGCGTTTCGTCGACCTGTCCAGCCACGGCCCGCAGCGTATCTTCGGCATGGCCAGGAAAGGCCGCATCGCCGCCGGCTACGACGCCGATTTCACGATCGTCGATCTGAAGCGCCGCGAGACCATCACCAATGCGCAGGCAGGCTCGAAGGCCGGCTGGACGCCCTACGACGGCCGGCAAGTCACCGGCTGGCCGGTCGGCACGATCGTGCGCGGCCGGCGCGTAATGTGGGAAGGCGAGATCGTCACCCCAGGACAGGGTCGGGCGGTGGAGTTTTCCGAGGCGCTGGCGGTATAGAGCGGCGGACTTTCAAATCGCATCGTCCCGCCGCTTATCTTCTGTTTGAGCATCGGATTTTCCCAAAACCGGTATCCACTCCTATGCTCTGGGCGGGCTTGAGGGTAGGAGAGGCTATGCCGCTCAGTCTCCGGCGACGAAAAACGTCCACTGTCCATCCGGGGTGATGCCGACGCGGTAGAAGATGTAGGCGCCGAACTGCTTCATGCTGTCATAGTCGCCTGCGGTGACGATCTTGAACAGCTCGACCCGCTGCCTGGCGTCGAGCTTGTCCAGCGGCAGTGCGAAGAAATATGGCCAGACATAGAGCTCCTGCGGCGTGCCGACATCGACATGGACATAGCCGGCACTGAGCACCTCTTCCAGGATGGCGAGGATTTCCTGGCCTTCCGCGTCGCCCGAAAGCCCTTTCAGGAAGGTGATCGGATCGCCTTCGATCTCGGCCAGCGACAATTGTGTCATCGCATCGCCCTGGCCGATCAGCGGCCGGAGTTTTTCGATGTCGCCGCTCTTGCAGGCCCCGATAATCAAATCGTGCATGCGCCTGACCGGCTCCGGCAGCTTGCCGAGATCGTAGACGACCTCGGGCAAGGGTTCATCCGGGTCGACTTGCGGATTGGCTATGCCACCATCGTCTGTTGGCCCGCCCGGTTCGACCTGTTCCCGTTCGTCGGGTGGCGTCGGTTGGCTCGCCGCAGGCGGCGTCGCGCCGAGCGGGCCGGGCGTCGGCACCGCGGTTCCGGGCGGCGACATGCCGTCGTCGGCGGGCGGCGTGACTGGCGAGGGCAGGTCCTCGCGCTTGATTTCACTCAAAGCATAGGCGGGGCTGATTGCGAGGCAAAGCGCCAGCGGAAACGCGGCGCAAAAAGCGGCAAGCCGGATGCTGAGGGCCAAGCCACGCGGCTGGCCTGACGTCGAAGAATTCACCGCCTGCCTCTCCATGATTCCGTCCAGCTGCCCAGGCCCGCCCAGGTGCCCGGGGCATGACGCCCAAGCGGCACGCCGTCATCGAAGAGCCTGATGCCAATCAGTGCCTCAGCCGTCCCGGCTCGAAGGCCCCAGCTATCACCTTTTCACGCATGCGGTCGAGCAAGGCAAGGGCTGAGGTCTCGCCATTGGCGCGCAGCATCTCGCCGAACGCGGTTTCGAGGGCCGCCTCGGCAATGATTTCCGTCTCGATTCCGGCCGAAAGCCCTTCCGCCCAGGCCTCGCTGTGGCTTTCCACTGCAGTCAGGCGCTTTTCTTCCCTGACCAGCGCGTCGATGTCGTTGACGCCATGTTCCATTGCGATGTCCACCCTTTTCAAGCGGCGATCCGGCGGATGCGGATCAGGCTTGGGCTGTCCCTTTTACTCGCAGGTTAAGTAAGTACTTGTAAATACGACATTTCTGGGGTCGTTTCGACAAGGGTTCGTCACGTTTTGCAAACCTGCGTTCGATCCGATTCAAAACTTAGCCGATTAGGCCGGCGAGCGGGATTAAAACCTTCAGTTTGAGTTAATTCCACATCCGCGCCGTAACGTTTTGTTAACACCGTTGCAGAAGTGCAACACAACAATTGCACCAAGACGCACCAGACACAAGCGGGCCGGGACACAAGCGGGCCGGGACACAAGCAGGGGGAGCCAGGCTCAGTTGCCGTAGCGCGAGGCGATGTCGCGCGACAGCGTCTCGCCTTCCTTCATGTAGCGGCTGATGGCTTCGGTCGCCGAGGCGGTACACTGTGTATAGGTGCCGCCAAAGGAGCGGTAGCCGCGGTTGAAGCTGGCGATGAAGCGGGCGCGCCGCTCCGGGTTCGGGTTTTCCGAAGCAATCAGCTTCTCCATCTGGACCCGCCATTGGTCGCCCTTCTCGCCGCACAGATTACGCAGGAAATGCAGCGACCCAAGCACCTCGGCCAGCCGCATCAGCCCCGGCTCGAACGGCGACTCGGCGGCCATGGCCGGCCGCGCCCCGATTGCCGTACTGGCGGCGAGGCAAGCTGCAAGGAAAACCGATGTGCGGATCATAAATCTATGTGGCCAAACAATTTGTCGCCTGCAAGGCGATTTTGGAGGTTACGCGCCTGTATTCCTGAGCAATTCGTCGGCAACGGCAAACACTGAAGCGGCAATCGGCAGCGCCGTCATTTCGCTGAGTGTATAGAAGGCGGCGGTCTCGGCGTCGTCGCTGGCCACGGGCTCGCCGCCGGCATAGGTGGCGCCGAATACCGTCAGCAGATAGTCGACCGGGTGCCCGTCGCTGCCGCCGTCGATGTGGATTTCCCGAAGGCGGCGGTAGTTGTGCGCATGCAACCCGGTTTCCTCCAGCAATTCGCGCTGCGCGGCTTGTTCCAGCGTTTCGCCGGCCTCGACCTTGCCGCCTGGAAACGCGTAGAATCCTTGCGAAGGCTGCCGCGCCCGCTTGACCAGCAGCACCGTGTTGCCGCGGACAATGGCGACCGATACAGCTGGGAGTATTTTGCGCATCTCGTCCATGGATCTCCGATCGCCATTTGCCGCAGCCGGTTGTGGACCGGTCGGCGAGAGCAAGCATTAGCGGTTGCGCCGCGCCGGTTCCATCGCCACCTTCACATCCGACCAAATCCAACGAGTTTTTAGCTTATGTGCGGACGCTTCGCCTTGACCGCCACGCCGGACCGGGCCGCCGCTTTTCTCGGTCTGCCAGAACTGGAGGATTTCCCGCCCCGCTACAACATCGCACCGACGCAGCCGGTGCTGATGGCGATTGCAGGCGTGCCGCGGGCGCCAGGCTCGAACCTTCCAGACCGGCAGCCGATGCTGGTGCGCTGGGGGCTGATCCCGGCGTGGGTGAAGGACACGCGTGAGTTTCCTTTGCTGTTCAACGCGCGCTCGGAGGGAGCCGCGCAAAAGGCCTCGTTTCGCGCCGCCATGCGCCATCGCCGCGCTTTGGTGCCGGCTTCCGGCTTCTACGAATGGCGTCAATCAGGCGGCAAGAGGGGACAGCCCTATTGGGTGCGGCCGAAGCATGGCGGGCTTGTCGCCTTCGCCGGACTGATCGAGACCTATGCCGAGCCGGGCGGTTCGGAGATGGACACCGGCGCCATCCTGACCGTCAGCGCCAATGGCGACATTGCCCATATCCACGACCGCATGCCGGTGGTGATAGATCCGCAGGATTTCGCCCGCTGGCTGGATTGCCGCGCGCGCGAGCCGCGCGACGTGGCCGACCTGCTCAGACCGGCACAACTCGATTTCTTCGAGGCCGTCCCGGTTTCCGACCTCGTCAACAAGGTCGCCAACACCGGACCGGAGATTCAGGAAAGGTGGCCGGAATTCAAGAAGGCCAGGCGCCGGAAGCCGGGCGCCGACGACAGTCAGATGAGCTTGTTTCAGCAGTAGCTGCTATTTTCTGGAGCGCTTCAGCGCCTTCATTGCCGGCGCTGCCATTTCCGGGCGAACCCGCCGGCCGCACGTCACATCAGGCAGCGCGCGGCGAGGTGATCTTCTGCACCGGCTTCTTCTTCTTCGCTGTGTGGAGAAGGGCGGCGACGATCGCGGCCGGGCCGATCGCCCGGTATTGGCTGGCGAGCGCCGGTTGCTTGGCGCTGCTGGAGTCCTGCTTGGCTCGAGGCATTTTTCTCTTCCCTGGTAACGTCTTCGTGTCCGCGTTTGCTGGTCGAATCCGACCAAATCGTGACATCTGCTGATCTAGCCGGTGAATGTTTCATGACTGTGCCGAGATGTTTAATAAAATGTTTCACCGCGTCATTACCTGTGATCCAGCGGCTCTTTTGCCGAAAGTTGCGACTTGACGGCAACACTGGCTGAGGCGATAAAGCCGCTCATGAGAACGTCTTTCGCCATTTGTGGCATCTGCATTATTGGCTAGCTTCGCGCTGGTCCGGACGTTTTCGCCTATCTTCGTTCTAGAGTGGACAAACGCCCCGGCCAGCAGGCTGGTGGCTGATTTGCGTCTCGGCGCAAGTGGCCCCAACCAAAAAGTAACGCACCGGGAAGGCACGAATGTCTGACGCATCGAAGGGCCTGCGCCTCTACAACACGCTGACGCGGACCAAGGAGGATTTCTTCCCGATCGATCCGCGCAATGTGCGCATGTATGTCTGCGGCCCGACGGTCTACGACTTTGCCCATATCGGCAACGCGCGGCCGGTGATCGTCTTCGACGTGCTGTTTCGTCTGCTGCGCCATCTCTACGGGCAAGCGCACGTCACCTATGTGCGCAACATCACGGATGTCGACGACAAGATCAACGACCGCGCACTGCGCGATTTCGGCGCCGAGATTGCCTCGGGAAAGCTGTCGCTGAACGAGGCGATCCGGCGGGTCACCGAAAAGACCGCTGACCAGTTCCACAAGGATGTGGCGACGCTCGGCTGCCTGCAACCTACGGTCGAGCCGCGGGCCACTGAATTCGTCGAGCCGCGCGCAGATGGCAAAGTCGACATGATCTCCTTGATTCAACGCTTGATCGAACGCGGCCATGCCTATGTTGCGGCAGGCGAAGTTCTGTTCGACACAGCTTCGATGCCGGACTACGGCCAATTGTCGAAACGCAAACTCGACGAGCAGCAGGCCGGCGCTCGCGTTGCCGTCGATGCGCACAAGAAGAGCCCTGGCGATTTCGTGCTGTGGAAGCTGTCCTCGCCGGAAGAGCCGGGCTGGGACAGCCCGTGGGGCAGGGGCCGGCCGGGCTGGCACATCGAGTGCTCGGCGATGTCGGCCGCCTATCTCGGCGAGGTCTTCGACATTCATGGCGGCGGGCTCGACCTGATCTTCCCGCACCACGAGAATGAAATTGCACAGTCGCGCTGCGCCCACGGCACCGATGTGATGGCAAAAGTGTGGATGCACAACGGCTTCCTGCAGGTCGAGGGGCAGAAGATGTCCAAGAGCCTGGGCAACTTCTACTCGATCAACGAGTTGCTGGAGACGGAGACCTTTGGCGGCCGCAAGTGGCCGGGCGAGGTGCTCAGGCTGGCGATGCTGATGACGCATTATCGCGAGCCGATCGACTTTTCCGTGCGCAAGCTGGAAGAGGCGGAAAATACGCTGCGCAAATGGAAGCGGGCGGCGGACCTGGCACCGGCGGCGGCCAAGCAATTGCCGGTCGAAGTGGTGGAAGCCTTGTCGGACGATCTCGCAACCTATCCTGCGTTCCAGGTGCTGACGCAACTGGCCGGCGAGGCTGTGGATTCCATTGCTGCCTGTGGCGGCAACGCTGCCGCCGCGGGCAACGATGCTGCCGCTTCGCTGAAGGCGGCACTGTCGTTCCTCGGCTTCGACGTTGCGCCGGCCAAGGTTGATGAAGATGCCATCGCCAGGGCCATCGCCAGGCGCCTGGAACTGATCGCCGCCAAGAACTGGGCCCAGGCCGACCGCATTCGCGACGAGCTTCTGGCGCAAGGCGTGCAACTGAAGGACGGCAAGGATCCGGTCACCGGCGAGCGCGTGACGACGTGGGAGGTAAAGCGATGAGGGCGGCCGGCGAACCAGCAAGGGACGTAGTTCCATGATCGACCATCTTGGCATCACCGTTTCCGATTTCGACGTGTCGAAAGCTTTCTACGACAGGGCGATGGCGCCGCTCGGTGCCTCGCTGCTCTACATGGTGCCGCAGGAATACACCGGTGGCGCCAAGGTCGGCGGCTATGGCCGCGACCGGCCGGTCTTCTGGCTGCATCAAGGCAAGGACAAGCCGAAGGACCGCCAGCATGTCGCCTTCACCGCGCGCAGCCGCGCTGAAGTCGATGCCTTCCACGCCGCCGCCATCGCCGCCGGCGGCAAGGATAATGGTGGGCCGGGCCTTCGTCCGCACTATCACGCGAACTACTATGGCGCCTTCGTCTTCGACCCCGACGGCAACAATGTCGAAGCCGTCTGCCATGCCCCGGAGTGAAGTGATGAGCCTGGATAACAGACCGGTCTACACAGGCGGCTGCCAGTGCGGCGCCGTGCGTTTCCGTGTCGAAGGCGCGCTGGGCGACGCCTCCGTCTGTCATTGTCGCATGTGCCAGAAAGCAAGCGGCAATTTCTACCTGCCGCTGGTGTCGGTGCGTGGCGCAAAACTCGACTGGACGCGCGGCGTGCCCAAACGCTTTCGTTCCTCCAACGCCGCCTGGCGCGGTTTTTGCGCCGATTGCGGCACGCCGCTGACTTTCGAGGCGCCCGACGGCATCGCACTCGCCATCGCGGCCTTCGACCATGCGGAGGAGATCGCGCCGACCATCCAGTGGGGCACCGAAGCAAAACTCCCCTATGTCGATCACATCCACGAATTGCCTGGCGAGGAGACGATGGCCGATGTTTCGTCGTCCTCCTATCTCGCCGATCTCGTTTCTTACCAGCACCCCGACCACGACACCGAACAATGGCCGCCGGAGGAAAGATCATGACCGAAACCTTTCGAACCGGCGGCTGCCAGTGCGGCGCCGTGCGTTTCCGCATTCGTGGGGCGCTTGGACGCCCTTCCATCTGCCATTGCCGCATGTGCCAGAAACAGTTCGGTTCCTTCTTCGGCGCGCTGGTGACGGTGCCGAAGGACGGTGTCGAATGGGTGCGCGAGGAGCCGAGCTATTTCCAGTCGTCGGTCAACATCGATCGCGGCTTTTGCAGCCGCTGCGGCACGCCGTTGACCTACAGGCAGCCTGGCGGGCTTGAGATCGCCATCGGCGCCTTTGACGATCGCTCCGACCTCGCACCGCAGATCCAGATCAACTATGCCGCCCGGCTGCCTTGGGTGGAGAAGATCTTCGACGCGCCGGTCCATGACGATCCTGACTACTACACCCGGCAGGAATCGATCATCTCCTTCCAGCATCCGGATCACGAGACGGCCAATTGGCCGCAGCAGGGCCTGAAATTATGAGCAATGACCTGCGCACCCTCTATCCGGAGATCGAGGCCTTCGACTCAGGCATGCTCGATGTCGGCGATGGCCATCAGGTCTATTGGGAGCGTTCCGGCACCAGGGGCGCCAAGCCGGCCGTGTTCCTGCATGGCGGACCGGGCGGCACCATTTCGCCAAAGCACCGACGGCTGTTCGATCCGAAGCTTTACGATGTCATCCTGTTCGACCAGCGCGGCTGCGGGAAGTCGACGCCCAACGCCTCGCTCGAGGCCAACACCACCTGGCATCTGATCGCCGACATCGAGCGCCTGCGCGACATGTGCGGCTTCGACAAATGGCTGGTGTTCGGCGGCTCGTGGGCGTCGACGCTGGCGCTGGCCTATGCCGAGACGCACCCCGAGCGGGTCAGCGAACTGGTCGTGCGCGGCATCTACACGCTGACGCGCGCGGAGCTCGACTGGTATTACCAGTTCGGCGTCTCGGAAATGTTCCCCGACAAATGGGAGCGCTTCCTGGCGCCGATCCCCGAGGGCGAGCGCGGCGACATGATGGCCGCCTATCGCAAGCGGCTGGTTAGCAGCGACCGCAAGGCGCAGGTCGAGGCCGCCCGCGCCTGGAGCCTGTGGGAAGGCGAGACGATCACGCTGTTGCCCGATCCGGAAACCAGCAGCCGGTTTGGCGAAGACGATTACGCCGTCGCCTTCGCCCGCATCGAGAACCATTATTTCGTCCATGCCGGCTGGCTTGAGGAAGGGCAGCTGCTGCGTGATGCCTTCAAGTTGAAGGACATCCCCGGCACCATCGTCCATGGCCGCTACGACATGCCGTGCCCGGCGCGCTACGCCTGGGCGCTGCACAAGGCGTGGCCGAAGGCGGACTTCCACTTGGTCGAGGGCGCCGGCCATGCCTATTCGGAGCCGGGCATCCTCGACCGGCTGATCCGGGCGACGGATAAGTTTGCGGGGAAATGATCATGGGCCGCGAGCGCCTCTATCTCTTCGACACCACACTGCGCGATGGCCAGCAGACGCCAGGCATCGACTTTTCGGTCGAGGACAAGATCGCCATTGCCGGGCTGCTTGACGCGTTCGGCGTCGACTATATCGAAGGCGGCTATCCCGGTGCCAACCCGACCGACACCGCCTTCTTTGCCAAGCACCGCACGGCAACCGCCAAATTCGTCGCCTTCGGCATGACCAAGCGGGCAGGGGTGTCGACCTCGAACGATCCAGGCCTTGCCGCACTGGTCCAGTCGAAGTCGGACGCCATCTGCTTTGTCGCCAAGAGCTGGGACTACCATGTCCGCGTCGCGCTGGGCTGCACCAACAAGGAAAACCTCGAGGCGATCAAGGCGTCGGTCGAGGCGGCGGTTGCTGCCGGGAAGGAAGCACTGGTCGACTGCGAGCATTTCTTCGACGGCTTCAAGGCCAATCCCGATTATGCGCTGGCTTGCGCCAGGACCGCTTACGACGCCGGCGCGCGCTGGGCGGTGCTGTGCGACACCAATGGCGGCACGCAGCCGTCGGAAGTGCGCGCCATCGTCGAGAAGATCATCGAGGCAGGCATACCGGGGGACCATCTCGGCATCCATGCCCATGACGACACCGGCCAGGCGGTGGCAAATTCGCTGGCCGCCGTCGAGGCCGGCGTGCGCCAGGTCCAGGGCACGCTGAACGGCATCGGCGAGCGCTGCGGCAACGCCAATCTGATCTCGATCGTGCCAACGCTGGCGCTGAAGCCGGCCTTTTCCAGCCGCTTCGAGACAGGCATCTCGGCCGAAGCGTTGGCCGGCATATCGCGCCTGTCCCGCGCCTTCGACGAATTGCTGAACCGCGCGCCGGAAGCGCAGGCGCCCTATGTCGGCGCTTCCGCCTTCGCCACCAAGGCCGGCATCCATGCCTCGGCGCTGGCCAAGGAGCCGGCCACCTACGAGCATGTGCCGCCGGAAGCGGTCGGCAACCGCCGCCGGGTCATGGTCTCGGACCAGGGCGGCAAGGCCAATTTCCTCGCCGAGTTGAAACGGCGCGGCATAGAAATGCCGAAGGACGACCACCGGCTCGACGCGCTGATATCAGTGGTCAAGGAGCGCGAGGCCGAGGGCTATGCCTATGAAGGCGCCGATGCCAGCTTCGAGCTGCTGGCGCGCAAGATGCTGCACGGCCTGCCGGAATTCTTCAGCGTCACCTCGTTCCGCTGCATGGTCGAGCGCCGGTTCGACGCCAATGGCCAGCTGAAGACGGTCTCAGAGGCGATCGTCAAGGTGCTGGTCGATGGCGAGGAGAAGATGTCGGTGGCGGAAGGGCACGGTCCGGTCAATGCGCTCGACATCGCGTTGCGCAAGGATCTCGGAAAATTCCAGAACGAGATCGCTGACCTCGAGCTTGCCGACTTCAAGGTGCGTATCCTCAATGGCGGCACCGAGGCGATCACGCGCGTGCTGATCGAATCGCACGATGCGACCGGCGCCCGCTGGTGGACGGTCGGCGTCTCAGAAAACATCATCGACGCTTCATTCCAGGCGCTGATGGATTCGATCGTCTACAAGCTGATGAAGAACCGCGAGATGGCCGGGCTGGTCGCGGCGGAGTAGGATTGAACCATCAGCGAAAGTCCATTGATCCATCAGAACTTTGCGATGGTCTTGACCCGGCGGCTGGCGCATAGCGTTGGGCCATGGCCACGGACGCAATTCAGCTCGAAGCAGACTCAAAGGCCCGGCGTGGATTCCTGCTGGCGCTGGGCGCCTATCTCCTGTGGGGGTTGCTGCCCTTTTATATGAAGGCGGTCGCACATCTGCCACTGGCCGAAGTCATCGCGCACCGCATCGTCTGGTCGGTGCCGATTGCGGCGGCCGTATTGATCTGGGCCGGCCGCACGGCGGATTTCAAAGCGGCGTTGCGTTCGCCGCGCATCATTTCCATGGCGGCGCTGACGGCGGCGCTGATTTCGGTCAATTGGGGCATCTATGTCTGGGCGATCGCGGTCGACCGTACCATCGAGACCGCGCTTGGCTACTATATCAACCCGCTTGTCAGCGTCGTCGTCGGCGCGCTGCTGCTCAGCGAACGGCTCGACCGGCTGCAAATCGCGGCGGTGGTGCTGGCGGCCATCGCGGTCGCGGTGCTGACGATCGACGCCGGCAAGCTGCCCTGGGTGTCGCTGGTGCTGGCGTTTTCCTTCGCCGCCTACGCCTTCTTCCGCAAGACGCTGCCGATCGGTCCCAGCCAGGGTTTCTTGCTTGAAGTGCTTTTGCTGTCGGTGCCGGCGCTCGGCTACATCATCTTCCTCATCGTCACCGGGCAGGACCATTTCGTCTCCAGTTCCCTGAACGATACCGCACTGCTGATCGGCTGCGGCCCGGTCACCGCCATACCGCTGCTGCTGTTTGGCTTCGGGGCCAAGCTGCTGCGTCTCTCCACCATCGGCATCATGCAGTATATCGCGCCGACCATTGTGTTCCTGATCGCCGTGCTGATTTTCGGCGAACCTTTCGGCAGCACCCAGGCCATCGCCTTCGGCCTGATCTGGGCGGCGCTGGCGATCTATTCCTGGTCGATGTTCCGCGGCCGCGAGATCCGGCCGGCAATGCGTTAGAGCGAGGATTTTCGATGTACGTTCTGCACATAGCAAACAAGAACTATTCCTCGTGGTCGCTGCGGCCATGGGTGCTGATGCGGACATTGGACGTCGCCTTCGAGGAGCGGCTGACACCGTTTCCGACCGGATCGAGTTGGAGCCTCTACCGGCCGTTCTCGCCCAGTGGCCTCGTACCGTGCCTGATCGACGACGGCTGGGCAGTTTGGGCTTCGCTCGCCATCACCGAATACCTGGCCGAGCGCCACGCTGGCGTCTGGCCTGCCGACGCGAAGGCGCGAGCCTGGGCGCGGTCGGCAGCGGCCGAAATGCATTCGAGCTTCACCGCCTTGCGCGGCTCCTGTCCGATGAACTGCGGTGTCCGCGTCGCGCCGGTGCCGATGTCGGATGCGCTGAAGCACGACCTTTTTCGCCTCGGCGATCTCTGGGACGACGGGCTTCGCCGCTTCGGCGGACCGTTCCTGGCTGGCGATCGCTTCACTGCCGTTGACGCCTTCTTTGCCCCGGTGGCGTTTAGGGTTCAGTCCTACGGACTGTCCTTCGAGGGCGCAGCTGCCACCTATCCGGCGCGATTGCTGGCTCTGCCGGCGATGCGCGAATGGTACACGGCAGCCCTTGCCGAGGAGTGGCGCGAGCCGAACCACGAAGCGGAGGCGCGCGCTGCCGGCACTGTCATCGAGGATTTTCGCGCGACCCTGTAACGGTTGCCGCTACATCCCGCGCCCCAGCCGCCTGACGAACAGATAGACGACCACCGCGACGGCGAGCGATATCGCCGACGCCACCCAAAAGCCCACCGGCGTGTCGACCAGCGGCAGCCCGCCGACATTCATGCCGAACAGGCCTGAGACGATCGTCATCGGCAACAGCACCGCGGTCATCACCGACAGCATGTAAAGCAACTGGTTCGACTGCGTCGTCAGCTTGGCCATCAGTTCGTCCTGCAAGAGCCGGGCGCGGGCCTGCAATTGCTCGCCGTCATGATGCAACGTATGGGCGCGGTGCGAAAGCCGTGCCGCCATGTCGTTGATCGCGTCCGGCAGGTCATTGCGATGCGAATGGTCGAGATGGCGGAACAGGCTGGTCAGCGTCGCCATCTGCCGATGGATCACCACCAGTTGCCGGCGCGCATCGACCAGCGCCTGCCGCTCATTGTGCCATGCATCGCAGACGATGCGGTCCTCGATGCCATCGAGCGTGTCGCCAAGGCCAGCGAGTTCCGTCGTCATGCCGTCGAGCGACTGGCCCATGACAGCCTCGATCAGTTCGGCCGGAGAGCGGAACTTTTGCGATCCGTTGTCGATCGCCTTGCGGATTTTGTCGACCGATTGCAGCGGTTGCTTGCGGCCGCCGATCAGCATCGTGTCGTTGAAGGCGAAGCGGAAATGGCCAAGCCCGCGCGCCTCCGCCGAATAGTCGTGGCGCAGGTCCGGCAAATCGCCGTACAGCCAGTCGCCCTCGAGGTCGATATGGCAGCCATGGCCGGCCGACAGGAAGGCATCGCGCACCGGCGGCGGCAAAGCCGGCTCGGTGGCGATCTCGTGGCGGGCGCGCATGTCGGAAACCTGGTAGCTGCGCCAGGTCCAGTGTGTGGCGGTCGCGTCTTTGGTTCTCGTGCCATCGGCGGTGAAGTGATAGACGAAGAACAGCCCGTGCTCGTCCGGCAGGTAAGGCGACAGATCGCTGCCGTCTGGATTGAGAGGGATGTTCATGATCGCGTCGCCAGTCTCTCGAATACGCCGCGTGGCGGCGACCTAGACTGTGATTATTAGCACGGGGCGAACCGTTTTCGTGTGACTGTTTTGACGGTCATCCGAGGCGGCGTACCAACGCCGTTGTTTGGAGCCAGTTTGGAATAATACGTCGTTGACTCGCGTTTGCGTAAAGGGCACGACGCAATCCATGCGGAGGACGTCCGATGCATGCCGGCTTCCCACGAAGCCTACTCATAGCGGTATTGGGAGCCGTCATTGCGGGCTGCGCTGGCTTTTCGGCGCAGAAAACGGGGGCAATAACCGGCTATGGCCCCAACCCAACCTTACCGAAACCAAGACCGACGCTGATCCCGACCGTCAACATCGCCGAGGCGAAAGGCTGGCAGAAAGGTGGTATGCCGACCCCGGCGAACGGGCTGACGGTGAACCCCTACGCAACCGGCCTCGACCATCCGCGCTGGCTGCACGTGCTTCCGAACGGGGACGTGCTGGTTGCCGAAACCAATGCCCCTGCCAAGCATGACGAAGGCTTCAGCCTTAGAAAGGTCTTTATGGACCTGGCTATGAAGCGCGCCGGGGCCGCGACCAAAAGCGCCAACCGCATCACGCTCCTGCGCGACACCAATGGTGACGGCATTGCGGATGTGCGCAGGACGTTCGCAGAAGGCCTCAATTCTCCCTTTGGTATGACGCTGTCCAAAGGCATTCTCTATGTAGCGAATACCGACGCGCTTGTCGCTTTCCCCTACTCCAATGGCCAGACCCGAGCCACAACGCCGCCGGAAAAGATCGTCGACTTACCCGCCGGAGATCTCAACCATCATTGGACCAAGGATGTGATCGCAAGTCCGGATGGACGCAAGCTCTATGTCACCGTCGGCTCCAACAGTAACGTTGGAGAAAACGGCATGGCCGCGGAGAAGAACCGCGCCGCCGTCCTTGAAGTGGACCGGTCGACCCGCCATACCCGGGTCTTCGCGTCAGGGCTGCGCAACCCGAACGGGCTCTCCTGGAACCCTGAAACCGGCAAGCTTTGGGTCGCCGTGAACGAGCGTGACGAGATCGGCGACGATCTTGTGCCGGACTATATGACCTCGGTTCGTGACGGCGCTTTTTACGGCTGGCCCTACAGCTATTTCGGACAGAACGTCGACGAACGCGTCAAGCCGCAGCGCCCCGGTCTCGTGGCTAGGGCGGTCAAGCCCGACTACGCGCTGGGTTCCCATACCGCCTCGCTGGGACTGACCTTCTCCAAAGGGGCGTCGCTCGGCCCAGCCTACGGCAACGGCGCGTTCGTTGGTCAGCACGGCTCGTGGAACAGAAGTGTGCTCAGCGGTTACAAGGTGATTTTCGTGCCGTTCCGCGGTGGTAAACCGAGCGGTCCCCCGAAAGATGTGCTCGCTGGCTTCGTCGGGCGTGACGGCAGGGCGATGGGCCGTCCGGTCGGCGTTGCTATCGATCAGAGCGGCGCACTGCTCGTCGCCGACGATGTCGGCAATATCATCTGGCGGGTCAGTAGGTCAGTAGGGCAGTAGGGCAGTAGGGCAGTAGGGCAGTAGGGCAGTAGGGCAGTAGGGCAGTAGGGCAGCGCCTCATGAGCGCGGCATGCACTACATACTCCCCTATACCCTAAAGCTTGTCGATCACCGACTGCACGCCTTCGGTCGGTGCGTCGACCGACGATCCCGCGACCATGATGGCAGCGACGATCGCTTCCGGATCGTCGACCACCAGCGGCCTGACCCGCTGCGCGGTGTGGATGAAGCCTTCGGCCATCATATGGTCGAGCAGCGCCAGCATCGGGTCCCAGAATCCTCCAACGTTGCCGAAGACGATCGGCTTGCGATGATGGCCGAGCTGACCCCAGGTCATGATCTCGATGATTTCCTCGACCGTGCCGATGCCGCCCGGAAGCGCCACAAACGCGTCGGATTTCTCGAACATCGTATGTTTGCGCTCGTGCATGTTTTCGGTGATGACGAGCTCGTCAAGTCGGTCAAGCGCGGTTTCGGTGGCCTCCCTGTTGATCAGGAAGCGCGGAATGATCCCCGTCACCTTGCCGCCGGCCCGCATTGCGCCCTCGGCGACGGCTCCCATGATGCCCCTGGTACCGCCGCCATAGATCAGACGCAGGCCGGACTTGGCGATCGAACGCCCAAGCAGGTGTCCGGCCTTGGCATAGGTTACATCGCGGCCCGGAGACGAGCCGCAATAGACGCAGATGGATCGAATCGTGTTCATGAGATGATTGGTGATTGGGTCTTTATTCGCGGTCAAGCCCGGGCGGGTTTTTTCTTGTCAGCCCCGTTTATTCGTGTCGGCCCTTTTTCTTGTCGGTCCCCCTTGTTCTTGTCGCCTTGGGCAAAACAGGCTAGACCGCATTAGGTGGCTAAGGGCAGGGAAATATGGCAATTAATCCTTTGAAGGCGTTTTTGTTCGTCGTCGGCGGCTCCGTCGCCGCGGCGGGAACCGCCTATGTGTCGGGCGCGCTCGATCCGTATCTCACTCGCACGCCGCCGGCGCCTGCCGCTGGTGCGATGGCACCGGCAGCGCCGGCGGCGGCCGATGCGATTGCGCCGACTTTCGACATCGTTCGGGTCGAGATCAAGGGCTCTATTGTCGTCGCCGGCAAAGCCGCACCCAACGCCAAGGTCGAGATTCTCAACGGTTCGACGGTTCTCGGCTCGACGGTCGCCGGTGCCGATGGCGCTTTTGCCATCGTTCTCGACGATGCGCTGAAACCCGGCGATTACACGATCGCGCTGCGCTCGATGACCGGCAATGTCGTGACCCCCTCGGCGCAGACGGCTATCGTCTCGATTCCCAAGAGTCCTGCTGGCCAGGTGCTGGCGATGATCGAGGAGCCGGGCAAGGCCTCCGAATTGCTCACCGTTCCTTCACCCGAGACAAAGCCTGAATCGCCGCCTGCCGGCGACAAGGCGGCCGCCCCGGCTTCCGAGGACTCCGCTGCCGAGGACCCCGCTGCCGCAGCACCAGCCGCACCGGCTGCCACGGCGCCGGCCACCGTCGACGCCGCCCCCGCGCCCGCTCCGGGCGGGCCGGCCGCACCGGCGACACCAGCTGCAGGGCCAAAGGTCGTCGTCGAAGCGATCGAGATCGACGGCAACAAGATCTTCGTCGCCGGGCTCGCCGATCCCGGCCGCAAGGTGCGCGCCTATGCCAACGATATCTTGCTCGGCGACGCGAAGACTTCGCCCGACGGTCATTTTCTGGTCGAGGCGACGCGCAACATTCCGGTCGGCACCTATACGATCCACGTCGATGCGCTCGATGCCGACGGGGTCAAGGTGGTGGCCCGTGCCGCCGTGCCGTTCGAGCGCGAGCCGGGCGAGTCGATCGCCGCCGTGGCGCCTGCCGAGGCAAAGCCGGCCGCGCCGGCAACCACGCCTGCGGCGCCCGCGGCCGAGGCGCCAGCCGATATGGCGGCTGCGACGCCCCCGACCGGAGTGCCCGAGACCGCGGCGCCGAAGCTCGAACACGCCGACAGCGCCGTTATCATCCGCCGCCGCGATACGCTGTGGCGGATTTCGCGGCGCGTCTACGGCCAAGGCGTTCGCTACTCGACCATCTACCTCGCCAATCAGGATCAGATCAGGAATCCCGACCGCATCTGGCCGGGGCAGGTGTTCAAGGTCCCCGGAAAATCGCAGGAAGGCGAAGCCGCCAACCTCAAGGCGATGGGCGACCAGATGACGACGGCCCCGACAAAGGCCAACTAGAAATCCTTTTCTTCTCCAGCGGGCTCTTGCGGAAAGTTCATTCATCGTCTATCGCCGATAGACGATGAACGCTCCCTTGACCGAGAAGACCTGCGGCTTCGCCGACAGCCAGACCGTTGCCGCGAAGCTCGCCGCGCTTTCGCATCCGACCCGGATCGAAATTCTCCGGCACCTTTCGGCCAGCCGCTCCTGCTGCTGCCGCGAGGTCGTCGACCATCTCGACCTGGCGCAGTCCACCGTTTCACAGCACCTGAAGATACTGGTCGATGCCGGGCTCGTCCGCTACCAGCCGGATCGGCAACGCTCGCGCTATGAAGTCGACAGCGATGCGCTCGAAGATGTTTCTGCATCGCTGGCCGCGCTGGTCAATTCGTGCTGCTCCGGCCGCTAGACCATCATCCCGAACGAAGGCCGCGTCAGCGAAAAGTGGAAGCCGGTTTTCGGTAAAGATCATGGTCAAGCAATAAGAAATACGAAAAGGCGATAAAATGGCCGAAAAAACCGTCTCCGCCGATTCTGGCTCGACCTTCAAGACATTGCGCAATCTTTGGCCCTATATGTGGCCGGCCGACCGTGCCGACCTGCGGGCGCGGGTGGCGTGGGCGACCGTGCTTCTGGTCGTCGCCAAGCTGACGCTGGTTGCCGGTCCCTACTTCTTCAAATGGGCGACCGATGCGCTGGCTGGTGACGCCAAGTCGGCGCCGCCGCTGCCGGCCTTCATGCTGGCGCCGGTCATGCTGGTCATCGCCTACAATGTCGTGCGGCTGGTGCAGCTCGGTTTCAACCAGCTGCGCGACGCGCTGTTTGCCCGCGTCGGCCAATATGCGGTGCGCCAGCTCGCCTTCCGCACGTTCGTCCACATGCATCAATTGTCGCTGCGCTTCCATCTCGAGCGCCGCACCGGCGGCCTGTCGCGCATCATCGAGCGCGGCACCAAGGGCATCGAGACGATCGTCCGCTTCACCGTGCTCAACACCTTGCCGACCATCCTCGAATTCGCGCTGACAGCCGGCATATTCGCGGTCACCTATGGCTGGAAGTACGTGGCTGTGGTGGCGGTGACGGTCTGCCTCTATATCTGGTTCACCATCAGGGCGAGCGACTGGCGCATCGTCATTCGCCGCGACATGAACGACAGCGACACCGATGCCAGCACCAAGGCGATCGACTCGCTGCTCAATTTCGAAACGGTCAAGTATTTCAACAACGAGGGCATGGAAGCCGAGCGCTTCGACCGTTCGATGGCGCGCTACGAGACCGCCGCCACCCGGATATGGACCTCGCTCGGCTGGCTGAACTTCGGCCAAGGCGTCATCTTCGGTCTCGGCACGGTTATCGTCATGTGCCTTTCGGCGCTGGAGGTGCAGGCCGGCACGCAGACGGTTGGCGACTTCGTCTTCATCAACGCCATGCTGATCCAGCTTTCGGTGCCACTCAACTTCATCGGCTTCATCTATCGCGAAATCCGCCAGGGCCTGACCGACATCGAGCAGATGTTCGATCTGCTCGATGTGCCGCAGGAGATCGTCGACAAGCCGGGGGCCAGGCCGCTGGTCGTCGGCTCCGGCAAGGTCGAGTTCCGCGACGTGCAGTTTTCCTACGATCCCAACCGCAAGATCCTGAAAGGCGTCAGCTTCGAAGTGCCGGCCGGCAAGACGGTTGCCATTGTCGGGCCATCGGGCGCCGGCAAGTCGACCATTTCGCGGCTGCTGTTCCGCTTTTACGACATCCAGGGCGGCAAGATTCTGATCGACGGCCAGGACATTCGCGACGTGACTCAGCAGAGCTTGCGCGCGGCGATCGGCATGGTGCCGCAGGACACCGTGCTGTTCAACGACACCATCGCCTACAACATCCGCTACGGCCGCGTCGATGCCAGCGAGGAGGATGTGCGCAAGGCGGCAGAACTCGCCCAGATCGGGCCGTTCATCGAGCGGCTGCCCGACGGCTACCGTTCGATGGTCGGAGAGCGCGGACTGAAACTGTCCGGCGGTGAGAAGCAGCGCGTGGCAATCGCCCGCACCATTTTGAAGGCGCCGCCGATCCTGATGCTCGACGAGGCGACCTCGGCTCTCGACAGCCATACCGAACAGGAGATCCAGGCGGCACTCGACCTCGTCAGCAAGGGTCGCACCACCATCGTCATCGCCCACCGGCTGTCGACGGTGATTTCGGCCGACGAGATCATCGTGCTGCAGGACGGCCAGATCGCCGAGCGCGGCACGCATGCCGCCTTGATGCGCAAGGCCGGCCTGTACGCGTCGATGTGGGATCGCCAGCGTGAGGCAACCGAGGCCGAGGAGCGGTTGCGCATTGCTCGCGAGCGCGACGAGTTCGGCGTTGTCGTCCGCCGCCGCCCCTCCGAGGTGTCGTAGCCCTTACGGCCAGCCAGCGCCCGGCGCGGAAGCCTCGATGCTGAGCACCTGGCCGGTGCGCGCATCGCTGATCATGTGCTCGAAGCCGCGCCATTCGGCGGCGACGATGAACAGCGTCTTGCCGTCGGCGCCGCCGAGCATGCAGGCAAAGCAGCCGCGATCGGCATCGACACTGTCGAGCATCGCCCCGCCCTCGCGCACCCGCACGCAGTGCCGGTTGGGGACGTCGGCATACCAGATGGCGCCTTCGGCATCGAGGCAGATGCCGTCGGGAAAGCCGTTGCCGAGGTCGGCCCATCGCCGCCTGTTGGCAAGGCCGCCATCGGCGGCGATGTCGAAGGCGGTCAGCCTGTTGGCGTGGGACTCGGCGACGATCAACGTCTTGTTGTCAGGCGACACCGCCATCCCATTGGCGAAGGCGATCTTGTCCGCCACCTGCCGCACGGACCCGTCCGGTGCAATCAGCACGATGGTGTCGGGGCCGAAATGCTGGCCGGGAACCGGCGCTGGCCCGCCGCCATTGACGTAGATGTTGCCACGCCCGTCGACGACGATCTCGTTCCAGGCGTTCCCTGAGAGGTGTCGCAGATCGGCGTGGGTGACCAGCGTCCCGTCTGCTTCCTGCCGCAGCACCAACCCCTCACGCCCGCAGACGACGACCAGGCGACCGTCCGGCAGCCAGTCGACCGAATAGGGCAGGGTGGCCGGCACGGTGAGCATGATCTCACTGTTGCCGTCGGCATCGACGGCGATGATCTGGCCGGTTCCCCAGTTGCAGAACCAAAGCCTGTCATCATGCCAGCGCGGCGATTCGCCGAACGCCAGACCGTTCATCACGACCCGCGCTTCCTTTGCTGCTGATTTCCGTGACAGCATTTGTTGCCTCCAGCTTTCGTTCGGCGGGCGCTTTGACAAGGCCCGTATCTCCAAGGACGAATGAGGCCGGTTCGCCCCGACACCAGTCATGCTTTTTTGGACAGGCGCATTGGAACCCTTCCAACGCCCGCGATCGGCTAATGCGGACGAGAACGCCGGATCCGGCGTTCCCTCATTGTCGCGTTGCGGCCACAGGGTGTTTCCGCTATTGAGGCCGGACCTGAAACTAGGCTGTTTCCATTCCATGGACCTCGTCGACACGATCAAGAAAACCTTGGTTCCGATCCATCGCGAAGGCTATCCGTTTATCGCCGCCTTCGCAGCGGTGACGCTTTTCCTCGGCTATTTCTCTTCGATCCTGTTCTGGATCTGCCTCATCGCGACGGCCTGGTGCGTCTATTTCTTCCGCGATCCCGAGCGCGTCACGCCGGTCGACGACCGGCTGGTGGTGAGCCCGGCCGACGGCATCATCACGGCGGTCGGTCCGGCAGTGCCACCGCGCGAACTTGGCCTCGGGGGCGGCGAGATGACCCGCATCTCGGTGTTCATGGACGTCTTCTCCTGCCACGTGAACCGGGCTCCGGTGCGCGGCCGCATCACAAGGATAGAGCATCGGCCCGGCCAGTTCCTCAACGCCGCACTTGACAAGGCGAGTGCCGACAACGAGCGGAATGGCCTGGTCATCGACAGCCCCAACGGCACGGTGGCCGCGGTGCAGATCGCCGGCCTGGTGGCGCGGCGCATCGTCTGCTGGGCCGAGACCGGCGGCACGATCGGCATCGGCGAGCGCTTCGGGCTGATCCGCTTCGGCTCGCGCGTCGATGTGTTCCTGCCGTCGACCGCAACGCCGCGTGTCGCCGTCGGCCAGACTGCGGTCGGCGGTGAAACCATACTGGCCGAATTCGGCGGCGTTGCCGCAACGCCGCTCGTGCGGGTGTCCTGAGCCGTGGGCGCGCCGTTCAAAAAATTTGAGGCGCATGGCAGCGGCGGCCCGCGCATCCGTGAAATTCCGATGCGCATGGTGCTGCCCAATCTTGTCACAGTGCTCGCCATCTGCGCCGGCCTCTCGGGCATCCGCTTCGGCTTCGAAGGCCGTTTCGAGCCGGCAGTGGTGATGGTGCTGCTGGCCGCCTTCCTCGACGGCATCGACGGCCGTCTGGCACGCATGCTGAAGGCGACGTCCAAATTCGGCGCGCAGATGGATTCGCTGGCCGACATCGTCAATTTCGGCGTAGCACCCGCGCTGGTGCTCTATGCCTTCCTGCTCGACCAGGCCGGCTCGCCGGGCTGGATTGCCGCGCTGCTGTTCACCATCGCCTGCGGGCTGAGACTCGCTCGCTACAACGTGCTCGACGAAGAAACTGATCGCCCGCAGTGGCAGACCGAGTATTTCGTCGGCGTGCCGGCGCCGGCGGGCGCTGTGCTGGTGATGCTGCCGCTTTACCTGTACTTCCTGCGGCTTGGTGTGGAGCCGTCCCGCCCAGCCGCCTTCATCGCCGCCGGTTTCACCGTTCTGATAGCCTTCCTGCTGGTCAGCCGGCTGCCGGTCTATTCCGGAAAAAGCCTGAAAGTCCCGGGCGACAAGGTGCTGCCGATCATCCTCGGTGTCGTCCTCTACATCCTGCTGTTGATGACCTATCCCTGGTACACGCTGACGGCGTCGGTTGCCGGCTATCTGCTCTTCCTGCCGCTCAGCATCCGCGCCTATTCCAGGCGCGCCAAGCGCGAAGGCGAGAAGGTGCCGCCTTCGGACTTCGGCTGACAGATCTGTCGCCAATTCGCTGATAGTTCAATTGGTTCAAGTCGGACGCATCCCGCTCTAGCGGAACCTGCCGGCGTCTTGACCGTTCTGTCTCAGCGGGCGAGGCGAGCGACGTCGCGAACGCCTCGCTATCAGCCCTTGAAGCTGCTGTCCCAGGCGCAGGAGCTTAAAGAAGAGTGAGGAGAAATGGCTGTCGTCCTCATTGGTGCGTTGCTCATTGTCGCTGGCGTTGTGTATATGGCCGGCGCAGCCCTTTGGCGTGGGCGGCTCAGCGATCCGGCGCCTGCTCGCGCGGCGCCGGATCGCTCGACGCCAAATCTTGCAACGCCAGGCCCGACACTTGAGCCGCGGCGGCGCGGCCTCGGTTTCCTCGGCCTGTCGCAGAACTGGCCGGGCCTGCTGATGATGGCGGTCGGGTTCATCCTGCTGTTGTCGGTGGTGGTCCTCTAATGTAATGCATGTCGCCCAAAAGCATGCCCTCGGGCCTGACCCGAAGCTGCGCAGCGGTTTTGGGACAACGAGATGCATTCAAGCAAGAACTTAAAGCGCGTCGCATAAATCCCTCCAGACGCGACGCGCTTTAGGCGCTAGGCCGCCGCGCTGAGTCCCAGTCGGTCAATCGCCAGTTTGCGGGTCGAGACGTAGTCGGTCTTGCCAGAGCCCAGCACCGGGATTTCCTCGACCTTGATGATGTCGTTCGGCACCATCAGATCGGCGGCGCCGGCTTGTCTGCCGAATTTGCGCAATTCATCGGGGTCGGCGTCATCGGCGGTGGTGACCAGCACGATACGCTCGCCGCGGCGCTTGTCCGGCACCGCCACCACAGCGTGGTGCTCTTCCGGCCACAGCGACTGCACCAGCATCTCGACCGCGCCCAGCGACACCATCTCGCCGGCGATCTTGGCGAAGCGCTTGGCCCGGCCGCGAATGGCAATGAAGCCCTCGCGGTCGACAGAAACGATGTCGCCGGTATCGTGCCAGCCGTCGAGCGGCTGCAATTCCCCGGGCCGATCTGAGGTCATGTAGCCCATCATCAAATTCGGCCCCTTGAGCAATAACCGTCCGGCGCCGCTGATGCCCTCGACCGGCTCGAGCTTCATGCGCATGCCCGGCAACAGTCGCCCGACGGTGCCGTCGCGGCCGTGGATGGCGGTGTTGACGGCAACGACGGGCGCTGCCTCGGTCAGCCCGAAACCTTCGATGATCTCGGCGTGGAAGCGCTCCCGGTAGACGCGGCGCGTCTCCGGTTTCACCGCTTCGGCGCCGGCGACGATGAAGCGCAGGCTGGAGAAATCGCCGTCCTTGGCGGTGCGCGCATAGTTGGCGAGGAACGTGTCGGTGCCGAACATGACCGTCGGCCCTGCCTTGCGTGCGACCTCGGGGATCAGCTTGTAGTGCAGCGGCGAGGGATAGAGGAACAGTTTCACGCCGGTGACCAGCGGCAGGATGGTGCCGCCGGTGAGCCCGAACGAGTGGAACACCGGCAGCACGTTGAGCAGGATGTCGGCCGGCGAGATGGTGATGCGGGCCTCAGCCTGCATGGCGTTGGCGAGAAGATTTCTGTGCGACAGGACCACCGCCTTCGGCGTGCCTTCCGAGCCTGAGGTGAACAGGATCACCGCTGGTTTGGCCGCATTCTGTGGCTGCAGCGGCCAGCGCCACAGCAAGGCGGCGGCGAGCTTGTCCAGCACGGTTACGCTGGCCCGCACATCCTCCAGCCACAACAGCCTGGCGCCGCCTTCTTCTACCGCCGCGACGATGTCAGCGAGGCTGGCCTTGTCGACAAAGGCGCGCGACGAGACCACGGTGCGGATCTCCGCCGTGCGCACAGCGGCGGTGACGCTGGCCGGGCCTGCGGTGTAGTTGATCATCGCCGCCACCCGGCTCGCTGACAACAGGCCAACGAGCGACAGCACGACACCGTTGGCGTTGGGCAGCAGCACTCCAACCGCTTCATTCGGCGCCGTCACCGCCTCGAAGCGGCGGCCCAGCACCCGCGCGCCGATGAACAGCTTTCTGTAATTCAGCGTGCCGCTGATCACGTCTTCGACGATAGGATGCGAGGCGCCGACTCGGTCGGCGGCGTCGCGCATGGCGAGGAACAGGCCGCGGTCAAGATCGCTGCCGAAAAGCCGGGCTTCGGCGAAACGGTCGAACAGCGCATTGGTGTTCGAGGATTGATCAGGGTTTCGCGCTACCAGCTCGGCGATGGTCATCGGCTCCAGCACGCTGATCGACAGGAGCGGAAACCAGCGCCGGGGCGACTTGTCCGCCGCAGTCAGCGATACCGGCAGAGTGCGCGCGCCGGCGACGAAGATCGGCACGATGCGGGCGTCGGCCTGCATGGCGATGCGGGTGACGGCGCGAAACAGGCGAAATGTCTTGATGTCAGGCTCGACCGCATCCGGCAGATAGACGGCAAGGCGGCCCTTGCCCTTCAGCACCCGCACCAGCCGGCGGCTGACGAAGACATGCTCGGCGTTGAAAGCGATGGTGCGGCCAAGCTCGCGCCATGGTTCGAGCCAGGGCGATCGCGCCGAGACCTCGTCGAGGATGTGCAGCGTGTCTTCCGGCAGCAGTGACAGCATCAGCGCCGGTTCGAGGCGCGACTGGTGCGAAATGACGTAAATGACCGGGGCGGCTGTTCTGCGGGCGATCTTGATACGATCATCGGCAATCCGGTAGGCGAGCTTGAACGGCACATAGAGCAGCGCCTGCGTGAAGCGCAGGCCGAGGCGGAATTTTTCCACCACGCCGATCAGCAGCCAGGCCGCGACGAGACCCGCAAGCAGCGCCAGTGTCAGGATCATGCCGCGTCTCTCCCAACAGATTTTGACCTCGCGGCTCTTCGTGACCGCTTCGATGAGAACCTAGACGAAGTGGGCTCAACGTCAATGCGGAGGTGCGGTACCTTCGCATTACTGGCCTGGCCGGCCATGAAAAGTGCGGTGTCTATGTTTCCTTGCGGCAGAGAAAGCGCCTGCGGCATGAGCCTGGATTGATGGGGGCCGCTCACGCCGCCTTCAGCCTCCCGCTGATGAAGCGGAATTCCTGTGTCTTGCCACCATAGCCATAGGCGGCGGCCGGGACTTCATGCACGAAGGCATAGCTCTCCTCATGCACCTTGCCCAGCAGGCTGCCAAAGCCAAGGAAGAGCGCCTTGAGATAGGCCTCCAGCTCGAGCTTGGTGTTGGTGCCGTCGACCACCTTGATGTCGAGCCAGAAACTGTTGGCGTCATGCTCGGCCAACGACTTGCCGCCGGCGAACCAGTGCTCGGGGTCATGGTAGGAAATGGCCACCGCTGTGATCGTCGCATCCTTGCGCAAATGCGTGGCGGTCAGTTCGGTCACCTGCCTGGCGATGGCGGCGGACAAAGCGGCATCGGGCTTGCCTGTGACGCTGACATTGATGATCGGCATAATTTCTCTCCTCGGGTTACGCGGCGTCTCTCCGCCGTCAGAAATCTTTGCCATCGCTCCTGCGTTATGAAAATCGAATTGTTTTCAGGAGAAACTTTGATATTATCGAATTATGCTCGACCCCGACCTCCTCAAAACCTTTCTCGCCTTCGTCGACAGCGGCTCGCTGGCGCAGGCGGCGTCATTTGTCGGGCGCTCGGCGTCGGCGGTGACCACGCAGATGCAGCGGCTTGAGGATATTGTCGGCGAACCACTTCTGGTGCCGCAGGGAAGAGGGCGCGTCCTGACGCCGGCGGGCGAGGATCTGGTCGGTCATGCGCGGCGCATCCTTGCTGTGCATCGCGAAGCGTGGCTGGCCCTCAAGGGCGTGCGAGCCGATGGGCGCGTGGCCATCGGCACGACACAAGATTTCGCCGACAGCGGGCTGCCGGATTTGCTCAGGGCCTTTGCCGCGAGCTATCCGCGCGTCAGGATAGAACTGCGCGTCGGCCGCTCCGCAGAATTGGCCGAGGCACTGCAAACCGGCATCCTCGATCTGATGGTCGCCATGCGACAGGCTCCGGCGCCGGACGAGATCGGCGTGCTCCGCGAGCCGATGATGTGGCTCTGTTCGCAAAGAGGCTTGGCCACACACCAGGACGAACTGCCGCTGGCGCTGCTCGATCCGCATTGCGGCTTTCGCGAAGCGGCGATCGCGGCACTCGACAGGGCAGGCCGCCGCTACCGCATCGCCGCCGGCAGTGCCAGCCTGGCCGGGCTGCGCACGGCGGTGCATGCCGGCATTGCCCTGACGCTGCGGACGGCGCGGTTTGCCCATTCCGGCATCGTCGAGGCACCGCGCGAGTTTGGCCTGCCGCAGGTTCCCATCGCCGAGTTCGCCATCCGGCTGCGCCAGGATGCCGAGCCCCCGGCCCAGGATCTGGCTGCGCTGTTCAGCGGCAACCTTGCCTTGCCAGGCGCACCGAGCTGATTTCGCAAAAGAAAAAGCCGACCTTGCGATCGGCTATAGGTTAGACGGGCCGAGGGGTTTGGGGGGACTTGGATGACCCGTCAAAGCCAACAATGCCTGAACCTGTTGATGGTTCCATGACCTTGCTAATTTATTTGCACCCGGAATTTTATTTTCGGGGGCAGATTTTTTCTCAGGCAGAGCGCTGCCTGGCCGCTTGCCAGTCGCGCCCGCCATGGGCGAACACCGCGCAGAGCACGATGGCGCCGCCGATCATGCTGGCGGCTGGCGGGACCTCGGCCAGGAACAGGAAGGCGAACAGGATCGCGAACGGTACTTCAGCCGAGCCCAGCAGGCCGGATTCGGCAGCCGGAATGAGCCGCACGCCCTCCGTCCACAGAATAGAGGCCAGCGCGAACGACGTGCCGAAGGCGACGAGCAACACTGCGTCCCTGGCCGAGACGGCCAATGGATCGGTGACGAACCAACCGAGCACGAACAAAAGGAATGCCGACACCGCCCCGGCCCACACTACCGGCGTGTCGCGGAAAGCGCGCACCATGATCATGTAGAGCGCGCTGCCGATTGTCATAAGCAGCGCCAGCCCGTCGCCGAACAGATGGCCGGTGCCGAAGCCGGACCAGACCATGATCGCCACGCCGCTGAGCGACACGGCGGCGGCGGCAAGCGTCTGCAGCCGAAAGCGCTCACGAACCAGAATGAAGGCAAGCAGCGCGGTGACGAAGGGCGCAGTGGCGTAGATGATCGCAACATTGGCGACGAAGGTGAACTTGAACGCCGAGATGAAGGCGATGCTGGCTAGCGCGCCCTCGCTCGCCAACAGCCAGCCGCGCCAGCCGAGGCGCAGGCTTTCACGCCCACCGGATTGACGGCGCCGCCAAAGCACATAGAGGGTGATCAGGATCGACCCAACGAAGCCCCGCCAGCAGGTGATGGTCAGCGGATCGGCATGGATCGACTTGGTTAGCACGCCGGTGAGGCCGAAGACGGCTGCCGACGCCGAAACCAGGATGATGCCAAGGGTGCGCTCGGCGGCGGTGTCAGGCATGGTTGGGAATCCGGTCATGTCACCAGACTATGCTGCCCTGTCCTGACACCGTACTGTCAGCAGGGGTTGCCGTATGCAGCCGCTGCGGAAATGCCCTTTTGCAAGTCGATTCATCTCATCAAAGCCGATGTGTCAGTTCGACACGAAGTGATCTTGTCTCTCCCACGGCTCCTGCGGACCGCGAACATCCCTGTTGACTCGGCCCCAGGGTCAGCCCCGATAGAAAGGCGGTCAACAGCAACAAGGTGATTCATGAACTCTTCCGCCCAGTTCCTGAACGCTTCCGAAGCCGCCGGCCGGCTCGGGGTGTCGGCCAAGGCCCTGCGGCTTTATGAGCAGCGCGGCCTGATTGCTCCGGTCCGCACTGCGGCCGGATGGCGCGCCTACGGTCCTGTCGAAATGAGCCGCGCCGCCGAGATCGCGGCCCTGCGCGCGCTTGGCTTCAGCCTAGCCCAGGTGGCGCGGGTGATGGAGGGTGACTCCCGGGGCATGGAGCCGGCCTTGGCCGCACACCAGGCAGTGCTCGAGAGCCGGCTGCGCCAGCTTGTCGGCGTAATAGAGAAGATCGGTAGCCTGCGGGACGACCTCGCTCGAGGCGAAGCGCCAAGCGCCGGGGAACTGGCGCGCCTGCTGGCGCCAGAGGCTACGCTCAGCGTCGCTTTCGACCTTCCCTGGCCTTGGGGAGGCGAGCGGTTCGAACTGGGACAGATCCGACCGCTGAACTACATCATCGGCCCGCTGGGCAGTGGCAAGACCCGGCTGGCTCAGCGCCTGGCCGAGACATTGCCCGACGCCGCCTTCCTTGGCTTGGATCGACTGGCGAATGGCTGTGCGGCGGCTCTGGCTCGTGTGGACGCCGACCCAGCTCTCAGGTCGCGGGTCGATCAGACGCTGGCCTGGCTCGTCGAGGACGGTGCCGCGGTGTCCGACGCAATGATCGCTCTACTCGTCGGATTGGAAGCCGAAGGTCCGGCCATCCTGGTCGTCGACATGATCGAACAGGGGCTGGATCAAGCCTCGCAAGAAGCCCTGATTGCCCATTTGCGTCGCCGCGGCCCCGGCGGTCGACCGCTTTTTCTGCTCACGCGCTCCTGCGCGATACTCGACCTGGCGGCTGTCGGCACCGACGAAGCGATCATCCTCTGCCCCGCCAATCACAGCCCGCCAACGTACGTCGCCCGGTACCCCGGCACTCCCGGCTACGAGGCCGTCGCCACCTGCCTGGCCTCACCCGAGGTGCGGGCGCGGACGGACGGCGTCATCGCGTGGCGGTCCCAGGCCGCATGAAAGGCATCAAGTCTAACGACGCAGCAATGTCTGGACAGCTTGTCACTCCGATCCAAATGTCGTGAAATCAAGGTTTAGGCCGTACCGGTTCTATTCGAGTATCGTGACGAGCGATGAAAATGACTGCCGAAAAGGGTTGGACATGGACACCACCGGACTGAAGGCCATGCAGGCGCCGCTCAAGGAGGCGTATCGCGACGACGCATCGCGCGCGCTGATCACGCTTCGGGCCAAGGGCTCGGTCGACGACCAGTCGATCGCCTGCAAGGTCGAGACCGGCAGGGCGCTCGCCGTTGCCGGTCTGCATCCGGCTACCGGCGGTTCCGGGCTCGAACTGTGCTCGGGCGACATGCTGCTGGAAGCGCTGGTCGCTTGCGCTGGCGTAACGCTGAAGGCAGTGGCGACGGCGCTGGAGTTCAAACTCGGCGCCGCCACCGTGGAGGCCGAAGGCGATCTCGATTTTCGCGGCACCTTAGGCGTGGCAAAAGATGCGCCGGTCGGCTTCCGCGCCATCCGGCTGAATTTCAACCTCGACAGCGACGAGCCACAAGAGCGCGTCGACACACTGCTCAAGCTGACCGAACGCTATTGCGTGGTGTTTCAGACCATCAATACGAGGCCGGAACTGACGGTTAGCGCTCAGCGCTGAACGCGCGCCGCCGGCTACTCGCTTTCGCCCTCGTCGGCGAACGGCGAGGCGCTCGGCACGCACTGCACCGACCAGCCGGCCGGCGTTGGCTGCTTCTGATATTCGGTGACGGCGAAGGCGCACTGTTCGCGAGTGTCGAACGTGCTGGGCAGCACCACCATGCCGCCTTGCGGGCCGGCAATCACCAGATACCAGACCAGCGCTACGCTCGAAGCCATGGAAATTTCCTCGCTTGTTGTGGGAGTCGGGCGATCCTATCAATTCTGGGCAACCGACGAAAGCTCGGCCGGGCGCGGTGGGTCGCCACAGCCAGCATGATGTTCTGCATTTGTTGGGCCGGTTCAGTTTACGGCAAAGCAGTAGAACAGGCCGTCGCCGCCGGTGCTCCTCAGTGCCTCCTGACTGCAGCCGCCGCGTGAAGCGTGCGAGGAATTCCACGATTTGGCGGCGGCCGAATCGTCGAGACCGGTGCGGTCGTGATGGCCCGTCATTGCCGCGCCTTCCGCTCCGCTGAGCGTCCAGTCGCCGCAGGTCTGGTCGGCAATTTTCGTGCCGTCGGGCTTGGAGCCGGTCAGCACGTCGTGGCGGTTGGGCTTGTCGCCGCGGCCGTTGACCACTTCGCCCTTTTCGTCGAGCGCCGTCTGCTTGGTGATGGCGTTGGCATCGCTATGCAGCGAAGCGACATCGTCGGCGATCTTGACGCCCTTGGCGTTGAACCACGGTCCCGTGCCAATGCGATCGCGCGCATCGGTGTCGCTGGTCGAGAGATAGGCGCGCCATGTCTTGCCCGTAACGCCCGCGGCTTCAGCCAGCGAGGCGCAATGCGCATCGGCGCCCGCGAGGCCGCCGAGATCGGCGCCCTTGCCCGAGCCGACGCTGGTGACGAAGAAGCTCATCGTCGCGTCCTGCGAGGATGCGACGCCGATGGCTGCCAGCGATGCAGCGGCGGTGACGAGAAGCAGTCTGCGCATGGTGGTCCTCCGTTTCGGAAAATCTGGCATTCCAATAACGTCGGCGGCGGCGCAATTCTTCCGTCGAAATGCGCGATGCGTCTACTCCGGCTGCCGGTAGGCAACAAAGCGGTTGTGCTTGGCCTGGAAGATCAGCCCGGTCTCCGTAAGCGCCGGGCTGGCCAGCGGCACGATGCGTTTGGCGATCTCCTGGGGATGCGGCAGCGTCTCCGGATCCTCACCGGGCACCGCCTGCGCACGCATGGCGGTGCGGGTGGCGCCGGGATCGGCGGCATTGACCCTGAGGGCCAGGTTTTCCGTCTCATGCGCCCAGGAACGCATCATCGTCTCGACTGCCGCCTTCGACGCCGCGTAGGGCGCCCAGAAGGCCCGCGCCGAATGGGCGGCATTGGAGGAAAGCACGATGGCACGGCCTGCATCGGAGAGCCTGAGCAACGGGTCGACCGAGCGGATCAGCCGCCATGTCGAGGTAACGTTGATGGTCATAACTTTCTCGAAAGTCTTGGCCTCGACATGGCCAATCGGGGAGATGACGCCGAGCACCGCCGCATTGGCGACCAGGATGTCGAGCTTGCCCCATCGCTCATGGATGGCGCCGCCCAGCCGGTCGATGCCGGCCATGTCGGCGAGGTCGAGCGGCACCAGCGTCGCCTGTCCGCCCGTTGCCTTGATCTGGTCGTCGAGTTCCTCCAGTCCGCCGACGGTGCGGGCAACAGCGATGACGTGGGCTCCAGCTGCGGCAAGTTCCAGGGCGATGAAGTAGCCGATGCCGCGCGAGGCGCCGGTGACGACCGCGACGCGGCCGGAAAGGTCGAGGCCAGGGGTGGGGATCATGCGAGGGCCTCCGTGAGTAGGCGTGAAACTCGGGAAGGCAATTGGTGTTCCGGCAATCCTACGCCCCGCCCGCCGCCAGCAGCGACAGCGTGCGCACATTGTCCGAACCTTCGAAATCGGCAAGCCGGGTCGGATATTGCCCAGTGAAGCAGGCGTCGCAGAATTGCGGCTGCTCATTGTCGCGGCCGGCCTCGCCGACGGCGCGGTAGAGCCCGTCGATCGACAGGAAACCGAGCGAATCGACGCGGATGAACTCGGCCATCTCTTCCACCGACATGCGCGACGCCAGCAGCTTCGACTTCTCCGGCGTATCGACGCCGTAGAAACAGGAAGCGCGCGTCGGCGGCGAGGCGATGCGCATGTGCACTTCCTTGGCGCCGGCATCGCGCACCATCTGCACGATCTTCTGGCTGGTGGTGCCGCGCACGATCGAATCGTCGACCAGCACCACGCGCTTGCCTTCGATCATGCGGCGGTTGGCGTTATGCTTGAGCTTGACGCCCATGTGGCGGATCGAATCGCCGGGCTGGATGAAGGTGCGGCCGACATAGTGATTGCGGATAATGCCGAGCTCGAACGGGATGCCCGCGGCTTGCGAAAAGCCGATCGCCGCCGGAGTGCCGCTGTCCGGCACCGGCACGACGATGTCGGCCTCGACCGGGCTTTCGAGCGCCAGCTCGGCGCCGATGCGCTTGCGCACCTCGTAGACGTTGCGGCCCTCGACCGACGAATCCGGACGCGCGAAATAAACATATTCGAAGATGCAGAAGCGGGTCTTCTGCGGCTCGAACGGAAACAGGCTCTCTATGCCCTTGGCGGTGACGACGACCATCTCGCCGGGCTTCAGGTCGCGCACGAAACGCGCGCCGATGATGTCGAGCGCGCAGGTTTCGGAAGCCAGGATCCAGGCGCCGTCGAGATCGCCGAGCACCAGCGGCCGGATGCCGAGCGGATCGCGGCAGCCGATCATCTTCTTTGACGTCATCGCCACCAACGAGAAGGCACCTTCGACCTGGCGCACCGCATCGATGAAGCGCGAGTTGAGATCGCGTTCCCTGCTGGTGGCGACCAGATGCAGCAGTGTCTCGGTGTCGGAGGTCGACGAGAAGATCGCGCCCTGTTTCTGAAGCGCGCGCTGCACCGTCATGGCGTTGGTGAGGTTGCCGTTGTGGGCGACGGCGAAGCCGCCATCGGCGAGCTCGGCGAAAAACGGCTGGATGTTGCGCTGGCCGGCGCCGCCGGTGGTGGCGTAGCGTGTGTGGCCGATGGCGCGGTTGCCTTGGAGGCTGTCGATGACGCGCTGTTTGGTGAACGTATCGCCGATCAGGCCGACATGATGTTCGACATGGAACTGGGTGCCGTCATAGGAAACGATACCGGCCGCTTCCTGGCCGCGGTGCTGCAACGCATGCAGGCCGAGCGTGACGATAGCCGCAGCGTCCTGCCGGCCAAAAATACCGAACACGCCGCATTCGTCATGGAAATGATCGTCAGCCTCGGCGGAAAGCACGTCGTCTGCGTCTGCCATCTTCAGCTCCGCTAAAGTCGCTATATAGTGTGATGACGGCTCGAGAGCAACGTAGAGTTTGCGGCCTTCACATGATCGTCAGTTTGCCGGCGCCGGATTGGCCGGTGCATTGTCGGCCGGCGGCGCGTCGGTTTCGCTGCCGTCGGGCGCCGGAGCATCGTCGCCAGTTGCCGGTGCGTCCGCCGCGGGTGCATCCGCTGCCGGAGGTGTCTCGGCGCCGGTCTCGGGTGCCGGCTGATTCGGATTGAGCCTGTTGAGGATCGCGTTTTCCGGATCCTCGGGCAGCAGGCTTTCGAGCTTGGCGCCGATCGATTCGAGCAGCGGCCGCGACTTGGCATCGGCGACCCAGCCCGGAGCCTTGGGGCCGGCCAGCCAGTTGAAGAACAGCAGGGCCACCGCGACGACCAGGATGCCGCGCGCCGCGCCATAGAGGAAACCAAGCGTGCGGTCGAGCGCGCCGACCCTGGAATCGATGATCCAGTCGGCGAGCTTCATGGTGATGATGGAGACGACGATCAGCGCGACGATGAAGACGATGCCGGCGGCCACCACCATGGCAATCTTCTCATTGTCGACATAGGGCTGAACGTAAGGCAGGACCGGTTGGTAGAAAAAGAACGCTGCCGCGGCCGCCGCTATCCAGGAGATGACGGAAAGGACCTCGCGCGAAAAGCCGCGAACCATGGCGAGCATCGCCGAGACCAAGGTGAAGCCGACGAGAATTCCGTCAAGCAGCGTAATCGGCATGTCTTTTGCCCCACTTCATGAGCCGCGTCATTCTTGCTCGTCGGCGCGGCTGCGCCGTGAGCCGGCTATGCGTGCCACGAGATCGGCAAGCTCGGTGGGCTGGAAAGCGCCGGCCCCTATCCCCCCGGCAAGTTCCTCGCTGCCCAAGGGCAGAACCGCGCTTCCAAAACCCAGCTTTTCGGCTTCCTTCAGGCGCTGCTGCGCGTGCGCAACCGGCCTCACGGCGCCCGAAAGGCTGATTTCGCCGAAATAGACGCAATCGGCGGGAAGGGCAAGACCGGTGAGCGAGGAAACCAGTGCGGCCGCCACCGCCAGATCGGCGGCCGGCTCCGAGATACGGTAGCCGCCGGCGACGTTGAGATAGACGTCATGCGTGCCAAAGCGGACCCCGCAATGGGCTTCAAGGACGGCGAGGATCATCGACAGCCGGGCACCGTCCCAGCCGACGACGGCTCGACGCGGCGTGCCCAGCGACGACGGCGCCACCAGCGCCTGGATCTCGACCAGCACCGGTCTGGTACCTTCCATGCCGGCGAAAACCGCGGCGCCCGGCGCTTTCGCATGGCGTTCGCCGAGAAAAAGCTCGGATGGATTGGCGACCTCGCGCAGGCCCATATCAGACATTTCGAACACGCCGATCTCGTCGGTCGGTCCGAAGCGGTTCTTGACCGTGCGCAGGATTCGGTAGTGGTGGCCGCCTTCGCCCTCGAAATAAAGCACCGCGTCGACCATATGCTCGACGACGCGCGGCCCGGCGATCTGGCCTTCCTTGGTGACGTGGCCGACAAGCACAATCGCCGCGCCTGTGGATTTGGCATAGCGGATCATCGCCTGGGCGGCGGCACGCACCTGGGTGACGGTGCCGGGCGCCGAATCGGCCATGTCGGTCCACAAGGTCTGGATCGAATCGAGGATCACCAGGTCCGGCCGCTTGCCGTCGGCGATGGTGGCGAGGATGTCCTCGACATTGGTTTCGGCGGCAAGCTCCACCGGAGTATCGGCGACGCCGAGCCGCTGCGCGCGCAGCCGGATCTGGGCGACCGCCTCTTCGCCCGAGACGTAGACGATGCGGTGGCCCTTGGACGCCAGTGCTGCGGCGGCCTGGGTCAACAGCGTCGACTTGCCGATGCCGGGATCGCCGCCGACCAGCAGGGCCGAGCCGCGCACGAAACCGCCGCCGGTGGCGCGGTCGAGCTCGCCGATGCCGGAAACGATGCGCGGCGCGTCCTCGATGTCGCCGGACAAAGTCGTGAGCACCACGGCGCGGCCCTTGCGCGCATTGCGGGTATTGACCGGCCCCGAGCCGATGCCGCCGGACGTGCCCTCCTCGACCAGCGTGTTCCACTCGCCGCAGGCATCGCATTTGCCAGCCCAGCGCTGATGCACCGAACCGCAATTCTGGCAGATGAACTGGACGCGCGATTTAGCCATGAAATCTCGCATACCTTAGAAGGGAGGCGGATCGAGAACGTCCGCATTTTCGGCCGGGATTTGGCGAGCGCGGATACAATTCAGTGTTTCTTGGCGAGAGCGCGTACTTCGGCAAGCGACTCATCGAGCAACTGCGGATTGGGCGACAGCATCTGGCTGTCGTAAATGGAGATCATGCCTTGAGTTTGGCCTGCAAACTCAGGCTGCGTTTTTCGCGCCTCCTCATCAATCGCGTCGACGTAAAACAAGAAATTTTGCCCAGCCAGAACAGGCACGCCGCATCCTCCCATGATCAGAGTGGTCGTGGAGATCACACCATTCGGTTCCGGGTTGCCCTTGAACACCTCCATTGTCTCGTAGCGAACGTTAACCAGTATCCGACCATCACCCTCATCGGCTGCGACAATTCCAAGCTTTGTCGGACTAAGCTCTGTGGCTGTCACCAAGCCTCGGAACACCAGGGCCGCCTCAGCAAATGCTCGTTGTGGCGTCCAGTTTGCAGGCATTGAACAAGCTGAAGCGACGTCAGGCAGGACAGCCGCGCTGACGAGCGCGAGAGTCAGGCGGACAGAAAACCTGAAACGCTTACCCATGCTTACTCAAACCTCTCCGCAATATGATGCTCCTCGGCGAGGTCGGAGAAGCGGGTGAACTCGCCCTGGAAGGCGAGGCTGACCGAGCCGGTCGGTCCATGGCGCTGCTTGGCGACGATGACCTCGGCCTTGCCGCGCATCTCGTTCATCTCGTGTTCCCATTTGATGTATTCGTCGGTGCCCGGCTTCGGCTCGCGGTTCTTCAGGTAGTATTCCTCGCGGTAGACGAACATCACCACGTCGGCATCCTGCTCGATCGAACCCGATTCGCGCAGGTCCGAGAGCTGCGGACGCTTGTCGTCGCGGCTTTCGACCTGACGCGACAGCTGCGACAGCGCGATGATCGGCACGGCAAGCTCCTTGGCCAGCGCCTTCAGGCCGGTGGTGATCTCGGTGATCTCCTGCACGCGGTTCTGCGAGGATTTGGCGCTCGACCCTTGCATCAGCTGGATATAGTCGATGACGATGACGTCGAGGCCGCGCTGGCGCTTCAGCCGCCGCGCCCGCGCCGACAGCTGGGCGATCGAGATGCCGCCGGTCTGGTCGATGAACAGCGGGATCTTCTGCATGGTCTGCGAACAGGCGACCAGCTTTTCGAAATCCATTTCGCTGATCTCGCCGCGGCGGATTTTCGACGACGGGATTTCGGTCTGTTCGGAAATGATGCGGGTGGCGAGCTGTTCCGACGACATTTCGAGCGAGAAGAAGCCGACGACGCCGCCATTTGCCGCCTTGAACGAACCGTCGGCCTGTTGTGCCGGCACATAGGCTTCGGCGATGTTGAAGGCCATGTTGGTGGCAAGCGAGGTCTTGCCCATGCCCGGGCGGCCGGCGATGATGATCAGATCGGACGGCTGCAGGCCGCCCATGCGGCGGTCGAGATCGCGCAGGCCCGTGGCGACGCCCGACAGATGCCCGTCGCGCATATAGGCGGCGTTGGCCATGTCGACGGCGGTCTTGACCGCGTCGGTAAAGCTCTCGAAGCCGCCATCGTAGCGGCCGGTCTCGGCCAGCTCGAACAGGCGCCGCTCGGCATCCTCGATCTGCTCGGATGGCGACATGTCGACCGGCGCGTCGTAGGCGATGTTGACCATGTCTTCGCCGACGGTGATCAGGGCGCGTCGCGTGGCGAGATCATAGATGGCGCGGCCGTAGTCGGCGGCATTGACGACGGTGACCGCCTCGACGGCCAGCCGTACGACATATTGCGCAACCGTCATGTCGCCGACCCTCTCGTCGGCCGGCAGAAAGGTCTTCAGCGTGATCGGCGTCGCTATCTTGCCCATACGAATGAGCTCGGCGGCGACCTCAAAGATCTTTCTGTGCAGCGGCTCGTAAAAATGGCCGGATTTCAGGAAATCCGACACGCGGTAGAAGGCGTCGTTGTTGACGAGGATGGCGCCGAGCAGCGCCTGCTCGGCTTCGATGTTGTTCGGTGCCTCGCGATAGAGCGGTGTTTCCGCCACGCCGAATTTTCGTGCTGCCTCTGCCATAACGTCCCCGATTTCGATGCCGGTCTCTCGATATCAGAACGGGATAGGTCGGTGATGACTTATCTGCATCAGTCTTCATTCAATCAGCTTCGGTGCCCGCGATTCACAGCCAATATTTTTCGGTGGAAAGAATCTCGATTGACTCGAATCAAGACGGCGAGCCTAGCCGTTCTCGGGCGAGAACAAAACAGGAAAATAGCTGCCAATCACTCCGGCAGTGCGTCGCCCCAGTCGAGCCGCCGCGCGGCCTTGAACACATCGCCGTCGCGCTTGGTGAACAGTTTCTCGTCGGCACCGCCGTCCCTTTCGCAAAGTTTCAGCAGGACCTTGCCCGAGCCTGATTTCGGCGGTGCGATCACACGCGCCTGCGGCGGGGCAACAGCGTGGCGGGAGGCAGCGACATAGATGAATTTCTCGTCCTCCCACGGCACATCGGCGTCCTTGGCCAGCCGGTGCAGGCGCGAACGCGCGACACGGCGCGAAAAATGGCACCAGTCGGGCGGCGCGAGCGGGCAGGGAGCCGCATGCGGGCAAGGCGCAAGCACGTGCGCGCCCGCCTCGATCAGTTGTCGGCGCACGGCAAGGATGCGCTGCCATCCGGCCGGCGTGCCCGGCTCGACGACCAGCAGCGTTTCGTCGGTCAGCTGCCAGAGCCGGTCGATCAGCTTTGGCAGCGACGCTGGTACGATCTCGTCCAGCACATAGGCGCAGGTGACCAGCTCGGCCGGCTTGAGATCGGCGAGATCGAGGCTGACATCGCCGGCCAGCCAGGCGACCCTGGCCGTCATCGCCTCAGCGGCAAGCGCCGCGCCGACCCGGCGCACCGCCGCGCTCGCCTCGATCAGCACCGCCTGCTCGAGGTCGGGCCAGAGATCGAGCGCAGCCCAAAGCACGGTCCCGGGGCCGGCGCCGACGTCGAGCAGGGTTTTGGGTGCATGATCGGGCCTTGCCTCGCTGAGCGCATCGAGACTGGCACGGACAGCGGCATAGGTCGCCGGCAGCCGCGTCGCCAGATAGGCTTTGACCGCGATCTCCTCGGCCATATGCAGGCGGCCGTCGCGCAGTTCGGCGCGATAGCGGTCCGACAGCGTTTTTGCCGCTAGCTTCAGCGTCGGCAGCGGCACTTTTTCGAGGAGACGCTCGACGCCCTGTCGAAGCGGGATAGGCAGTTCCATAGCTCAGGCACCCCGAGGTGCGTACAGGATCACCGAGGCGCCAACGATGCAGAGCGCGGAACCGGCAAGGTCCCAGCGGTCGGGGCGCACGCCTTCCACCAGCCACAGCCATCCGAGCGAGGCGGCGATGTAGATGCCGCCATAGGCGGCATAGGCGCGGCCCGCAGCACTGATGTCTACCAGCGCCAGCAGGAAGCCGAACAAAGCGAGCGAGACCAGGCCTGGCGCCAGCCACAGCGGCGACTTTTCTAGCCGCCACCACGCCCAGATCGAAAAGCAGCCGGCGATCTCGGCAAGGGCAGCAACGATGTAGATGAGATAGGTCATGAAAAAAGTCTCGCGGCGACGGCGAGACCTTTTTCAGCGTGTGGGCCGCCAATGGCAAGCGGCAATGGCGTGATCGCCGGCGGTCTATTCCATATCCGCCACCTTGCGGCGCCGGGCGGGCTTGGCGGCAGGGGCTTTTGGACGATGCCCCATGTCGCGCAGCTGCAACGCCTTCTCGCATTTGCCCATATAGTCACGAGACATCGGCAGCGTGTCCTTCTTCTTGGCGATCTGGATTTGGAAGACCACCAGATCCTGCCAGCGGAAAGCGGCTTCCGAGGCTGCCAGATAGAACTCCCACATGCGGCAAAAACGTTCGTCATAGATCGCCTTGGCCTTGTCGCGGTTGGCGGCAAAGCGCTGGCTCCAATGTCTCAGCGTCTCGGCATAATGTAGCCGCAGGACTTCGATGTCGGTGACGATGAGGCCCGACTTTTCGATCGCCGGCATCACTTCCGAGAGCGAGGGGACGTAGCCGCCCGGGAAAATGTATTTGCGGATGAAGGCGCTGGTTGCCCACGGCGCGCCGGAGCGGCCGATCGTGTGCAGCAGCATGACGCCGTCCGGCTTCAAGAGCGTCGCCGATTTGTCGAAGAAGGTGCGGTAGTGGTTGACGCCGACATGCTCGAACATGCCGACCGAGACGACGCGGTCGAAGCGCTCGTTGAGCTCGCGGTAATCCCTCACTTCGAAATGCACGCGGTTTTCCAGGCCTTGCGCATGGGCGCGGTCGGTGGCGACGCCATGCTGCTCGGTCGACAACGTCACGCCTTGCACGTCGACGTCGAAGGACTTGGCGAGATAGAGACCGAGCCCACCCCAGCCGGAGCCGATGTCGAGCACCGTCTGGCCGGCCTTCAGCCTGAGCTTGGCGGCAATATGGCGCTTCTTGGCTGCCTGCGCCTCGTCGAGCGTCATGTCCGGCTGCTCGAAATAGGCGCAGGAATACTGCATGTCGTCGTCGAGGAAGAGCCTGTAGAGGTCGCCTGACAGATCATAGTGGCGCTGCACGTTGCGGCGCGCGCGCGCCGCCGTGTTGATCTGCTGCAGGCGGCGGAAAGCGTGACGCAGGCCTTCTATCGCCTTCGACCAGGTGGCATCGATGCCGCCGCTATCCATGTTCTGGAAGGCGATGCGCATCACCCCCAGCACGCCGCCCTCGAGTATGTCGAGCTCACCGTCCATATAGGCTTCCGGCACCGCCAGCATCGGATCGAAGCTGATGGCGCGCTCGGCATGCGTGGTCTTGATGTGCATGTGCACCAGATCGCCGCTGCCGTCACCGAAAGTCACCGAGAGGCCTTTCGGTCCGGTGACCTTGAGATTGCCGGTGCGCACCAGGCGGTCGAGAATGCGTTTCAGCAGAATATTCATGAACAAATGTCCCCTCTCGGTCAGACACGCTGTCTCGGCGCATAACCCGACAATCGAAATCGATTTCGGAAAGGATCATGCGCCGAACCAAAGTCCTGCAGCGTCCTTTGCGCGTCCAAACGACGCGCGGCGCTATAGTCTGCATCAAGATATAGGGGGTCGAAAAGTTCCGTTTGGCACAAAAAAGCCCGGGCGAGGCGCCCGGGCGTTGGTCCAGAAATGACTGGAAGCCGACGAAACGTTTTAAAGCGCCGCTCTGACGCCTGTGACGTGCAATCAGCCGTTGTCTTCGCCGCCTTCGAACTCGGCGTTGGGATCGAAGAAGTTGTCCGGGCGCGCATTGTCGTTGATGTCGTCGCCATAGATGGCTTCGGCTGTGGTCAGCATCTCGCCCTTGGCCTGGCGCTCGGCTTCGTCGGCCGTGCGGGCGATGTTGAGCGTGATGGTGACCTCGACTTCCGGATGCAGGGCGATCGCCACATTGGTCAGGCCGATGGTCTTGATCGGCTGGTTGAGCAGGATCTGGTTGCGGTTGACCGAGAAACCTTCCGCCGTCAGCAACTCGGCGATGTCGCGGGTCGACACCGAGCCGTAGAGCTGGCCGGTTTCGCCGGCCGAACGCACGGCGATGAAGCTCTTGCCGTCCAGCTTCTCCGAAATCTGCATGGCCTCGGACTTGCGCTCGAGGTTGCGGGCTTCGAGCTGGGCGCGCTGGCCTTCGAATTTCTTCTTGTTGGCTTCGTTGGCGCGCAGCGCCTTGCCCTGCGGCAGCAGGAAGTTGCGGGCGAATCCATCCTTGACCTTGACGGTATCGCCCATCTGGCCGAGGCGGGAAACGCGTTCGAGAAGAATGACTTCCATGGTTTTGTTCCTTCGTTTGGGGCGCCAAATCACTGGCATCGACGCCGAATTGTCTGGAACAGGTCAGGAAGCTGAGGGCGTCGCCGCCGATGTCGCTGTCCTGCCTGTCGCGGCAGTTAGAGGTCTTCACCTCAACCCGGGATTTGATGGCAACCCTGCGGCGCCCGTCGCCGTAGGAAAAGCGGGCGGCGAACCGCCCGCTGGCTAGACCATGATCCCGAAAAGTGGAAACCGGTTTTCGGAAAAGATCATGGTCTACTAGTCAGTGTTGTCCATGATCCCGAAAAAATGGAAACCGGTTTTCGGATAAGATCATGGTCACCTAATCAGTGTTAGCGAACCACGTAGGGCAGCAGGCCGAGGAAGCGGGCGCGCTTGATCGCCTTGGCGAGTTCGCGCTGCTTCTTCTGGCTGACGGCGGTGATGCGCGACGGCACGATCTTGCCGCGCTCGGAAATATAGCGCTGCAGAAGACGCACGTCCTTGTAGTCGATCTTGGGCGCGTTGGCGCCGGAGAACGGGCAAGTCTTGCGGCGGCGGTGAAACGGGCGCCGGGTCGGGATCTGGTTGATGTCGACCATTATTCTGCACCCCCTTCAACAGCTTCGCGCGGACGGCGCGGGCCACGGTCTGCACCATCGCCACCGAAGCTGCGTGGCGGGCGATCGCCACGGTCGCCGCGATCGCGGTCGCCGAACGAGCGCGGGCCACGGTCACGGTCGCCGAAGCCGCCGCGTTCCGAGCGCTCTTCGCGCTTCTGCATCATTGCCGACGGGCCTTCCTCATGCGCATCGACCTTGATGGTGAGGAAACGCAGCACATCCTCGGACAGGCCCATCTGGCGCTCCATCTCGTTGAGCGCGGCCGGCGGGCAGGTGATGTCCATCAGCGTATAGTATGCCTTCCGGTTCTTGTTGACCCGGTAGGTGAGGGATTTCAGTCCCCAGTTCTCGACCCGGCCGACGGACCCGCCATTCGCTGAGATGACGCCCTTGTACTGTTCGACAAGCGCATCGACCTGCTGCTGCGAGAGGTCCTGCCGGGCAAGAAACACATGTTCATAAAGAGCCATATTGTTCTTTGCCTTTCTTCGTTTCTCTCCCGGTCCCGGCGGCAAAAGCCTCTGCAACTTCTCTGACCCGGCGATCCCTGGCGGGGCGGGGAAGAAAGGAGCATGACGAGACGGTCGAGAGCGGAGACACGGGAGGCGGAAGCGCTTCTGGCTCCACACGAAGGTTTTCGAAAAACCTCCGGCCCTCCGTTCAGCCCCCAGCAAGGACCGGCAGATTGCGGGCGTCTATACAGGAATTTGGCCGCAAGACAAGGGCGAGCCGAAAAACCGCCGCGCTCAGGACGACATGTCGCGGCATCTTCAGCTTGTATGCGGGATCCGCTTGTTCACCGTCTCAGGGAAGAAATCGGGCGCTGCACGGCGCTTGCCGAACATCATGTCGTATTGCAGCAGACGGAAATCGCGAATCGCCGGGTCGATTTGCTTCTTGCGCCCCCAGTCGGGCGTGTCCTCGCCCGTCGGCGTCAATAGTAGATTGCGGTCGACGACGCTGTAGCGCTCGCGCATCTGGCCGAGGAAGCCGGTGTAATACGGGTGGCTGATCCCGGCCGTGGTCAGGACATGGTAGGGCAGAAAGGCTGGACTGACAGTGCCCATGTCCGCGACCGGACCGGTGCGGTTGGACCATACGATCAGCGGCGTTCGGTGATGCAGCAGCATCTGGTCGGGCGGCTCCTTGCGTGGCGCGACGTTATCCCTGAGGAAGCCGGTCTCGACATAGACCGGACCGAGCGGCGGCAGATGGTCGCCGAAGAAGGCGATGACCGTCGGTCGCCGCCGGTTCTTCGCCCATTCGATGAGGCGCTCGAGGCTCTTGTCGGCGTCGGATGCGCCTTCCGTGAAGCTCAGCAGCGAATCCTTTGCCCACTGGCTGGTCGGAGCCTGCACCTTGTGGGTCGGATTGTAATAGCGATTCGGTTCGTAGGGCCCGTGGTTTTGCAGGCTGACCGCGAAGTAGAAGAACGGATCGTCCGTGGCGTCGGCTTCGCGGATGATCTCGTCGGTCATCGCCGCGTCCGACGTCAGCGGCCCGCGCTTTTCGAGATATGGCATGTTTTCTTCGGACTTGAAGTCATCGAAGCCGAAATCCGCATAGACCGGCGTTCGGTTCCAGAACCAGCTTGTGCCCGGATGGATGGCGCGCGTCTCATAGCCCTGGCTCTTCAGGAACGTCGCCATCGACGGCACCGGCGCGCGGACATATTGCTGGTAGGGGATGCTGCCGGCCGGCAGGAAGGCGTTGGAAAAGCCGGTCAGCGCCTCGAACTCGACATTGGCGGTCATGCCGCCGAATTCGGGCGAGAACACGTGGCCGGAGCGCAACGCCCGCACATTGGGAATCGGATCGGGCGTGATGGTGACGCCGGGCAGTTCGGTCGGATCCCAGAAGGATTCGCTCATGACGATGATGATGTCTGGCTTCTCGGCCGGCACCGATGCCTTCACGCCAGATCTTTCGATCGCCGCGATCGCCTTGTCGGAGTAGCCGGCAGGCGCGGGGACATGGGCCATTGGCACGTTGAGGGCGAAGGCCAGTGCGAAGCCGTTGGAGGCGTAATTTTCCTTCTGGTCCCACATGATCGGGATGATTTGCAGCCGGTCGCGGGTCCACGAGAACGTCGCGTAATCCATGATCGACACGAAGAAGGCGAGCAGCGGCACGGTCAGCGTCAGCCGGGCCAGGCGCCCCTTGCGACCGAGCGCCGGTACGCGGCGGCGCCACAGCCGCCAGCCATAAACGAGCAGCGAGAGGCTGCCGACGATGCCGACCGCCAGAGCGATGGCGGTTCCCGGACGTTCGCGCACCAGCAGCGGCATCAGCGCCACGATCTGACGTGAATAGAGGAAATCGGTCGGATAGAGCGGATCGCCGAGATAGAGCGATTTCTGGTGGCCGACAAAGGCCAGCGCCAGCGTCAGCGGCGCGACGATCATCAGGCTCTGGTGGCTGCGGCCGAGCACGGCATCGAGGCCGATCAGGATCAGCGCGAAGATGATGATGGTGGTCCAGCCCGGCTTGAAGGGCTGCAGGAAGAAGCCGACGGTGCCGGCAAAGTCGCCGCGCACGATCAGTTCGATGGCAAAAACCAGGATGGTGGCGACGAGAAGACTGACGAGGCCATAGCGGATAACAGGCCATTTCCGGCCTGGCAGATAGCCGGTGGCCGGATCGCCTTCCAGAAACTGCGGCGCGGATTTGCCAACGCCTTTCTTGATCCTTGCCAACTTACAATTCCCCCGACCATACACAAACGTGTCATTCAGCTGTCATCGATATGTCACGAAAAGCTAGCGTCTGTGGCTGAAATAAGAAGAGCCAGCAAACGAATCGTGAGCGATTTTCATCATGAGTGATCGAAAAAAAGCCTTTTGGAACAGGTACTCGGCCAGCGATACCGAGCCGGAGCGGCCCGGGTCGGGGTGCTAGCGGACTTGACTTGCCCGCCCGCCTTGCGTCACAGGCAGGAAAAATCAGCCGCTTGGGAGGCACGCATGGCCGTCGCATTCACCTTTCCGGGACAGGGCAGCCAGGCTGTCGGCATGGGCAAGGACCTCGCCGACGCCTTTCCGGAATCGCGGAAGATCTTCGAAGAGGTCGACGACGCGCTCGGCGAAAACCTGTCGAAGCTGATCTGGGAAGGGCCGGAAGAGAGGCTGACGCTGACCGCCAATGCCCAGCCGGCGCTGATGGCTGTGTCGCTCGCCGCCATCCGGGCGCTGGAATCGCGCGGCCTCTCGCTGAAGCACAAGGTCGCCTATGTCGCCGGCCATTCGCTCGGCGAATATTCGGCACTTGCCGCCGCCGGTTTCGTTTCGGTCGCCGATGCCGCCCGGCTCTTGCGTATCCGCGGCAATGCCATGCAGGCGGCTGTGCCGGCCGGCGAGGGCGCCATGGCGGCGATCATCGGGCTGGAACAGGCCGATGTCGAAGCCGCCTGCGCTGAAGCGGCCAAAGAGTCGATTTGCCAGATCGCGAACGACAATGGCGGTGGCCAGCTGGTGATCTCCGGCGCCAGGGCGGCCGTCGAGCAGGCGGCGAAGCTGTGCACGGAAAAGGGCGCCAAGCGGGTGCTGATGCTGCAGGTCTCGGCGCCCTTCCATTCGGCGCTGATGGCACCGGCGGCCGAGGTCATGCGCGAGGCGCTGGCCGGCGTGACGAAGAACGCGCCGTTCGTACCCGTGGTTTCCAACGTGTCGGTCACGCCGTCCAGCGATCCGGATGCAATCGCCCACCGCCTGGTCGAACAGGTGACGGGGCGCGTGCGCTGGCGCGAAACGGTGGAATGGTTTGGCGCCAACGGCATTGCGACGCTGTACGAGGTGGGTGCCGGCAAGGTGCTGTCGGGACTGGCGCGGCGCATCAACCGCGACATCGCCACCGGCGCGGTCGGCACGCCGGCCGATGTCGAGGCGGCGCTGGCGGCGCTCGATTGAACCATGCGCGTCCGGCTGATGCGGGCGCTTGAATTCTTAGCCTCGTCGGGATATGTGAATACATGTATTCACAGGAGATCGGAATGCCGACATCAATCCGACTTGCCCCCGAAATCGAAGAGCGTCTGGATTTTCTCGCGGCCAGGACTGGCCGCAGTAAAGCTTATTATCTGCGCGAACTCATCGAGCGCGGTCTTGAGGACGTGGAAGACTATTACCTCGCGGCCGAAGTGCTGGAGCGGATCAGAAGTGGCGAGGAGGACGTCATGACAGCCGAGGACTTCTGGCGTGGCCTGGACGCTTGAATATGCCCGCTCGGCGCGCAAATTTATTGAAAAACTGGATCCGCAGACACGTCACCGGCTCCGCGACTTCATCGAGAACCGTATTGCCGCCCTCGACAATCCGCGTGAAGCCGGCAAGCCGCTGAAGGGACCGTTAGCGACTTTTTGGAGGTACCGGGTTGGGGATTATCGAATTATCTGCGATGTGCAGGACAAGCGGCTCGTCATTCTGGTGGTTACAATAGGGCCACCGCAGTGATGTCTACAGGTAGCCACATTCGCCGGCCTGTCCGATTTGGAAGAGGATCAAAGACATGTTCGAATTGACCGGCCGCAAGGCGCTCGTCACAGGCGCATCGGGAGGCATCGGCGAGGCGATCGCCAGGGTGCTGCACGCGCAGGGCGTTGTCGTCGGCCTGCACGGCACCCGCGTCGAGAAGCTGGAAACGCTGGCGGCCGAGCTCGGCGACCGGGTCAAGCTGTTCCCGGCGAACCTTTCCAATCGCGACGACGTCAAGGCGCTCGGCCAGAAGGCCGAGGCCGATCTCGAAGGCGTCGACATTCTCGTCAACAATGCCGGCATCACCAAGGACGGGCTGTTCGTGCGCATGGCGGACGCCGACTGGGATTCGGTGATCGAGGTCAACCTGACCGCCGTGTTCCGGCTGACCCGCGAACTCACCCATCCGATGATGCGGCGCCGGCATGGCCGCATCATCAATATCACCTCGGTGGTTGGCGTCACCGGCAATCCCGGCCAAACCAACTACTGCGCCTCTAAGGCCGGCATGATCGGCTTTTCCAAGTCGCTGGCGCAGGAGATCGCCACGCGCAACATCACCGTCAACTGCGTCGCCCCGGGCTTCATCGAATCGGCGATGACCGACAAGCTCAACGACAAGCAGAAAGAGGCGATCATGGCGGCGATTCCGACACGGCGCATGGGCACCAGCGCCGAAGTCGCCTCCGCCGTCGCCTACCTGGCTTCCAACGAAGCCGCCTATGTCACCGGTCAGACCATTCACGTCAATGGCGGCATGGCGATGATTTGACAGTTGCGGGAAAACACCCCTTTTCGCCTTGGAGCCCGGCCGATTTTCGTGTAATGCGGCCCGCAACCCGGCGGTTCGGGCAAAAACCGGTCCGGTGCCGTTGCGTTTCCGACAGGACCATCTTTCAGCTTGATTAGCGGCATTCTGCCCGCTAACGAAGACAGACAAACAAAAGACGAGGATGCCCAAATGAGTGACACCGCAGAGCGCGTCAAGAAGATCGTTATCGAGCACCTTGGCGTCGATGCCGACAAGGTGACGGAGCAGGCGAGCTTCATCGATGATCTGGGCGCGGACAGTCTCGACACGGTCGAACTCGTCATGGCGTTCGAAGAAGAATTCGGCGTAGAGATCCCGGACGATGCGGCCGAAACCATCCTGACTGTCGGCGATGCGGTGAAGTACATCGACAAGGCTTCGGCCTGACGCTATTTGCAGTCATCACCGAGGAGGACCTGCGATGAGGCGTGTCGTCGTCACGGGCCTTGGGCTGCTTTCGCCGTTCGGCGTAGGCTTTGAGCATGGCTGGAAGGAACTTCTGACCGGCCGCAGCGCAGCCAAGCGCATCACCGAGTTCGAGGTGGAGGATCTTGCCTGCAAGGTCGCCCACGTCATCCCGCGCGGCAATGGTGAGAATGCCACCTTCAATCCCGAGACCGTTCTCGAGCCGAAGGAACTGCGCAAGATCGGCGACTTCATCCTCTACGGGATCGCGGCCGCCGACGAGGCGCTGAAGGATTCGGGGTGGGCGCCGAAGACGCATGAAGAGCAGTGCGCCACCGGCGTGCTGATCGGCTCCGGCATCGGCGGCATCGAAGGCATCGCCGAGAATGCGATGATCCTGAAGGAGCGCGGTCCGCGCCGCATCAGCCCGTTCTTCATCCCCGGCCAGATCATCAATCTTGTATCCGGCCAGGTTTCGATCCGGCATGGGCTGAAAGGCCCCAACCACGCCGTCGTCACCGCTTGCTCCACCGGTGCGCACGCCATCGGCGATGCCGCCCGGCTGATCATGTGGGGCGATGCCGACGTGATGGTCGCAGGCGGCACGGAAGCGCCGGTGACGCGGCTGTCGATCGCCGGCTTCGCCGCTTGCCGGGCGCTGTCGACCGACCGCAACGACGCTCCGGAAACGGCCTCGCGTCCCTATGACCGCGACCGCGACGGCTTCGTCATGGGCGAGGGCGCCGGCGTCGTCATTCTGGAGGAACTGGAACACGCCAGGGCGCGTGGCGCCAAGATCTATGCCGAGGTCACCGGTTACGGCTTGACCGGCGATGCCTATCACATCACCGCGCCGGCCGAAGATGGTGACGGCGCCTTTCGTTGCATGGTGGCGGCACTGAACCGGGCCAAGCTGACGCCCGCAGACGTCGACTACATCAATGCGCACGGCACCTCGACCATGGCTGACACGATCGAACTGGGCGCCGTCGAGCGGCTGGTCGGCAACGCCGCGTCGAAAATATCGATGTCGTCGACCAAGTCGTCGATAGGCCACCTTCTGGGTGCGGCGGGCGCCGCCGAGGCGATTTATTCGATTCTCGCCATTCGCGACAACATCGCGCCGGCCACCATCAATCTCGACAACCCGGAGCGCGAAACGGCGATCGACCTGGTGCCGCACACGCCGCGCGCCCGCCAAATCGATGTGGCGCTGTCCAATTCCTTCGGCTTCGGCGGCACCAACGCCTCGCTGGTCTTCCAGCGCTACAATGGCTGACCGGTCCGCCGACCGGCACGGTCTATGCGTGTCGTCAATTTTGCCATATTCGCCCCTACTGTGCCCAAGGGGATTCGTTGCAAGGTCAAACGGTAGGGCGCCATGAGCACAAATTCGGCGGACAACGGGCAATTCGGGCAACGGTCCGCACCGTCGGGCCCGATCGTGCCGAAAACGGCCAGCGAGGCATTGCGGCCTGAAGCCGGCACGCCGCCGCCCAAGCGCTCGCGCGCCTCGCGCAGCCAGTTCGTCGTGTTCATGAACTTCGTCATCTCCCTGGTGATGCTGATGGTTCTGGCGGCTGGCTTTGCATTGTATTTCGGCAAGCAGGAATTCAACGAGCCCGGCCCTTCGGCCAATGCCGACACCTTCCTGGTCAAGCCGAACACCGGCGTCCAGGAGATTGCAGAGCAGCTCGAGCGGCGCGGACTGATCAGCGATGCGCGCATCTTCCGCCTTGGCGTGCGCGCTTTTGGCAATGATTCCGCCCTGAAGGCCGGCGAATACGAGATCAAGCCGCAGGCCTCGATGCGCGACATCATGGAGTTGCTGAAGAGCGGCAAGTCGGTGATGTATTCGCTGACCGTGCCCGAGGGGCTGACGGTCGAGCAGGCGCTGCAGCGCATCGCCGATCAGGCAGCGCTCGATGGCGATATGCCGGGGACCATTCCACCCGAGGGCAGCCTTGCTACCGACACGCTGCGTTTCACCCGTGGCGCGACACGCCAGCAGATGGTCGAAAAGCTTTTGGCGGACCAGAAGAAGCTTGTCGAGGAAGTCTGGCAGCGGCGCGCCCCCGATCTGCCTCTGGCCAGTGTCGAAGACTTCGTCACCCTGGCTTCGATCGTCGAGAAAGAGACGGGCAAGGGCGACGAACGCTCGCGGGTCGCGGCCGTCTTCCTCAACCGGTTGGCCAAGGGCATGCGGCTGCAGTCCGATCCGACCATTATCTACGGCCTGTTCGGCGGCAAGGGCAAACCCACCGACCGCCCGATTTTTCAGTCTGACATCAAGAAGCCGACGCCCTACAACACTTATCTGATCAACGGCTTGCCGCCGACGCCGATCGCCAATCCTGGCCGTGCGGCACTGGAAGCCGTCGCCAATCCGTCGAAGACCGACGACCTGTATTTCGTTGCCGACGGCACCGGCGGTCACGTCTTTGCCGCGACGCTCGCCGAGCACAACGAGAACGTCGCCCGCTACCGGGCGCTGCAGAAGGATCTGGCCGATGAAGCCGCCAAGGCCGGTGCTGCCAAGGCCGACGCCGCCAAGGTGGAAGGTCAGACCGACGCGCCGGTTGACGGCGGCGATGGCGACGCCGGAGCGGCGGCGCAGTAGCGCCGGACGGTTGTGAAGTCGTCCCTCCGATTCGTCTGACGGCCGGGACGTGCTGATTTTGTCATCAGGAGCGCCCTGCGTCCGATTCGACGCGAACAGGCGCTCCGGATTTTGAAGCCGCGCACGATCTGGCCCGGAACCGCTTCCGGGATCATGCGCCAGGGGGAAGCAAGGGCATCATGAATTTGCAGAGCATGACCGGTTTTGCACGGGCCGTCGCCGAACATGACGGCACGTCGATCGCCTGGGAGGTGAAGTCGGTCAACGGCAAGAGCGTCGAGGTCAGGCTGCGGCTGCCGCAAGGCCTCGAGCGGCTTGAGCCGGCCGTCAGGCAGACGGTGCAGAAGCGCTTTGCGCGCGGCAATTTCCAGGCAACGCTGACCGTCGGCCGCGCAGCCGGCCAGCAGGCGCAGCCAGTGGTCAACGAGGCCTTCCTGAGAGATCTGGCGGGGCTGGCCAAGCGGCTGCAGGAGATGTTCGGCGCAGCGCCTGCGACAGCCGACGGGCTGCTTTCGCTGCGCGGCGTGCTCGACATCCCCGAAACCGTCGAAACCGAAGAGGCGCGGGCGGCGCTCGACAGCGCGATACTCTCGGCGCTCGAAGTGGCGCTGGGCGGGCTGGAGCAGGCACGCCAGGGCGAGGGCACCGCCCTGCGCTCGCTGCTGTCCGGTCATATCGACGCTATCGAAGCGCTGACACTGCGCGCCGAGGCCGATCCGTCGCGCGAGCCGGCGGTGATCCGCGAACGGATTACCGAGCAGGTGCGGCTGCTGATGGATGCCTCCGCCAATCTCGACGCCAGCCGGTTGCATATGGAAGCGGCGTTCCTGGCCACCAAGGCCGACATCCGCGAGGAGATCGACCGGCTGAGGACACATGTGGCATCCGGCCGGGTGCTGCTGGCAGGCGGCGGCGCCATCGGCCGCAAGCTCGATTTTCTGGCGCAGGAATTCAACCGCGAATCGAATACGCTGTGTTCGAAGTCGAACGCCGCTGCGATCACCGCCATAGGGCTGGAGCTGAAGGCGGTCGTCGACCAGTTTCGCGAACAGGTCCAGAATCTGGAGTAACCCTGATGGTCGCCAAGGAGCCTATGGTTGCCAGGGATTTGGGTTCCCGCATTCGCCGGCGGGGTTTGATGCTTGTGCTGTCGTCGCCGTCCGGCGCCGGCAAGTCGACGATCGCGCGCAATCTTCTGGAGAGCGATTCCAGTCTCGAACTGTCGGTCTCCGTCACCACGCGGCCGCGCCGCGGCAGCGAGATCGAAGGCGTCCACTATCATTTCCGCACCATGCGTGAGTTCGAGCGGCTGCGCGATTCGGACGAACTGCTTGAATGGGCCGAAGTGCATGGCAATTGCTATGCCACGCCGCGTGAGCCGGCCGAACTGGCGCTGGCACAGGGCCGCGACATGTTGTTCGACATCGACTGGCAGGGCGCCCAGCAGCTCAAGGAGAAGATGCGCGCCGACATCGTCTCGATCTTCATCCTGCCGCCCTCGATGAAAGAGTTGAAGGCGCGGCTGAAGCGCCGCGCCGAGGACCAGGAATCGGTGATCGAGACGCGTCTGAAGAACGCTCGCAACGAGATCGAGCACTGGAAAGAATATGATTTCGTCATCATCAACGACGATCTCGACCGTGCCTTCGCCGAGGTACGCGGCATAGTCATCGCCGAGCGGCTCAGACGCGACCGCCGGCCCGGCCTGTTCGATTTCGTCTCGGGGTTGCTCGACGAGAAGACGGACTAGGGGCCGGCGCAATCACACCGCGTTGGTCAGTCGCACGAATTCCTCGACGCTCAAGGTTTCCGCCCGCCGCGTCGGATCGATGCCGGCGCGGGTGAGCAGGGCTTCGCCGCCGAGGCTCTTGACGCTCTGCCGCAGCATTTTGCGGCGCTGGCCGAAGGCCGCTTCGGTAACGCGGCCGAGCTTCTTGACTTCGGCGGGCAGCGGATTTGCCCGCGGCACCAGATGCACCACCGACGACACCACCTTGGGCGGCGGCGTGAAGGCTTGCGGCGGCACGTCGAAAGCGATTTTTGCCTCCGTCCGCCAGCCTGCCAGCACGCCCAGCCGGCCATAGGCATCGCTGCCGGGGCGGGCGACGATGCGCTCGGCCACCTCGCGCTGGAACATAAGCGTCATCGATGCGTAAAAGGGCGGCCACTCGGCGACGGTCAGCCAGCGTATCAAAAGTTCGGTGCCGATATTGTAGGGCAGGTTGGCGACGATCCTCACAGGTCCATTGCCTCCATGTGCGCCTTCGGCAAGCGCTGCAAAATCCGTCTTCAACGCGTCGCCGGCAATGATTTCCAAACGGCCCGGATAGTGATCTGACACCTCCGCGAGCGCTGCCAGGCAGCGCTCGTCGCGCTCGATGGCGATGACCCGGGCCGCGCCGTGGGACAGCAGCGCCCGGGTCAGGCCACCTGGACCCGGACCGACCTCGATTACCGTGGCGTCGGTCAGGTCGCCGGCGGCACGCGCGACCTTGCCGGTAAGGTTGAGGTCGAGCAGGAAATTCTGGCCGAGCGCCTTTTTTGCCTGCAACCCATGGCGTTCGATCACCGCGCGTAACGGCGGCAGCCCGTCGATGCTCATGCGACCGCTCTCATGCAAAGCCTCATGCGGCGGCAGCCTTCGCACCGATGTCGGCAAGCCTGCGGGCGAGCCTGAGCGCCGCGATCAGGCTGTCGGTCCGGGCTATGCCCTTGCCGGCGATATCGAAAGCGGTGCCGTGATCCGGTGAAGTGCGGATGAAGGGTAGGCCGAGCGTAACGTTGACCGCCTCGTCGAACGCCAGTGCCTTGGCCGGGATCAGCGCCTGATCGTGATACATGCACAGCGCCACATCGTAGCCGGCTCGGGCGCGGGCGTGGAACAGCGTATCGGCCGGCAGCGGCCCGAAAGCGTCGATGCCCTCCGCCCTCAGCCTTTCGATCGCCGGGCGGATGATGCGCTCGTCCTCGGCGCCCATCGCGCCGCCTTCACCGGCATGCGGATTGAGGCCGGCAACGGCAAGCCGCGGCTTGGCAATGCCGAAGCGATATTCGAGGTCGGCGGCGGTGATGCGGGCGGTCGCGACGATCAATTCCGTCGTCAGCGCTTCCGGCACCTCGCGCAGCGCAATGTGAATGGTGACCGGAACCGTGCGCAACTCGGGACCGGCAAGCATCATCACCGGCATTGCTTGTGCGCCGGTGTGGAGCGTCGCCAGATGCGCCAGATACTCGGTGTGACCGGGAAAACGGAAGCCGGCATCGTAGAGCGGCTTCTTGGCGATCGGGCACGTAACGACCGCCGCCGCGCGACCGCCAAGGCAGTCGTCAACAGCGCGGTCGATGGCCTCGATGATGCCGGCGGCGTTGGCCGGGTCCGGCCGGCCGGGGTCGTCGACGAAGCGGGCGGCAAGCGGCAGGACGGGCAGGGCGCGCCCAAAGACGCGCTCCGCTTCGGCTGGCACTGTCTCCGTGATTGGCACATCGGCGCCGAGCAGGCGCGCCCGTGCGGCAATCAGCGCCGGATCGGCTATAAGGTAGAAGGGCGGCACACCTGCGCTGTTGCGCGCCTGCCAGGCGGCAATGGCGATTTCCGGCCCAACGCCGGATGGATCACCGGCGCTCAGCGCCATCGCTGCCTCTGGCGACTTCAGCGCTCGACGATGCGGGCTTTCTTCCGCAACTCCTCGACATATTTCGTGGAGAGCTCGTCGGCGTCCTTGCCACTCGAGCCTTCGCTCTGGAACACCATCTGGGCGGCCTTGTCGTCGGACACTTCGCGCGACGAGCAGATGCCGATGAACTCGACGCCGCGGTCTGTTTCGCGCGTGGGGGTGGCGCCGCCGACCTTGGTGGCCTTGATCTGGTCGGCCCAGTCCGGCGGCAATTGCGGCGCCAGTATCCGGCCGAGATCGCGAACAGTGACGTCGATCAGGCCCTTGGCGAATTCGCGCGAGGTGTTGCAGCCGTTGAAGCGGGCGCGCATGGCGTCGGCCTCGCGCTTGCGCTTGGACAGCGTCGCGCTGCGCTCGGCCGCCGGTACGACGAAAATGACCTGCTGCAGCATGTACTCCATAGCGGTCGGCTTGTTGCCGCCCTTGTCGAGCATGCGCCTGACTGCGTCCTGCTCACTCACGGAGCCGCCGCTCTCTGAGCGATGGCGCGCGGTCAGCGCCTGGTTCCAGGCCATCTGGGAGCGGATGAACTCCTTGAAATGCTCCTTGCCGACGCCGGATTGCGCCATGACGCCATCGAGTTGCTTGAGCTGCATCTTGTTGGTCGTGGCAAAACGCTGATAGGCAGCCTCGACCTGGGCGTCGCTGATGCGGATGCCGAGACGCTTGGCTTCGGCGACGCGCAGCGTCTGCTCGATCATTTCCTCGGCGGCATTGCCCTTCTTGCGCTGCAGGCGCAGGAAGGCAGCCCGATGCTGGATGTCGCCAGTGGTGATCGGTACGTTGTTGACGACGTATTTGATCTGGCTGGCGAAAGCCGGCGGCGTCATCATGGTGATCGAGGCTGAGGTCGCCGCCACCAGCAGCGCGAACCCTGCCGAAAAGAGGTATTTCCTCATCGAAAGCATCCCAATCCTATCTCGGTTGCGGCCCAATTTTATCGCATTTTGAGGGAACTGGAACCCGTGCCTGCCCTATGCGGCGAAACGATGTCGTTAGCTGCGATGTGCGTCCACTTTGACGCACGACGTATGCTCAAGACACTTTGAATTTTTCGGGCTGGTGCGTTGGCCGGCCGCCCGTTCCGCCCGTCCGTTATTGGCCAGTGGTCTGCTACTGGACAGTGTTGAAGGAGCTTTGCGTCGAGCCGAAATCGCCGAGCGTGCGAAACGACAGGTTGAAACCGATATTCTGCGACACTTCCTTGCTGCTCAGGTCGCGGGATTCCGAGAATGTCATCAAGTAGGTGAAGCAATCATCACTATAGGCAAAGCCGACCCCGTCCTTGACCAGGACGCTTTGCTCGAGATCGTAGGTGCCGGTACCGAAGACACGCCAGTTCTCGGCAAGTTGCGCCGAGGCGCCGAGCGTGACCTCGTGACGATCGGTCGTAAAACCATAGAGGGGCTGAGCCTGGATGAAGGCGTATTTGGCGCTGAACGAAATCGGCAAGCCGGAATAGGCTGCCTTCACCTCGGCGCGGCGAATCTCGAAGCTCTGCTCGTCGAAGCGGCCGCTGACCGAGCCGGAAAGCCCGCCGGGGCTGTTGAAGCCGACAAGGCCGACATAATCGGAGCTCGCGGTCTCCAGGCCCGAATCTTCGCCGACGTTGACCAGGTCCGGCGCGTCGAAGGAGTTCTGGCCGTCAAGCTGGTAGGATTGGCCGAATAGCGCGTTGGTGCTCCAGCCATTGTCATAGGCGCCGGAATAGCGCAGCCCGACATTGGCGCGCGTGCCGCCTTCCAAGCGGTCGTAACCGGAGAACTTGTCGCGCTCGAACAATGTCGTGGCATCAAAGACGAAGCTCTGCGCGTCCTCGTTGGGAACAGCGAGGCCGCCGACATATTGCTCGTTCGGACGCACGAACACCTGCGCCATCGGCTCGAAGATGTGACTGGAACTGGTCGACGAGAACAGCACCGGCCAGCGCATTTCCAGCCCGGCGGTTGCCATGAACCGGGCGAGCGACGATCGCGTATCGTCGTCGACGCCGAGGTTAGACGCCATCTGATTGATGGCATTGAGCGATCCCGAAGAGGCGTTGACATAGCCGGCATCGCCGCGCAGCGCCAAAAGGGGCGTCAGCAGCAGCCCGCCATCGGTGGTGAAGGTGCGCTTCCATTCCGCTTCGGCCGTGAGACGGCCCGATTGGCCCTCGATGCCGCGTACACTGGTGACGGACGCAGCGTTGTTCGGATCGGCAAGGGCCCTATCCAGCCTGTCGCGGCTGATAGCCTGCGCGTTGACATTGAGCGACAGCTGCCCGCCGCCCACCGCCATGTCGGGGATGTAGGCGTAGTCGAGCGAGGGCAGCACCCAGGGCTGTTTGCCGGCGCGCGCGGTCGGATCGTCAGGGAGTGCCTCTTCCTGGACCACAAAGCGCATGGCGCGCACGTCGAAATAGTTGCGGCCGTTGAGGCCGGTCAGGTAGATCGAGGAGCGATGCACGCTGTCGCCGAAGTCTTCGATGGCGTAGGTGCGTGAGAAGTTCTTGTCGGTCTGCAGCAGGACATCCCAGCCGAAGTCCCAGCGCGGATTGATAGCGAACTGGCCCTTGGTGCCCATCATGCCGCGGAACTCGTTCGGGTCGCCGGCCGCACCCGAATCGACATTGCGCCCGTCGTCGTCGATAAACTCGTCGGGATCCTCTTGCCGGATGCCGGCGATCTTCAGACTGTACTGGCCGTTGTTGAAGCGCTGGCGCCACTCGGCTTCGCCGAGAAAGCCCTGCTTGGTATAGCCGCTGCCGGTGACGGTGAGGTCGTAGGTTGGTGAGAGCGCGAAATAATAGGGGACTTTGACGCCGAGGCCGAGGTCGCTCTTGTAAGCGATGCTGGGGATCAGGAAGCCGCTCTTGCGCTTGACGGTCGGGTCGGCAATCTCGAAGGCCGGCAGATAGGCGAGCGGAAAGCCGAAGAACTCGAAATTCGAATTCTCGAAGCGAACCGTCTTCTTTTCGCCGTTCCAGATGATCTTTCTGGCCTTGATGCGCCAGGTCGGCGCTTTGTCCGGCTTGTCCTCGCACGGCTCGCAGGCCGTGTAGACGCCGTTGTGGAACGTCGTCAGCACGCCGCCCATGCGTTCCGCGCTTTCGGCAGCGAAATAGGTCTTGTCGACGGTTTCGACACGCAGCGCGTTGACGAAGCCGTCGGCGAAATCGTCGGTGATGTCGACATGCTGCGAATAGATCTTGGTGCCGTCGCTGTTGATGACCTCGACATTGCCGCTGGCGACGAGCCGCTTGGTGTTGCGATTGTATTCCACCCGCTGGGCGACGAGGCGGTTGCCGCCATAATCGATCTGCACGCCGCCGACGGCCGTTACGGTCTGGTTGTCATTGTCATAGACCAGCGTATCTGCCGCCAGCAGCATTTGCGAACCGGTGGGAACGTCGGCTGCCATGCCGCTGATATCCTGGGCAAAAGCCGGGATACTCGGAACGACGCAAGCGAGCAGGCACGCCAAGGCGCTCGCCCCATAGAGGCGCGCCGAATCGGCCTGCCTATGGATGCGCAAAACCGCCCCCCTCACTAGCCGTCTTCCTTGTACAGCAAGAAAGTCACCCCGAAGAACATAGCCACGACAACCGGAACCCATGCAGCGACGACTGTGGGTACGAATCCCGCCACGCCGAATGCCTTGACCAGCACTGTCACGACATAAAGCAGAAACCCGGCCAGGACGCCACCCAGAATCATCGTCGCGGATTGTCCCATCCTCGCAAATCGCATCGACACCGTTGCGGCGATCAAAGTCATGGCGACGAGAAGGAACGGCAGCGCTACCAGTGAATCAAATTGCATGGCAAAGGCATTTGCCTTGAGGCCGAAGGAGCGGGCAACCTCGATCTTCCCGGGCAGATCGTAGAAGGGGATGGTTTCCGGGCGCGCCAGCCGCTCTTGCACGAACTCGGGCTTGAGATCGGTCGGTATGCGGTCGGTTGCCACCGCTTGGATGTTGCCGTCCCGGAACACCTTGACGTCCTGCAGTTCCCAGTAACCATCCCGCAAATAGGCGTGCGCCGCGTCCTTGCGTTCGACGATGTCGCCTTGCGGGTTGAGGACGAAGAAGGCGGCGTCGGCCATCTCCAGGCCCTGATTGAGGATGCCGCGCGCGCCGATGATGGTATCGCCGGAACTGGTTTTCTGCCGGATCCAGGGCTCGGCGTCAGCCGAGACGGTGTTCGACTTGCCAGAGCGGAGCTGGGTTTCGATTTTTTCGGACCAGGAAAACGCATACGCGGCGATCGGATTGATGACGCCGACCGACAACACCCCGAACAGCAGCGCCCCGATGCAGCACGGCAGCAGAAATTGCCATGCGGATACGCCGGCGGAACGCGCGATGACCAGTTCATACCTGCGATTAAGCGAGACCAGCGTCGCCATCGCCGAGAACAGGCCGACGAACGGCACCGTCTGCAGCATGATCATCGGCATTCGCAACCCTGAGATGGCAAACGCCGTGCCGTAGGTAAAACCCGGCAAGCCGGTCGTGCGGCCGGAAAGCTCGGTGAAGTCGATCAGGAACACAAGCGCCAGGAGGCCGATGAAGAACCAGATGGTGATCGTCACGTAGCGGAAGAAGAAGTATCTGCCCAGAGTCCAGCCCATTAGCGTGTCCAGCCCATCAGCCGGCCTCTTGGCCAGAAGCGCCGCGCCTGGCGAAGCGGAGCTTCAGGGCGCTCCAGCCGTCACCGAAGCGGCCGGCGAAATTCGTCATCCAGTCGGCCCAGGCGACCGGCAGCTCCATGGTCCGGTTGGAGACGATGAACCATGTCGCGACTGCGGACGCCACAATAGGAACGCCGTAGACCATATAGGCGTATTGCGGAATGTTGTCGGCCTTCCCAGCGGCAAAGAAACCGAGCCAGCGCACGAAAAGGGCAATTGCGATAGACGTGATCAGCGGATGAATGCGCGCCTCGCGATGGGAACGCGCGTCTCCCGCGACCGCAAGCGCGATCAGCGCGAAAACGAGTGAATAGGACCATTCGGAGAAACGCTGGTGGACCTCGGCCAGGTACTTGTTCGGCCTTTTCTGGAACATCTTGTCGTTCGGACTGGGATTGAGCAGGTACTGTGTCGTCCGGTCCTTCGGCAACAGCAATACCTCCGATGAGGCCGACATGAAGGCCGACAGGTCGAAGGCATAGGAGGTGAACCGGATGACCGAAAGATCGCCGGCCAGCGTTTTGCGATGGATGACGCCGTCGTTCATCATCAGCACCCTCTCGTCGCCGCTTTCGATGATGGCGCCGCTCTTGGCGTAGTAGACGAGGTTGACGCCTTCTTCGCGTGAATCGGCGACAAAAATGCCGCCAAGGCGGTTGTCCGGAAGCCGCTGGCCGATCTGCAGGAACAGGCCGTCGTCGATCTTGTGGAAGGTGCCTTCCTGGATGATGAGCGACAGAAGATCGGCGCGCGACGACGCCACCAGCTCGCGGTTTTTCTGTCGTGCATAGGGGTCGACGCCGTTGTCGACGGCGAACGAAAAAACACTGGCCGCCAGCGCCAGGAGCATGATCGGCCTGACGATGGTCCAGCGCGAAGCGCCGGCGGCGTTCAAGACGGCAAGCTCAGAATCGGAATTCATCGCGCTCAGTGTTTGCGCGACCGCGACCACCAGGGCGAAGGGCACGACGATCGGGACGATCGACGGAATGATCAGCGCAGCGACCTCGAAGAAGGTCAGCGCCGACTGCCCGCTGTCGGTCACGAGATCGATGCGGGCGAGCACCTGCGTCGTCCACACGATCGCCAGCGTCCAGATGAGCGCTGCGAGGAAGACCGCCAACGCACGACGCATGATGTAGCGTTCAACGACCTTCATGAAGGCTTTTCTCGATTTTGCCGAACGGCATCATGCCTCCAGACAAGGTAGTCGCCCGGCGACGCCTGCACAACCGGTCCGTTGGCGGTTCGATCTGGTTCCCGTCCCACATCGTTGTTTCCGGTGGCCGGAGTGTCGGCGGCATTGGATAAGAAAGGGCGAACATCAATGGTTAACAACAGGTTGCGGCAGTAAAGCGGGGCCGTGCCGCGACGAATCGCCATCGATTCCATCTGCCATATGGGATCGGATTCCGGCAAAGTCTTGCCAAATGCCGGAAAACGACCAAATGTCGCGCCGGTCACTGACATGGCCGCCGCGGCTGCGACAGGTACAGGCATGAAAGCAGAAGTAACAGAATTGCGCAGTAAAGCCGGCCAGGAATCGATTTTTCACGGTGCGGTCGTGATCGGCGCCAACACAATACGCAGCAGATCGCCAGGCAGGGGCGATGATTGAAAATGGGGGTGGTGCTTCCGGTCGGAAACAGCCAAATATCTGGTTCGTCAAGGCACTCCCCCGAAAACCCAACGCCTTTCCCGAAAGCAGGACATGATGACTTCGAGACCTTCGATCGCCTTTGCCAGGTTCGCAGTGCCCAAAAAAGGCAGCGTCTTCATGCTGGCGGCCAACGATGGCGGTCTCGGCGACGCGGCAAAGGCTTGCGATCCGGCAAAGACCCTGGAGCGGGCGTTTCCGGTGGCCGACTTTTCCGGCAAGTTCGCCGGTCTGGTCGAAGTGCTGGCGCCGGAGGGCACATCGCTCGACCGGCTGGTGGCGGTCGGCGCCGGAAAGGTCTCGGCGCTCGACGACTATGCCTGGCTCAAGCTTGGCGGCACCATCGCTGCATCCTTGCGCAAGGCGACGGAGGTGGCGGTCATGCTCGATCTGCCGGGTGCTGACGTCGGCGGCAGGCAAGCGGCACAGCTTGCCGCGGGCATTCTTCTGCGCAGCTATGCTTTCGACAAGTACAAGACGAAAAAGGACAATGGCGACGGCCAGCGCGACGGCAACAAGGCCGAGCCCAAAAAGCCGGTTAAGGTGACCATCCACACCGCCGATCCGGCGGCGGCGAAAAAGGCCTTCGCCGACGAGGTTGCGGTGATCGACGGGGTGCTCCTGGCGCGCGATCTGGTCAACGAACCGGCCAATATACTGGGGCCGGTGGAATTCGCCGCCCGCGTCAACGAACTGGAGGCGCTCGGCGTCGCGGTCGAGATCCTGGTCGAGAAGGAGATGAAGAAGCTCGGCATGGGCGCGCTGCTCGGCGTCGCACAAGGCTCGCCGCGTGGCGCGCGCCTGGCCGTCATGCGATGGAACGGCGGCAAGGCCAAGGACAGCCCGATTGCTTTCGTCGGTAAAGGCGTCACTTTCGACACCGGCGGCAATTCGATAAAGACGGCCTCCGGCATGGAGGACATGAAGGGCGACATGGGCGGCGCGGCCGCGGTGACCGGGCTGATGCACGCGCTGGCCGCGCGCAAGGCCAAGGCCAATGTCGTCGGCATCATCGGGCTGGTGGAAAATGCCGTCGACGGCCATGCGCAGCGCCCCGGCGACATCGTCACTTCGATGTCGGGCCAGACCATCGAGGTGCTCAACACCGACGCCGAAGGCCGCCTCGTCCTGGCCGATGCGCTGTGGTACTGCAGCGATCGCTTCCAGCCGAAATTCATGGTCAATCTGGCGACGCTGACCGGCGCCACCATGGTCGCGCTCGGCCAGCACTATGCCGGGCTGTTCTCCAACAATGACGAATTGGCGAACAGGCTGACGAGCGCCGGGCAGGCGACGCAGGAACGCGTGTGGCGGATGCCGCTCGGCACCGAATACGACAAGCTGATCGATTCGAAAAATGCCGACATGAAGAACATCGGCGGCCGCTATGGCGGTGCCATCATCGCGGCGCAGTTCCTGCAGCGATTCGTCAGGGATACACCCTGGGCGCATCTCGACATCGCCGGCACCGCGATGGGCGCGCCGTCCAGCGAGATCAACCAGTCATGGGCCTCCGGCTTCGGCGTCAGGCTGCTCGACCGGCTGGTTCGCGACAACTACGAGGAGTGAGGCCTTTCAAGGCGCGATCATGGCCGACGTCCTGTTCTACCACCTGACCGAATCGACTCTGGAGGATGCGTTGCCCGGCCTGCTCGAGCGCAGTGTCGATCGCGGTTGGCGCGCCGTGGTACAGACCGGCTCCGAAGAACGGCGCGACGCGCTGGACCAGCATCTTTGGACCTTCAGGGACGATTCCTTCCTGGCGCATGCGACGGACCGCGAATCCTATCTGGCCGAGCAGCCGATCCTTTTGACAACCAGCCATGACAATCCGAACGAGGCGCAGATACGCTTCCTGGTTGACGGCGCGGTGCCGCCGAAGCTTGCCGGTTATGAGCGCGCCGTGTTCCTGTTCGACGGCCACGATGCGGCCCAGCTCGAGGCGGCGCGCACGCACTGGAAGACGATGAAGGAAGCCGGCCACGCAGTCACCTACTGGCAGCAGACCTCAGACCGGCGCTGGGAACGCAAGGCGTAGTAAAGCCCGCCGCCCTGGGGCGATCGGCAACCTGGGGTTGCTACAACTGAAGTCGTTCAGCCAAGTCAATGAAGTCGCTGGCCACCAGGTCCCAGGCTTGATCAGGATGCAGATCCGTGGTCTGCGCTACCCCGTGCTCGGTCGGACGCGGGACAAAGGCTGTTCGCAATCCGCATGCCCGAGCCGCTGCAAGGTCGCCATTGTGGGCGGCCACAAGACAAATCTCATCCGGCTTCATTGACAGCACGTCAGCGGTGCGAAGATAGGCTTCCGGCGCAGGCTTGTAGGCTTGCACGACTTCGGCGCCGAGGATCGCATCCCAGGGGATGCGACTCCGCTTCGCCATGTTGAGCATGAGGGCGATGTTGCCGTTCGACAGAGGCGCGATGATATAGCGGGCCTTGAGCCGTGCAAGGCCGGCCACCACGTCCGGCCATGGCTCCAATTGGTGCCATGCCAGGTTCAGTTCGTCCAGCTCGGACGCCGGCACCGAAGCCGGGTCGATCCCGAATTCTGGCAAAACGGCTTCCAGATTCTCCCGATGCAGCACGTCGAGCCGTGTAAAGGGCCGCCGGCCGCTGCGCACCTCCTCCATCGCTGGGGAGTAACGGCGGCGCCACGCATCCGCGAAGGCGGTAGGAACAGCGGATCCTGCTCCATGCCGCTTCAGGAACGGCTCAGCTTCGCGCGCCACGCCGCTGCGCCAATCGACGACAGTGCCGAACACGTCGAATACCAACGCACGTACACCATCCAATGCCATCACATTCGGCTCCTCGATCCCACACTAAATGACCGCATTCGGGGGCGAGCGCCCCGAGGAAAATTTGCGACAGGCAAACCGGTGACCGGATGGACCGGGTGAACCTATCGCTAACCTCAGGATATGTGCGAAAGGCGAGCGGCTCCACTATTCCAGAATGACGACGGCCTCCACCTCGAAGAGCATGGGGTCAATTGCAAGCTTGGCAACGGGAATCAGGGTCTGCGCCGGCAGCGCTTCACCGAACATTTTTTTGACGGTCTTGGTCAACACCTCGAGCTTGGACATATCGTGATCGACCACGAAGACGGTGAGCTTGGCGACCTGATCCGGCCTCGCACCGAGCGCATCGAGGGCGGTGCGCAAATTTGTGTAGGCCTGCTCAACCTGGACAGCGAAGTCGGGCGACAAGGCTCCCGTGCTGTCTTGCCCGCCCTGTCCGGAGATGTAGGCCACCCGGGCTCCGCGCGGCGTGATCACCGCCGTGCTGTAGCCATTTGGCGACGGGTCGTAGAGGTTTTGTGGATTGACGATGGTCAGCTTGAGATCCTTCTCATTGGCTGTCGCGGCAGTGGGAACTCCCATGGTCATGATGATTAGCCCTTCGATAAGCAGATGCTTGATTGCGCGTGACATGATTTTCTCTTGGCTATGCGAGCAACGTGCCTCGCGGCCGGCATTCTTGAACTTTAACCGTATCGCCCATACGATGACTCGTGCGACGTACGAGTCATCGTATGGTACGCCGTACGAGTCAATCCTTCAGATCGACATTCGTTCGCGTTGCCGGTCAAAATCGACGTTCTGAACAGCGAGGAAGACGGATGGCGGCCAAACGCAGCGGCCGGAGCAAACGAGGGATAAATGAGCGGCTCCAGCCCTTGCAGGAGCCGCGCAGTGAACCGCCGCTCTCTCGGGAACGTATCGTGGCGACCGCGGTGGAACTGCTTGACGCTCAAGGAGTCGACGGATTGACGATGCGTCGGCTGGCCGATCGCCTCGGCTCGGGCGTGATGAGCCTGTATTGGCACGTCGACAACAAAGAGGATGTCTTTGATCTGGCGCTCGACTCGGTGCTTGAATATCGCGGACCGCCGCAAATAGCTCAAGACTGGCGCGGAGAAGTCGTTCATGTGCTCGAAGACTGGCGCGCCAGCATGCTGCGCCACCCTTGGTCGGCAACGCTGTTGCCGCGCCGGTCGCTCGGCCCGAACATCCTCAGTCGCTTGGAACTGCTGAGCAAGACGTTGTCCAGAGCCGGCGTTGCGGACGCAGATGTGAACGTTGCGATATGGTCGCTCTGGAACTATGTGATGGGCGCCACCATCACCCGGGCGAGCTTCGACCTCTCGGACGACGACAGGGCCGCTGCGCAGCAGCGCCTTACACGTCTCAGCGAACGTTATCCGACAATCGAACGCTCTCGTCTGCTGTTGGACAATGATTGGGACGGCGCTTTCAGGAATGGCCTCGGCTTCCTGCTCGATGGCCTCTCTCCAAAATGAGGCTGAACGGTAGCTTTGGCTGAAAGCGACTGTCGCAAAATCGCTGATTAAAATCACAGTTTTGCAGCTGATTTTTGCAAGGTCGCAGAACACGCGGCAACGTCCAAGGTTCCGCAATGGGTGTGAGCCGAAATGCAACCTCTGCACTGCCGAGGCCACTTGACGAAAGGCCGGCGGCGCGCAAAACTGCTAAGATGTCAGACCAATTTTGGGCGTAGGTACCCATGCGAATGCGCGGCGAACTGCCCGGGGCACCGGCCACGCGTGTGGCAATCGCCACGCTCCCGCCATTGGATCGCGGCAAACAAGTCATGGAAGCGCTGGCTGACTATGTCGAGCGCGCTGCGCTGAAGAGCGGTGACCGGCTTCCGACCGAACGCGAACTGATGGCCGCGCTTTCCGTGGGGCGTTCGACAATTCGCGAGGCGATGGGGCGTTTCGAAGCGCTCGGCGTCACCGAGGCCCGCAAAGGCAGCGGCACCTATCTTCTCAAGCCGATATCCGCCGGCACGATCCATCTGCCGCTGTCGCTCAATACGGCTGAGCTGCGCGACGGTCTCTTGCATACCCTCGAGGTGCGCCGCGGCATCGAGGCCGAGGCAAGCATGGTTGCGGCACGGCGGCGGACAGTCGACGATCTGCGGACGATCGAGGAAAAACTCATCGAGATGGAGCGCGTCCATCTCGCCACCGGCACGTCGGGGCCCGAAGACCTGGCCTTTCACCTGGCGGTCTACGATGCCACGCACAATCCGCTTTTCCGGCAGCTCCTGGGGCAGATGCGCGAAGCGTTTGAGCGCTTCTGGGACCATCCTTTCGACCGGCAGGATTTCGCGCGGCGATCGTTCCCGTATCACCGTGAGCTGTTCGATGCCATCGTCGCCGGGGACGCGGAGCTGGCGCGCGGAAAAACGCTGAAGATCCTCGAGATCGTGGAACAGGATATCGAGGAAATGTCGAAATGAATGGCCCGGATTTTTTCGACCAGGCCTCGCTGATCGCCGCCCATGACGAGGGCAACGCCTTCGATGCCGTCGTCCCGCCGATCGTGCAGACCTCGCTCTTCACCTTCTCGAATTATGACGAGATGCTCGAAACATACCGCGGCGAAAAAGTGCGGCCGACCTACACGCGCGGGCTGAACCCGACGGTGCGCATGTTCGAGGAAATGCTGGCGAAGCTGGAGGGCGCCGAGGACGCGATCGGTTTTGCAAGCGGCATGTCCGCCATCTCGTCGGCCGTGCTGAGCTTCGTCGAACCGGGCGACCGCATTGTCGCGGTCAGGCATATCTACCCGGACGCGTTCAGACTGTTCGGCACGTTGCTCGCGCGCATGCGCATCGAGGTGACCTATGTCGATGGGCGCGACGAGGCGGCTGTCGCGAGCGCCCTGCCTGGCGCCAGGCTGTTCTATATGGAAAGCCCGACCAGCTGGGTCATGGAAACGCATGACATCGGCGCGCTCGCTGCGCTGGCAAAGTCCCGCGGCATCCCGACCATCATCGATAACAGCTGGGCCAGCCCGGTCTTTCAGCGGCCGCTGTCGCTCGGCGTCGACGTTGTGGTCCACTCCGCATCCAAGTACCTGGGCGGTCACAGCGACGTGGTGGCCGGCGTGGTCGCGGGCTCGAAGGAATTGATCGGCCGCATCCGCGGCGAAGCCTATCCATATCTCGGCGGCAAGCTGTCGCCATTCGATGCCTGGCTCTTGATTCGCGGGTTGCGCACACTGCCGATCCGGATGCGCGCTCATCAGGCCTCCGGCCTCGAAATCGCACGGCGCCTGCGGGATCATCCAATCGTTGAGAGGGTCTGCCATCCAGGGTTGGCCAACCTGCTTCCCGCGGGGCTCACCGGCACGTCGGGCCTGTTCTCATTTGTCTTCCGCGACGGCATCGACATTCGCACCTTTGCCGACCGCCTCAAGCTGTTCAAGCTGGGCGTGTCGTGGGGCGGCCACGAAAGCCTCATTGTGCCCGGCGAGGTCGTGCTGCAGCAGAAGGCCCAACCCAATTCCGCGATGGCGTTCGGCGTCCATCCGCGGTCCGTGCGTCTCCATGTCGGCCTCGAGGGAACCGAGGCGCTGTGGAGTGACCTGGAAACGGCGATCGACGCCGCTTCCGAAGAAAAGACCTGAAGCAACCAGACAAGAAGGGAACGGAAAATGAAGAAGCTTCTTATCGCCGCATTCGCCACCGTACTGATGTCGGGTGCTGCACTCGCCGACACGACGCTGAAGCTCGTGGAGGTGATCACCAGCCCCGAGCGTACCGAAACCCTGAAGTCGATCGTCGCCAAATTCGAGGCGGCCAACCCGGGCAGCAAGGTCGAGGTGATCTCGCTGCCCTGGGGCGAGGCGTTCCAGAAATTCGCGACCATGGTGTCTGCCGGCGAAATCCCCGACGTCATGGAGATGCCGGACACCTGGCTGTCGCTCTATGCCAACAACGGCCTTCTCGAAAGCCTCGAACCCTATCTGGCCAAATGGGAGCACACCTCGGGCCTCACCGATCGCGCGCTCGAACTCGGCCGCGACGTGAACAACACCGCCTACATGCTGCCCTACGGCTTCTATCTGCGGGCGATGTTCTACAACAAGAAGCTGTTCAAGGAGGCTGGTGTCACCGAGCCGCCCAAGACGATGGACGAGTTCGTGGCGGCATCGGAGAAAGTATCCAAGCTTCCAGGCAAATATGGCTACTGCCTGCGCGGCGGGCCGGGTGGCCTCAACGGCTGGATCATGTTCGGCGCAACCATGGCCGGCTCCAACGAGTTCTTCAATGAGGACGGCACCTCGACCATGAACAGCGAGGGCTGGGTCAAGGGACTGACCTGGGTCGTCGATCTGTACAAGAAGGGATTGGCGCCGAAGGACAGCGTCAACTGGGGTTTTAACGAAATCGTCGCCGGATTCTACACCGGCACCTGCGCAATGCTTGATCAGGATCCAGACGCGCTGATCGCGATAGCCGAGCGGATGAAGCCGGAAGACTACGGCGTCACGACCATGCCGAAGGGGCCGAGCGGCAAGACGTTCCCGACCATCGGCTATGCCGGTTGGTCGATGATGGCGGCCAGCCAGAACAAGGACCTCTCCTGGAAGCTGATCGAAACGCTCGAAGGGCCCGAGGGCAATGTCGAGTGGAACAAGCGCACCGGAGCGCTGCCGGTCCACAAGTCGGCCGAAAAGGATCCCTTCTACGCAAGCGAGCAGTTCAAGGGCTGGTTCGCTGAACTCGAGGACAAGGATGCGATGCCAACGGTTATGCCGACCTATCTCGAGGAGTTCGCCTTCTTCAAGGACTCGATGGTCATCAAGACCAGTCAGCAGGCACTGCTTGGCGATATCACGCCAGAGGAAATGGCCAACCAGTGGGCCGACTATCTGACCAAGGCGCAGCAGAAATACCTGGCCAAGAAATAAACGGCGGACGCCAGGCATCGGAGCCGCCCATCGCGGGTGGCTCCGATACGTCTCGTCCATGGTCAATTGGAAGGAGGGTCGATTGGAAGGATGGTCGATTGGACGGATGGCCAATTGGAGCGAAAGCGTTAGCTGATGGTTTTTGACGCCACCGCCGGGTTCCCGGAATCGCGCCGCCGGTCGCTGGTCGACCGGATCACGCGCCATGCCGAGCCATATCTTTACTCCGCCCCGGCGCTGATTCTGATCGTCACCATCATGCTGGCGCCGCTGGTATTAGGCCTGTCCTACGCCTTCCGCGACGTGCACTTGCTCAACCCCTTCTCCGGCGGGTATGTCGGGCTCGATCATTTTCGCACCCTTTATGACGACGACAATTTCTATCGGGCGCTGCGCAACACGCTGTGGTGGACCGGCGCGTCCGTCTTGCTGCAATTCGTGTTCGGCCTGATCCTGGCGCTGTTGCTCGACCGGCCGTTCGCCGGCCGCGCCATAGCGCAGGCGCTGGTGTTCCTGCCCTGGGCGGTACCGACTTTCCTTACCGGGCTCAACTGGGCGTGGCTGTTCAACCCCGTCATCGGACCGCTGCCGCACTGGCTTTATGCGCTCGGCTTCATGAATGAACCGGCCAACATCCTTTCCAATCCGCAGCTTGGCATGTGGGGACCGATCATCGCCAACGTCTGGTGGGGCATTCCCTTCTTCGCCATCACGCTGCTGGCCGCGCTCCAGGCCATCCCGCGCGACCTCTACGAGGCGGCGGCGATCGACGGCGCCGGGGCATTCAGGCGGTTCACGTCGATCACCTTGCCGTTCCTTGCGCCGACCATTGCGATCACCGTGCTGTTGCGCACCGTCTGGATCTCGAACTTCGCCGACCTGATCATCGTCATGACCAGCGGCGGGCCTGCCGACCGCACCCAGATCGTCGCGAGCTACATCTTCACGCAAGCCTTCAGGGCCCTGGATTTCGGCTATGCCTCGGCCATTGCGCTGGTGCTGCTCGTCCTGTTGCTCGCCTATTCGATGCTGATCGTCATGCTGCGGCAAGTCCTGATGGATCGGGCCTGATCGGGATGACCAGATGAACAGCTATTCGACCTTCGGCACCGCGCTGCACCGCCTGGCGATCCTCTGCTACGTCCTCTTTGCACTGTTCCCGCTGTTCTGGCTGTTGAAAGTATCGGTCACGCCGAACGACCTGCTCTATTCCGAGGGCGTGCGCATGTGGCCGTCGCGGATGAGCTTTGAACATTTCCGCTTCGTGCTGGCCCACAGCGCATTCCCGGTCTTCTTCAGGAACAGCATGATCGTTGCCGGCGCGACGGCCGTGATCGTGACGCTGCTTGCGTCTCTCTCCGGCTATGCTCTGTCGCGCTTCACCTTCCGCGGCAAATACTGGCTGGTCGCGCTGATGCTGCTCACCCAGATGTTTCCATTGGTGATGCTGGTCGCGCCGATCTTCAAGATGCTCTCGCCGCTCGGGCTGACCAACAGCCTGACCGGGCTGGTGGTCGTCTACACCGCCTTCAACATCCCCTTCGCGACGTTCCTGATGCAGTCGTTTTTCGACGGCATTCCCAAGGAGTTGGAGGAGGCGGCCAAGATCGATGGCGCCACGCAGTTCATGGCGTTTCGCCAGATCGTCCTGCCGCTGACGCTGCCCGGCATTGCGGCGACGCTGGGTTTTGTATTCACCGCCGCATGGAGCGAACTGCTGTTCGCGCTGATGCTGATTTCGGGCAACAGCGCCGCCACGTTTCCGGTCGGTCTGCTCACCTTCGTGTCTAAGTTTTCGGTCGATTTCGGGCAGATGATGGCGGCCGGCGTGCTGGCGCTGATCCCGGCCTGCCTCTTCTTCCTGTTCATCCAGCGCTATCTGGTCCAGGGCCTGACGGCCGGCGCGGTCAAGGGCTGAGTGAGGTTCCATGGCATCGATCGACATCCGCAACGTCCGCAAGAATTTCGGCGTCGTCTCCGTGCTGCATGGCGTCGACCTGTCCATAGAGAACGGCGAGTTCGTGGTGCTGGTGGGGCCGTCGGGCTGCGGCAAGAGCACGCTTCTGCGCATGATCGCCGGGCTCGAGGAGGTGACCGAAGGTGAGATCCGGATCGACGGCATGCGCGTCAATGAGCGGGCGCCCAAGGACCGCGACATCGCCATGGTGTTCCAGTCCTACGCGCTCTATCCGCACATGAATGTCGCCGAGAACATGAGCTACGGCCTGCGCATCCGGAAGGCTGCCCGCGAGAAGATCACGGCCGCCGTCAGCAATGCAGCCAGGAAGCTTGAGCTGCAGCCGCTGCTTGCGCGGCGGCCGAAGGCGCTGTCGGGCGGTCAGCGCCAGCGCGTGGCGATGGGCCGCGCGATCGTGCGACAGCCCAAGGCATTCCTGTTCGACGAGCCGCTGTCCAATCTCGATGCGCGCTTGCGTGAGCAGATGCGGGCAGAGATCAAGAAGCTGCACCGCGATCTCGGCGCGACCTCGATCTATGTCACCCACGACCAGATCGAGGCGATGACACTGGCCGACCGGATCGTCGCCATGCATGAGGGCGTGGTGCAGCAGGTCGGTAATCCGCTGGAGCTTTACGACCGCCCTGCCAACCTGTTCGTCGCCGGCTTCATCGGATCGCCGGCGATGAATTTTCTGTCGGCGCGCTATGAGGTCGGCGCAGGCACGGCCGGCGCACGATTGCCTGACGGAACGCTGATTGGGCTTTCGTCAGCCTATCAACTCGAGGAGGGCGCGGCGGTGACGCTCGGCATCCGGCCGGAGCATGTCGAGATGTCGCCGGCATCGGAGAGCAGCCTGAGGGCGACGGTCGACCTGATCGAGCCGACCGGCTTCGGCATCATCCTGCATCTCGGCCTGCATGGCCTGCCATTCAACGTCTTCACGCTGGACAGGGCGGCGCTGACGGCTGGCCCGACGGTGACGGTGGCTTTCCCGCCGCAACATCTGCATTTGTTCGACGAGACTGGAATGCGCGCATTGGAATCGAGCCTCCAGAAGGGGAAGGGCTGATCCTCCTTATCGGGCGTTCAGATCATTCGGATTCTCCCAAAACCGGTTCCCACCTTTGGGTCCGATGCTATTGTCTATCTTGGCACTGCCGAATTCGATACGACATTTGATCTCGGCCTCGACATGGCGCTGGGACGGGATGGAACGCGCCACGGCGGCGCTAGACCATGATTCCGAACCGAATGTCAGCGAAACAAAAGTGGGAACCGATTTTCGGACGAGATCATGGTCAAACAAAAGCAGGCAAGGTAGTCGAGCGCATGCGCTTTCTGTTTCTTCTGATCCTGCTCGCCGGCATCGGCATCGGCGTCGTCTATCCCTGGGCGATGACCAATTTCTCCGGCCGTGAGATCGGCACCTGGCGGGTCTACGAACAGGGCCGGTTCAAGCCGGTGACGGTGCCGCTGGCCGCTCGCGACGCGCCGGTGCGGGTGCTGGTCGACCTCACCGCGAGAACCGAACGCATCGTCGTCTCGCAACAACGCACCGTACTGACGCTGACCGCCGCCACCGGCGGCAGGACCGTGCTCGCCTCAACGCTGCAATTCAACCATTCGGAAAATCCGCGCCAGGTCAGCCCGCAACTGCCGGACAAGATCTTTCGCGACGAAGCCGGCCTGATCGCGAAGGTCATCCCCGGCCCGTACCTCTTCACCATCGGCCCGGGCGACGTCGAAGGCATCGAGATGCGGGCGGTGGATCTCGTGCTGCGTTCCGGGGTCGGCGAGATCGATCGCCGGGCGCGGCCGGTCGGCTTCTCGCTGATAGCGGCCGGCCTGATCGGGCTGCTGTTGGCGTTGCGTTTCGGCGGCCGCCGGCCGCAAAATCCGAACTCGCAGCCGCCACCGCCACGCTGGGGCAGGGGCTCGAACTAGATCGTGAATTACCGCCACGCCTATCACGCCGGAAACTTCGCCGATGTCATCAAGCATGTCGTGCTGAGCCGGCTCGTCGAATATCTGAAGCAGAAGGACAAGGCCTTTCGCGTCATCGACACCCATGCCGGCATCGGCCGCTACGACCTATCGTCGACTGAAGCGCAAAAGACCGGCGAATGGCAAGGCGGTATCGGCCGACTGGTCGATGCCGCGCTTGACGCACCGGCGGCGGCGCTACTGGCGCCTTATCTGGAAGCCGTCCGTTCGCTCAATCCTGAAGGCGGCGTGAAAAAATATCCGGGCTCACCGCTGATCGCGCGTCATCTCATGCGCAAGCAGGACCGGCTGTCGGCGATCGAGTTGCATCGCCAGGACGCCGCGAAGCTGAGGGCGCTGTTCCAAGGCGATTTCCAGACCCGGGTGATCGAGCTCGACGGCTGGCTGGCCCTCGGCGCGCATCTGCCGCCGAAGGAAAAGCGCGGCCTCGTGCTGGTCGATCCGCCCTTCGAGGAGGAGGGCGAATTCGACCGCCTCGTCGATGGGCTGTGCAAAGCCCACAAGCGCTGGCCCGGCGGCGTCTATGCGTTATGGTATCCGGTCAAGGACCGCAAGGCGGTCGCCGCATTCCGCAAGGCACTGGCGCAGTCAGGTGTCCCGAAGCTGCTCGACATCGGCTTCGAGATCAGGCCGCCGTCGGCCGAGCCCAGCCTTGACGGCAGCGGCATGGTGGTGGTCAACCCGCCGTTCACGCTGGAAGGCGAATTGCGCACGCTGCTGCCGGCTTTGCACAATTTGCTTGTCATTGAAAAACCGGCGCATTGGACGCTGGAATGGCTGGCGGCGTAGGGCGGCAGAGCTATCCGCGCGCCTGTCCTGGTTGAAGGCGATTTCAAACTAGGAAACCATTGTCGCTACAACCGCTTGACCGCGCGCAAGCGAATCCGCACAGTGCGCGCAGTCGACCATAAGAGGCTGCCATGACTCGCTTCGCCCAATCCGCCCTTGCCGCACTGATAGCGCTTTGCACGCCGCTCGGCACGTCCCTCTCTGTCACCCAGCCAGCAAAGGCGGCCGACCTTGCCGTCTATACCGAAGAAGACAGCGGCGTTTGCGGTGAGGCCTGGGTGCTGAACAAGATCACCAGCCGCTTCTCCTACCAGGTGCACCACGTGCCGAATCTGCCCGACGTCGCGATTGTCGATTTCCAGGGCATCCACCAGAATCGCTATCTGCCAGCCAACGAAACCTGGCCGATCGGCCGCCGCTATTGCGGCGCCACCGTCAGCCTGTCCGACGGCCACGCCCGCACCATCTGGTATCTGATCGAGGAAGGGCAGGGCTTTGCCTCGATCGGCGATAATGTCGAATTCTGCGTCGCGGGCTTCGACCGCTGGATGGTCTACAACGGCCGCTGCCGCGTCCTGCGTTGAACGCGTTTGCCGGGCTGCTCCGCCTCATCGATGATGGCGCGAAGGAAGGCGGCGTGACCGCGAAAGGCGCGCCGTCCGACTGACGTCGCCTTGACCCGCGTCTGCGGTCGACGTCCGACAAACAGCTTTTCGACATCGACATAGCCCGCCGTGGCAAGCGTATCGATATGCGCGCCGAGATTGCCGTCGGTCGCATTGACGATGAGTTTCAATCGGGTGAATTCCAGCGCTTCGCGCCGTCCCAGAGAATTCAGCGCCGCCATGATCCTGAGCCGCACGCTCTGGTGGATGATTTCGTCGGCAGCCATTATCGGGCCTGCTGTGGTGTCCGGCGTTCAGTCTCACTGATCTGGGACAGCGCCGCCCGATATTGCGCGAATGACATGCGCTCTTCCAGATGATTCAGAATACTCTGCCAAATAGAGTAATCTGTCAACTGCGGACAAATCATGGCAGCGGAATTGCCGCGCTTTGCTTTTGCAGCTTGTGTAGATCGCCTGCTAGAACAAGAAGATGAGATCGATGAAGCAGCCGTCATGGTGGTGTCGGTCGACGATCAACGAACAAAAAAGGCTTGCTAAGCTTCAGCGCTTTGTAGTGGGATTGGTTCCGGCAAAGCGCGCAGAATGTCTGTCGCAAACCGTCCGCAAAGATCGAAGAGCAGCAACGGCATTTTGCGAAATCAGCACGAGCGTGTGTCGCCTGTAACCAAAACTTAAACTGAAAAAATCATGATGATGCTTCGCTGGCTAGACAAGCGCGAGTCAGATATGCATTACGCGCCGGGTCATTAACGGCCGTCGGCACAACTAAGGGGCATGATATGGCTAAACAGTCATCCAAAGCGCCGGCATCCAAGTCACCGGCAAAGCAGGCACCGGCAAAGAAAGCACCAGTAAAGGCAGTGGCGGCAAAGGCCGCAGCCGCTGTGAAGAAAGCAGCACCTGCTGCCAAGCCGAAGGCCGCCGCGGCCAAGGCAAAAGCAGCGCCCGCCAAGAAGCCGGCTGCGAAGGCTGCGGCAAAACCGGCAGTGAAGAAAGCAGCACCGGCCAAGGCCGCGCCCGCCAAGGCAAAAGCAGCGCCGGCCAAGAAGCCGGCTGCAAAGGCCGCGGCCAAGCCCGCAGCGAAGAAAGCTGCGTTTGCCAAGACTGCACCCGCAAAGAAGGCTGCGCCGGCAAAGAAAGCGGCGGCAGCGAAGTCTTCGGTAGCGGTGAAGAAAGCAGCGCCTGCGGCCAAACCAAAGGCGAAGGCCGCGACCGCGAAGGCCAAGAAGTAATCGCGCTTCTTCGCTCGCGGAGGACAGTGCTGAGGACGGTTGAGGGCGGGTGCCGGATAGGCGCCTCGCTCGCAGGGTCAGTGCTCGGGCAGCAACAGAGGCGGAGGGAAGACAGCTTTTCGCAGCTCCCAGGACTTCGCCTTATGGCGAAGTCCGGTGGGGCATTTCTCTGTGCCCGGAGAGAAATTCTTGGTGCAAGACCAAGTTGGCTCGGTTTCGAACCCGTCTGACCTGTTCAGATGCTCTCAGGCTGGCACTGTACCGCTCATCTGCCTGCGGATCGTGGAAGAGGACGGTCGTTCGCTGTGGCGCCCGGTTTTTCCGCCTGTGGGCTGTTGATCATGTCGGGATGTCCGGCCAACAGTGTCGCGGAAATGGATCATACGCAAATTCAAAGTGCTACAGCGGCCTTTGCGCGTCCATGCTCTGTACTCGGCAAACAGGAACCCGATCATGCCCAGACTGCTCTACGCGTCCACGTCACCCTATAGTTCGAAAGTGCGCATGGCCGCGCTTTATGCCGGCATCGCCGTCGAGCTCGTGCCGATAAAAACCGAAGACAAACCGGCTGATCTGATCGACGCCAATCCACTCGGCAAGATCCCGGTGCTGGTGCTCGACGACGGCCGCTCGATCCACGATAGCCGCGCCATTACCCAGCATCTCAACCGCATGTCGAAGAACGTGCTGTTTCCGCGCAATCCCGACAAGCGCCTCGAGGCGGAAGTGCTTGAAGCGCTGGCCGACGGCATCTGCGACTGCGCGCTGTCGATGGTCTATGAGCGGCGCACGCGCCCCGAAGACATGGTCTACCAACCGTGGCTCGACCGCCAGTGGGCCAAGATCACCAACGCGCTCGATCTGCTCAACGCCAATCCGCCAAAGCTGCCAAAGAAGATCACCGCCGGCCAGCTGGCGCTGCGCGCCTGCCTTGGCTATCTCTCACTGCGCTTTGCCGGAAAATGGGAAAAGGGCCGCAGCAGGCTGGTCCGCTGGGCAACGCGATTCGACGAGAAGTTTCCCGAGCTGAAGCCAGCGGTTCCGGCTTGAGGGCAGGGTTTTTTCGGCATTAGAGCTTGGCGACGGCCAATCTCCCTACAAGGGGGGATCGGCGGTTCCTCTACCACACTCCTTACAATGAGTTTGTTGCCTTCCCGTACAAAGTTCTCGAAACTCGCGAGATCCTGGGCTAGAGAGGGCTGCCAGGAGCCCGTGTGAAAAACCCTGAGATGGATAACACCGACGATATCGGTCCGAATGGCGGGCGCAGTGCCCTGTTCACGCGGCCCGGCGATAGCTCGGTGGCGGCTCGGCCTCTGCGCCAGCGCAAGGCGCTGCTGTCCTCCTCGATGGTCGGCTCGACGAATCGCGGCCGCGTGCTGCAGGCTCTGTTCGATCTCGGGCCTACCAGCCGTGCCGAGCTGGCGCGGCTTGCCGGCGTCAACCGCACCACCATTTCCGGCATCGTGCAGCCGCTGATCGACGACCAGGTGCTGGTGGAGAGCGACCCTATCCCGGCCAATCCCGGCGGCGGCAAGCCGGCGCGGCCGCTGTGGTTCTCGCCCAATGCCCGTCCGATCTGCGGCGTGCTGCTGATGCCTGACGCCGTCCATGCCTGCGTAGCGACGCTCGACGGCAATATCGAATCGGAACGCAAGATGGCGCTGCCGGACGGCAAGGGGCCGATCGGGCCGATCATCGAGACGATCGCCGAATGCGTCGGCGACACGCTGGCCAAGGCACGACGCACGCCCTTCGGCATCGGTGTTGCCGTCGGCGGCATGGTCGATACGGATCGCGGATCGATCGTCACTATCAATCTCGCGCCGGCGCTCGACCGCTATCCGCTCGCCGACGAGCTTGGTCGGCGTTTCGGCCTGCCTGTCAAGCTCGACCACCATCCGCGCGCCTTGCTGGTCGGCGACCGCTGGTTCGGCGCCGGGCGCGGCGTCAGGCAGTTTGCGGTCGTTTACACCGGCGAGGTTCTGGGCGGCGCGCTCTATTTCGACGGCCACCTCTACCGCGGCACGGCAGGCGCTGGGGGCGAACTCGGCCACACCTTTGTACAGCTCGACGGCGAGCTCTGCCGCTGTGGCAGGCGCGGCTGCTGGGACACCATCGCCACGTTGAGCTGGCTCAGGCGCGAGGCCGCCGGCGCGGCCCTGCCGGAGCCCGAACTGATCGATTCGACACGTCTCGTCGACATGGCGGCGCGCCGATTGCCGGGGGCGGCCGAGCTGCTCGATCGCTATGCACGCAACGTCGCCGTCGGCATCGCCAATCTGCAGCAGACGGTGGCGCCCAACATCTTCATCCTGCATGGCGATGTCGTGCTCGGCGGCGACCGTCTGCTGGGCGCGATAGCGGATCATGTCCGTGCCATGGTTCCCGCGCGCCCGGGTGGCGCGATCGAGCTCATCGCTGGCGATGCAGGCGATGGGGCCGCGCTTTTGGGCGCCGCCGGACTGGTGATCTCCGAACTGCTGCAGCTTCCGATCTAGGCCCACCTTCTCCCACAAGAAGCACAAGGAGAAGGGGAAGCCAATGCCACGTCTACTACCCTGCTAGCCCTGGATAGCTTTGGAACCAGGGCTGCATGCGTTCGAATCGCGCTGCCATGGCCAGCACGCTCTCGTCGGCGTGCCGCTGCCCGATGATCTGCAGGCCGACCGGCAGGCCCTGTGCTGTCAGGCCGGCTGGAACCGAGATCGCGGGATGGCCGGTGTAGTTGATCGGGTAGGTCATGCACCAGCCGATCAACGGATCGACCGCTTCGCCACCGATCGATGTCGGCCCGATCGTGTTGCCGTCGGTGGCGTTCCTGACCGGCGGAATGGCCAGCGTTGGCGAGACGATCAGGTCATGGGTCTCGAACACATCCTCGAGGCCGTCATGGACGCCGGTGCGCAAACGATCGTCGAGCGCATGGTCGACGGCGGACACCTTGTAGGCGCCTTCCAGCATGGCGCGGAATTGCGGGGTCAGCACCGCGGCGTGCTCGCCCATCAGGTCGATACCTTCCTGTTTCCAGTACACGGCGATTGCCGCATAGTGGATCGAGATTGTGCGCACCCAGAGCGCCGCCAGTTCCTCGTGGTCGGCTTTGAAATCGAGCTCGACCTCATCGACGTCGACGCCGTGCTGCCGCATGACCTCGACCGCGCTGGCAATGACAGCGGCGACCTCAGCGTCGACCGGAAAGTTGCCGAGGCGCGGGCTGTAGGCGACGCGCAGCTTCCGTGCCGGGGCTTGCACGGAGCCGACATAGTCCACGCCATCATTGGGCAGGCTGAACGGGTCGCGGCTGTGCGGCCCGGCCATGATCTTGGTCATCAGCGCGGCGTCCGCCACGGTGCGGGCAAGCGGTCCAATATGGACAAGCGGATGCCCCCACAGGAACCCGTCGGGGCGCGTCACCGAAGGGATGCGACCGAAGGAGGGCTTGAAGCCGACGGTGCCGCTGAACGAGGCCGGGATGCGCACCGAGCCGCCGCCATCCGTGCCTTGCGCCAGCGCCGCCATGCCGTCGGCCACTGCTGCCGCGCTGCCGCCCGACGAGCCGCCGGAATTATAGCCGGTCGCCCATGGCGTGCTGGTCGGCCCGAAGCGCAAATTGTCGGTGATGCCCTTGTGGCCGAACTCCGGCGTGTTGGTCTTGCCGAGCACGATGGCGCCGGCATTGAGCAGGCGCTCGACCGCTGCCGCGCTGTTTTTCGGGACCCGGTCCTGCACCGCCAGCGACGCCATTGAGGTCGGCACCCCGGCGACGTCGTCGAGATCCTTGATGCCGACCGGCACGCCATGCAGCGGGCCGAGAGGGCCGCCGGTCATCACCGCCTTCTCGGCGCCACGCGCGGCGTCCATCGCCTGGTCGCCGAGAACTAGCGTGTAGGCGTTGACGACCGGGTTGCGCGCTTCTATGCGGCGCAGATAGGCCTCGGTCACCTCGACCGGCGACACGTCGCGGCGCCGGATGCGTGCGGCCAGTTCCGTGGCCGGCAGGAAACAGAGCTGCGTCAGGTCGTCGGCAGAAGTCATGAAAGCCATTCCGTCTTGTTGGGTTCTATTTGATGAACACTGGATTTGCGGAGCCGCCCGTTCCCTTGCTCACTTTCGCCGGGCTGGCGCAGTAGAAGCCTTCGTAACGGCGGTCTAAGGCGCAGTCGGTGGCCAGCGCGTCGAGCGACGCCATTTCGGTGAACACGACGCCCAGATTGCGCATCAGCGCCGCGTGCAGCACCAGCATCAGCCCGGTCTCGGGCTCGTAGGTTGTCTCATTGGCCAGCGTGTCGGTGACCAGGCAAGGGATCTGCATCTCATCGAACCAGCGCACGAGGTCGAGGCTGAAGGTCAGGCCGGGCTCCCAATATCCTTCACCGATCGCCTGGTGTCCCGCGGCCAGCGCGCCGACCCAGCCGGTGCGGACGAGAAGAATGCTGCGCGGCAGGATGTCGACGCCTTGCGCCTGCGCGCATTCCATCAGGTCGCAATGGGTGAACGTCTCGGCACGATCCAGCGTCGGTTTGCCGCGGAAGCGGGCCATGTCTAGCAGCACGCCGCGGCCGACGATGCCGCGCTCGGCGATCGGCATGATGCCGGCCTTGGTCATACCGCCGTTGGTGCTGCTTGCGGCAAAGCCGTTCCACAGCGTGTCGTCGAACCACATGTGGCCGAGCGCGTCGCAATGCGTGCCGGCCTGTGCGAAACCGGTGATATAGTCGTCGGCGAATTCGAGCCCGCCGGCGAGCGGCTGCCAATGGCCGTTCTCGAAACCGGCCTTGTCGGCGACCATGAAATGCTTCGCCGGCCAGCGGCCGGGAAACACGGCGTCGCCTTCCTGGGTCGCGACCGGCACGCCGAGCGTGAAGGTGCGGCCGTGCCGCACCGTGGCCAGGCCGCGCTTGACCTCGTCTGATGTCAGATAGTTGAGCGCACCGATCTCGTCGTCGGCGCCCCAATGGCCCCAGCGATTGGGCGCATCGGCCAGCAGCCGTCGCAGCGTTATCGTGTCGGGCCCGCTCATGCTCCCGATTCCGTGGTCGCTGGACGGGGTGTCATCGGCTCCTTGGCGCCGGTGATGTAGGCGACGACGTCTTCCATACTGGTGGCGGAACTCGCGAGGTCGGCGGCTTTGCGGCCCCTGCGCATCACCACCACGCGGTTGCACACCTGCCAGAGGTGATCGAGATTGTGCGTGACCATGACGATCGTCAGCCCTTGGGCACCGAGCCGCTTGATGAGATCGAGCACCTCGCGGGATTCGCGCACGCCTAGCGCCGCCGTCGGTTCGTCCAGCAGCAGCAACTTATGGCCCCAGAAGGCGCCGCGCGCGATCGCCACCAATTGGCGCTGGCCGCCAGACATGCGGTCGACCGGCTTGCTGCGTATGCCGGGGATGTCGATGTTGAGTTCCTCGAGGCCCCGCATCGCGGTATCGCCCATCGATTTGCGGCGGATCCAGCGCAATAGCGCCGGACCGCGGCCAAACGCGATCTCGCGGCCGAGGAAAAAGTTCTCGGCCGCGGTGAAGGTGCCGATCAGCGACAGGTCCTGATAGACCGTCTCGATGCCGAGGCGTTGCGCCTCGGCCGGTGGCGACAATTTTTGCGGCCGGCCTTCGAGGATGACATCGCCGGAAGTCGGATCGTGGGCGCCGGCCAGGACCTTGATCAGCGTCGACTTGCCGGCACCATTGTCGCCGACGAGGCCGATGACGTCGCCTTTGGCGATGTCCAGCGAAACATTGTCGAGCGCCTGTATACCGCCGAAGCTGCGGCTAATCCGGCGCAGGCCGAGCAGCATAGCCTGGGCCATCCTAACCCCTCCCGTAGCGGCGGCCGATGCCGCCGAGCGCCACGGCGACAACGAGCAGGCAGCCGGTGAACAGGAACTGGGTGAAGATCGGCGCGCCGATCATGGCCAGACCATTGTTGCCGACGGCGACCGTCAGCACGCCGATCAAGGTGCCGAGGATGTGGAACTGACCCTCCCTGAGCGCCGCCGAACCGAGGAAGGCGGCCGAGAACGAAGTCAGCATGAAGCCGTCACCGGCCGTCACCTGTCCGGACCCTAGATTGGAAGCCATCAGCACGCCGCCTATTGCTGCGCACGTGCTGGCGATGGCGAAGGCGACGATGCGGCTGCGGTCGACGGCGACGCCGGCGCGGCGCGCCGATTCCGGGCTGACGCCGATCGCCTTGATATGCTGGCCCTGCACCGTGCGGTTGAGGATCATCCACAGCAGCACCAATACGAAGGCCATGATGATGACCAGATGCGGCACCCCGGCGATCCGGCCGATGGCGATGTTGGTGAATTCGCGCGACTGGGTGAGCTGCAGCGGAATCCCGCCCGAATAGGCGTAGTTCAGTCCGACGACGATCGTGCCGGTGCCAAGCGTGGCGATGAAGGCGTTCACGCCGATCTTGGAAACGACGATACCGTTGACAATACCGATGATGGTGCCGAGGCCGACGACGAGGACGATGGCGAGCGGGATCGGCAGCCCGCTGCTGCTCAATAGGCCGACCACGAGCAGCCCGGAGAAACTCGCGACATAGCCGATGCTGAGATCGAAATCGCCGGCCACGAGCGGCACGGTGAGGCCGGCCGCGACGATGGTGCCGATCGCCATGTCATTGATGATGTTGCGGAAATTTCCGATTGTTGCGAAGGTCGCCGGCTGCAGCACCGAGAAGATCAGCAGCATCGATGCCAGCACGATGATGGTGCCGTAGGTCCCGAGAAGGCGCATCAGCAGCGCGCGCCGATCGCGGGCGCTGGGCGATGGATACAAGGCATGCGTTGTCGATGAAACACGAGGCGTGTCTGCCGGAACGGGAGTTTCGGGCAGGGAATGGTCAGCGGACATCGCGGCTCTCATGATGGGGCTCCGATCCGGCCGGGCAAGCCTGGCCGGATCGTCAATCTACAGAAGCTCACTGCGGATTGTTCTTCATGAACTGGTCGACATTGTCCTTGGTGACGAGCGTGTAGCCCGGCACGAAGGATTTAGGCTGCCACTGGTCGCCGGCCGACAAGATGTCGGGGATCTGGTCGATCAGCATCTTGCCGGCCGAAGTCAGGTCGACGCCGAGCGTGGCGGTCATCGTCCCGTCCTTGACCGCCTGGACGGCGGGCGCCGTGGCGTTGAACGAATAGACCTTCACGTCGCTGCGGCCATTCTGCTTCAGCGCCGCGATCGCCCCCATGGCGTTGTCGTCATAGCAGTTGAAGATGGCGAACGGCCCTTTGGCGTTGGCATTGGCGGCGAGCCAGGCGCTGGTCGCGGCCTGCGAGGATTCGGCGGCGCCTGGGATGCTGATCTCGTGCGAGGTCGCCTTGAGCCCCGGATTCGCCTTGACCGCCGCATCGAAGGCGTCGGCGCGCTCCCGGCACGGAATGCCGGGGTGATAGGTGAGGTTGAGCAGGGTCCCCGTGTTGCCGATGTCCTTCAGCATCAAGTCGAGCAGCGGCGGCGCGGCACCGGTGCTTGCCGACAGCGCGATACCGTCGGCCATGCCGCCGCCGGCCGAAAGCACCGGAATCTTTGCGTCCGCTGCGGCCTGGAGCCCGGCAGCGAGGCCAGTCGAATCGAATACGGTGACAATGATGGCGTTCACCTTCTTGGTCGCCAGCTGCTTGATGCTGGTGATCGCCTGCGAAGGATCGCCATTGGCATTGAGCGTTTCCACCGTCCAGCCTTTGGACCGGGCTTCCTTGGTCATGGTGTCGACCATCTGGTTGGTGTCGACATCGGAGGTCGAGAAGGTGACGATGCCGATCGTCAGCTTGTCATCAGCGGCAAGCGCCGCCGGTACGAAGGATGCCGCGACGAGCCCCGCGGCGGAGAATTTCTGAAAGCGGTTCACATGCATTCCCCTTTTGACCGAGTGTTCCTGTCCACAGCTGACCTTCTCAGCCTCGGCTGAACGGGTCGTCACAGATCGAAATGTTTGTTCGTGCGAGCCACGTACTAACTATAATCATAAGCCTTGATAGGGAGCAACGGCTAATTTGGTTGGGGTTAGGAAGGAAGACGGAGCGCGGCGAGTTGTCGCGGAAAGAGGGTGGACGTCAAAAAGGGCAGACGTCGCCCAAAGGCAAAAAAAAGCCGGGCACGAGGCCCGGCTTTTTCGTGTCGTGGCTTGGACGATTTTAGAACTTCATACCGACGCCGAAGGTGACGCGGTTGTCGGTCGACTTGACCTTGCCGATACCGTCAAAGTCCTTGTCGCCGAAGTCGGTGTAGCGATACTCGACACGGCCGAACACATTGTCGGTGATCTTGATGTCGGTACCGACGCCGGCCGTCCAGCCGAGCATGGTGTTTTCGTCGCTGGCGCCGAGCGCTTCGATCTCCTGGTTCTTGAGCGCGCCACCGGCGGTGCCGTAGAGCAGGATTTCCGGGGTGACGGCGTAGCCGAGGCGGGCACGCAGCGAGCCTTCGAAGCCGCCCTTGGCCTCGACGCCGCCATCGTCGCCCTCGATGCCGCTATAGCCGATATCGGCTTCAGCACCGTAGACGAAGTTCTCCGCCTGCCACTGATAGCCGCCGAAGACGCCGCCGACAAAACCATCGGTGTCGACGTCAGTGCCGATATCCTCGGCATCGGCGTGACCGCTGAAGCCGTAGCCGACGCTCACACCGGCATAGGGACCGGCCCAGGAAGCGACCGGAAGTTCGGCGATCGGGGCGGGGGCCGGCGGCTCTTCCGCGATGACGTCAGCAGCATAGGCGGTTCCGCCGAGGGCGAAGAGCCCGAACGCCACCGCCAGCGGTCGCGCAAATTTAAGATTGGCTTGCATTGTTCTTTACTCCTTAAGCCACAGGCACAGGCTTGCTTTTCACAAGCGCCCTCAACCCGCCGGGGGGAAAAACGGGTCTGGCGCTCAACGGTTCCGAATGTCGTGTCAAAATACGGCTGAAGCGAACCTGAACTTGGGTCATTACCTGGCACGAATAAGGCTGAACTTTGACGTTGCATCTGCGCAACAGATGGTGTCAGGAGGCTTAGCCGTGCCGCGCTGAACGACGCTTGGAGCAAGGGGTCCGTAGCCCTATATTGCGGCTGGCAGGCCGAGTCCCGGCCACAGTCGAAAGACCGATCCGGCCGCTTTGCCACAATGCTGCCCAAGGTCCGAACGGCATTTAACGCTTCGCCGGCCATATTTTATCGGCTGGCTCAAAATCGAGCCCCATTGAGGATTGACAGGATGAGCAAGGCCGCTGGAACGGCGCTGGTGACGGGCGGGGGCCAGCGGATCGGCAAGGCGATCGTCGAGGATCTCGCCGCGAACGGTTTTGCCGTCGCCCTCCATTGCAACCGCTCACGGGCCGAGGCGGAAGCATTGGCCGCGCGGATCAACAGCGGTCACTTTGGCCAGGGGGGTGGCCGCGCTGCTGTGGTCGCCGCCGACCTGACCGACATGGCCGCGGTCGAGGACCTCGTTGGCCGCGCCGAAGCCGCGCTCGGGCCTGTTACACTGCTGGTCAACAATGCGTCGCTGTTCGTGGATGATACGGTTCAGGACGTCGATTGGCTTGCCTGGGACCGTCACTTCGCCATCCACGTGAAGGCGCCGGCATTTTTGGCGCAACAATTCGCCCGCGCGCTGCCGGAAGGCGAGGAAGGGCTGATCGTCAATATGATCGACCAGCGCGTCTGGCGCCCGAGGCCCCGCTATTTCTCATACGCGCTGTCGAAATCGACATTGTGGACGCAGACGCAGATGATGGCGCAGGCGCTGGCACCCCGCATTCGCGTCAATGCCATCGGTCCCGGCCCGACGCTGAAGAGCGCGCGTCAGCAAGACAGCGACTTTGCCGCACAGGTCGACGGCCTGATCCTGAAGCGCGGCCCGGAATTGCCTGAATTCGGCGCCACCATCCGCTATCTCTGGGGCGCAAGCTCGGTCACCGGCCAGATGATCGCGCTCGACGGCGGCCAGCACCTTGCATGGCAGACGCCGGATGTGACAGGCATTGTCGAATGAGTCCCATGGACCAGAAACACAAACGCGTCGGCGCCGCCGACGACCTGCCGCCCGATGTCGACCTCGAGGACGAGGTGGCGGAGGAGATCGTCGAACCGTCAACGCCCGGCCCCGGTGGCCCTGACGTCGCCTTCACCGCCATCGATTGGACGCCGCATGCCGGCGATGCCGACGGCATGGTCGGCGCCGAAGTCATCCAGACGCTGGTCAAACGGCTGCCCAACGCGCCCGGCGTCTACCGCATGATGGATGCCGCAGGCGACGTGCTCTATGTCGGCAAGGCGCGCAGCCTGAAGAAGCGGGTGACCAATTACGCACAAGGCCGCTTCCACACCAGCCGCATCGGCCGCATGGTGCGCGAGACGGCGACGATGGAGTTCGTCGTCACCCGCACCGAGATCGAAGCGCTGCTGCTGGAAGCCAACCTTATCAAGCGGTTGCGGCCGCGTTTCAATGTGCTGATGCGGGACGACAAGTCGTTTCCCTACATCCTTTTGACCGGCGATCATGTCTCGCCCGGCATCTACAAGCATCGCGGCGCGCGCTCGCGCAAGGGCGACTATTTCGGCCCCTTCGCCTCGGCCGGCGCCGTCGGCCGCACCATCAACTCGCTGCAGCGCGCCTTCCTGCTCAGGAGTTGCACCAACTCCTTCTACGAGAACCGCACCCGGCCGTGCCTGCTGTTCCAGATCAAGCGATGCGCCGGCCCGTGCACCGGCGAAATCTCGCATAGTGACTATGCCAGGCTGGTCGCCGAGGCGAAGGACTTCCTGTCCGGCCGCAGCCAGAAGGTGAAGACCGACATCTCCGCCGCCATGCAGCAGGCCGCGGAGAATCTCGATTTCGAGCGCGCCGCAATCTATCGCGACCGGCTGGCGGCGTTGTCGCATGTGCAGAGCCATCAGGGCATCAACCCGCAGACCGTCGACGAGGCCGATGTCTTCGCCATCCATCAGGAAGGCGGCCAGGTCTGCATCCAGGTCTTCTTCTTCCGCACCGGCCAGAACTGGGGCAACCGCGCCTATTTCCCCAAGGCCGATCCGGCGATGGAGGCGGCCGAGGTGCTGGGCTCGTTCCTGGCGCAATTCTATGACGACAAGCCGACGCCGCGCGCCATCCTGTTGTCGCATGGCGTCGAGGACCAGGAATTGCTGGCTGAGGCGCTCTCCACCCGCGCGGGTCGCAAGGTGGCGATCTCGGTGCCGCAGCGCGGCGAGAAGAAGGATTTGACCGACAACGCCCTGCAGAATGCCCGTGAGGCGCTCGGCCGCCGGCTGGCCGAGACCTCGACGCAAGGGCGGTTGCTCACCGGTTTCGCCGAGACTTTCGGCCTGAAGAAACCGCCGGTGCGCATCGAGGTCTACGACAACTCCCACATCATGGGCACCAACGCCGTCGGCGCCATGGTGGTCGCCGGGCCGGAAGGCTTCGTGAAGAACCAGTACCGGAAATTCAACATCCGCTCGACCGAGATCACGCCGGGAGACGATTTCGGCATGATGCGCGAGGTGATGGAGCGGCGTTTCTCCCGCCTCCTGAAGGAACATGGCGATGTGCCGCGGAGCGAACAGGCGGCGGACGACATCCTGGCCGAACAGGGCGACGATATCGAGGATGCAGGCGGCTTCCCGGCCTGGCCAGACGTCATCCTCATCGATGGCGGCCAGGGCCAGATGACGGCGGTACGACAAATCCTCGCCGACCTCGGCATCGAGGACCGCGTCCAGGCCATCGGCATCGCCAAGGGCCAAGACCGTGACGCCGGCCGCGAACGCTTCTTCGTCAGGGGCAAGCCACCGTTTTCGCTCCCCGTACGCGACCCCGTGCTCTATTTCGTTCAGCGGCTGCGCGACGAGGTCCACCGTTTCGCCATCGGCTCCCACCGCGCCCGCCGCAAGAAGGAGATGGTCAAGAGCCCGCTTGACGAGATCAGCGGCATCGGTCCCGGTCGCAAGCGCGCGCTGCTCATGCATTTCGGCACCGCCAAGGCGGTCAGCCGCGCCGCGATCGAGGATCTGGTCAAGGTCGATGGCATTTCCGAGCAGGTCGCCAAGCTGGTCTACAACCATTTTCACGAGAGCTGATGATTCGGCTATTTTCGGCTGGTCCATCGACTATCATCTGTTGACCCCCCACATTCGCTTCTGATTTGAGTAGGCAGGTAGAAAGAGTTCCAAAGAAATGGCCCAGCGCGCATTCAACCTGCCCAACATGCTCACTTACGTCCGCATCCTAGCGGTGCCGCTGGTTGTGCTGTGTTTTTTTCTCGAAGGCCATCTGAAGTCGAGCGACTTCGCCCGCTGGTCGGCGTTGGTCATTTTCCTGCTCGCCTCGATCACCGATTATTTCGACGGCTATCTGGCGCGCGCCTGGCAGCAGACCTCGAATATCGGCAAGATGCTCGATCCGATCGCCGACAAGTTGCTGGTCGCCACATGCCTGCTGCTGCTGGCGGCCGATACCGATAGGCATGCCGGCATCGCCGGCTGGTCGCTGTGGGCGGCAATCATCATCCTGTGCCGCGAGATCCTGGTCTCGGGCCTGCGCGAATATCTGGCGGCGCTGAAGGTCTCGGTACCGGTGACGCAGCTGGCGAAGTGGAAGACCACCATCCAGATGATCGCCATCGCCTTCCTGCTCGCCGGACCTGCCGGCGACAAGATCTTCCCGCTGACCACGCAGGTCGGGCTGGTGCTGTTGTGGATCGCCGCGCTGGTGACGCTTTACACCGGCTACGACTATTTCCGCGCCGGCCTCAAGCACATCATGGATGAGTAGCATGTCGACGAGGCTCATCTATTTCGCCTGGGTGCGCGAGCGGATCGGCAAGCCGCAAGAGGACGTCGAATTGCCCGCCGGCATCGAGACGGTGGCCGACCTGCTGCGCTGGCTGAAATCGCGCGGCGAGGAGTACGAGCACGCGCTGCAATATCCTGACGTGATCCGCGTCGCCATCAACCAGGAACATGTCGAGCACCGCGAGAAGATATCAGGCGCGCGCGAGATCGCGCTGTTCCCGCCGATGACGGGTGGCTGAAATGCCCGGCGCGGTGGTGCCGACGGTGCGCATCCAGGCGGAGGATTTCGATGTCGCCGCCGAGATCGCCAAGATGACGCAAGGCCGCGCCGACATCGGCGCCGTGGTTACTTTCTCGGGTCTCTGCCGCGACGAGGCAGGCAGGCTCGCGGCACTCGAGCTCGAACATTATCCCGGCATGGCCGAGGCCGAGATCGGCCGCATCGCCACCGAGGCGGTTCACCGCTGGCCGCTGCAGGGGCTCACCGCCATCCATCGCCACGGCAGGATCGCGCCCCGTGAGAACATCGTGCTGGTGGTCGCTGCCTCCGCGCATCGGCAGGCGGCGTTCGAGGCGGCGAACTTCCTGATGGATTATCTCAAATCGCGCGCGCCGTTCTGGAAGAAGGAACATCACACCGACGGCTCGGCAGGCGGCTGGGTCGATGCCAAGGAGGCCGACGACGAGGCCGCCAGCCGCTGGAAGCAGGCCGTGCCGAAACGAAATTGATGCTTCGCGTCACCGCTGGAGGGCGAGGTTCACATCAACCCCGATCACCCCTCGGCCTCCCATCAGCCTTGTCAGTGCCGATCCAGTGATCGAGCGCAACCCGGCCGGGTCCCCACGCCATGATGCCGAGCGCCATCGCCGCCCAGGTGATGTGCAGCGGCCAGCCGTCCGGCACGGTGAGTTGTATGACCAGCGTCATCACGAGCAGGCCGAATGCCGCCAGTCGTGTCGCTAGGCCGAGAACGAGAAGAATTGGCAGCAGGATTTCCGCCGATCCTGAGGCGAACGCCACCAGCCCAGGCGCAGGAAAATCGTAGGGGCCGCCGGGCAGATGCAGCTTGAGCTCCGAGCTGAAAAGCAGCACGGCGACCTCGTTCAACTGCAAAAACCCGTCCCATTTGTTGACACCGGACCGCCAGAACGGGACAGCGAGGGCGCAGCGCAGGACGAGTTGCGTCAGCGAAGGTGTGGCACTCGTGCGCAGCGCGGCATTCACCCTCTCGACGAGGGTGGCAGTCCCTCGCGGCTCGGTGCTGGCGTTCCATCCATGGTTCGTCATGCTCACCCTCCCTGGTCTGCCGCTGTGAAGGCGCCTGCTTGCAGCAGGCCGGCAATGTTGGCGGCAAGGTCGAATTCGGGAGTTTCCGCAAATGCTGCCGCGGCCGCCGCGCCGAGCGGCTCGCCCGCCATCAGACGATCCAGAAAAGCTGCGCCGCCGGGCGGCAGATGGCGAACAAAGACTTCGAGCCCAGGCCGCGTGACCAGCGCATCTTCAGGGCCGTCCGCCTCGATCCGCCCGACTGGGCGGTCGCGCCGGTTCGCCGCAAAGATCGTCACGACCGGATAGCGCGAGCGCATCGCACGCGTTGCCGGGTGTGGCACGAACACGGTATCGGCCAGCCGTTCAGGCGGGATCGAGCCCAGTGCTACGCAAGCCAGCGGTTCCGCGTCGGCGGCATGATAGGCGTCGAGCCAGGCCCGCTCCAGGCGCGCCACGTCAGCCAGCCATGGCATCGGCCGCGCATAGTCGTAGCGCTCGATGAAGTCGGGAAAGTCGTGGCCGTATTCGAACAGAAGCGGCGAAGTGGGTGGCGTTTCGCGGATATGGAAGCGCGCCATCGCCCGAAAGAAGTCCGGGCCGGTGATGCGCAGCGTCGCTGGAAAGCTGGCGGCCAGCGCATCGATCAGGCTGACCGTGACGTTGTTGCGGTAGACGGCGTATCGTTTGACCGCTGCCTTGCCGTTCGGCCCGGAGACAGCGTCAGGCGGGACACGGTCAGGATCGAGCAAACCGGCGGTGAATGCCGCGGCATAGTCGAACCGGTGGCCAAGATCGCCCGACTGGAGTTCATCCTGCGGCATGGGCTTTTCCGAACACTTGGTGGCTGTCGGCGTGATGGTCGAGAATCGCTTGGGCGGCGGCGGCCTCCGCCTTGAGCACCGGCCAGTCGGGAATGGCGCTGTCCCACTCGATCAGCGTCGGCAGCGGTCCGCATCGGCCGATGACGATATCGAAGAGCTTCCAGACCGCGTCGGCGACCGGACCGTCATGGCTGTCGATGAGCAGCAGGTCGCCCTCGTCATCCTCCTGCTCGGCGTGCCCGGCCAGATGGATTTCGCCGACATGCGCGAGCGGGAAATCCGCGAGGTAGGAAAGTGCTGAATAGCCGTGATTGGTGGCCGAAACGAAGACATTGTTGACGTCGAGCAGCAGGCCGCAACCGGTGCGCTGCACCAGCGCGCCGATGAAATCCGTCTCGCTCATCGTCGATTCCGCGAAAAGGACGTAGGTCGAGGGGTTTTCGAGCAGGATCGGGCGGCCGATCGTCTCTTGCATTTCATCGATGTGATCCGCCACGCGCGAAACCGTTGCCGGCGTATAGGGCAGGGGAAGCAGGTCGTTGTAATAGGTGGTGTCGTGGGTCGACCAGGCGAGATGCTCGGAAACGAGCGCCGGCTCATAGCGGTCGACGAGCGCCTTGAAACGTCCGAGATGCACTTTGTCGAGCGGCCGCGGTCCGCCGATCGACATGCACACCCCGTGCAGCGAAACGGGATAGTCGCGGCGAATCCTGGCCAGCGCATCGTGCGGCGGACCGCCGGCCCCCATGTAGTTTTCGGCGTGGACCTCGAAGAAGCAGTCCTTTGGGCCGTCGCCAAGGATCGCGTGCAGATGCTCGTGCTTGAAACTGGTGCCGGCAAGGCCGGCGATCGGGTGCGCCGGAAAGCGCGAGGTTTTCGATATGCGGGATGCCGGGGCCAGTCCGTTCATCTTCATCTCCGCTTTCCGGGCAGCTTGCATTGCTTAGGAAGGGATGTCGCGGGTCAGCGCCGTTGGCGAGCCCTTGCGGTCGCCGGGCAGGTCCATCGTCGTACAGGTGCCGCCGTCGACGAACTTCCAGGCGTTGCCCTGGTAATCGACAGTCGAGGTGCCTTGGCAGGTGGTGCCAGGTCCTGCCGCGCAGTCGTTCTGCCCCTTGAGGGCGACGCCAAAGCACTTCTCCTTGCCGGCATCCATCGCCGCCTTGGCCTCTGCCTCGGACAGCGGCGCGGCCGCCGCAAAAGAAGCAAGAGCCGTGGCAACGGCGCCGGCCAGGAAGGCCGCGCTCACGGTTGATCTTGTTGACATGATTTCACCTCCGATTGGGTTGTTGCGCGCGCCATTCCTCAAGCGCGCATTGGCCAGTTCGGTCCGGAGGTTCCCTGCGTTACACCTTTTTGGGACACGACTTCGTGATCGCCAGGGGACTTGGCGTGAGCAATATTTCGCCTGTCACGCCAAGGAGGCCGACCACAGGGCAACGAGCCGCCGGAAGGCACCGCCCTGTGAACAGCCAGTGTGGGGCGCCACGGAACCACCGCAATCCTGCGAGACCTTCCGACCAGTTTGGCGCATTATGGGGAGCAGGATCATGCTGGGCAGGATCGCCGAGTTCTTCATCTTCGGTGTCGTGCCGCTGGTCCTTGGTATACTGGTGGTGCCTGAGTTGTCCGTCGCCGCCGAGAAGACCCTGAAGGGCGAGGTGATGTATCGCGAGCGCATCGCTCTGCCGCCCAACGCCGTGCTTTCCGTGCAGCTTGCCGATGTCTCGCTGGCCGACGCGACGGCCGCTGTCATCGGCGAGCGCAAGGTGGCGCCGGCCGGCCAGGTGCCGATCAAGTTCGAGATCAGCTTTGATCCCCAGGTGATCCGGCCCCATATGACCTATGCGCTGCAGGCGCGCATCACCGTCGACGACAGGCTGTTGTTCATCTCCGATATGCGCCACCAGGTCGATCCACTGAGCGACGCGCCGCAGACCATCATGCTGAAGATGGTGACGTCGAGCGAGCAGCCGGCGTCGGCCCCGGTGGTCGGGCAGATCTGGCTGATTGAGTATATCGACGGCATCGGTGTGATCGCCGAACCGCAGGCGACGTTCAGGATCGACGAGGCCGGCAAGGCCGGCGGCAACGGGCCTTGCAACGTCTACTTCGCCACCGCCAAAGTCGATGGTTCGACGATTGCCATCAGTGACATCGGTTCGACCTTCAAGGCCTGCGCGCCCGAGACTATGGCCGAGGAAAAGGCGCTGTTCGACGCGCTGGCCAAGGCGGCATCGTATCACGTCGACGCCGGCAAGCTCATCATCGTCGACAAAGACGACCGCGTCATCCTGCGCTTCAACGCCGCGAGCTGATAACCAGTTTCGGTTTTTGAGCATCATGCGCAGTTGGCGGGTGTCGGCGCCCGGCGTCCGGTGCCGGATCGCCGCAACGAAAAAGGCCGGCATTGCGCCGGCCTTTTGCATATGACGTGGTGACTTATCGGCTCAGCCGACGATCTCGGTGTCCGAGAACCAGTATTTGATCTCCTGCGCGGCGGTCTCGGGCGCGTCGGAGCCGTGCACCGAATTCTCGCCGATCGACAGCGCGTGTATTTTGCGGATGGTGCCTTCGGCGGCGCTGGCCGGATTGGTGGCGCCCATCACGTCGCGGTTTTTGGCAATGGCGTTCTCACCTTCCAGCACCTGCACGACCGTTGGGCCCGACGACATCGACTCGACCAGTTCGCCGAAGAACGGACGATCCTTGTGCACGGCATAAAAACCTTCCGCCTCGCGACGGCTCATCCACACCCGGCGCGAGGCGACGACGCGCAGGCCGGCTTCTTCGAGCATCTGGGTAATGGCGCCGGTGAGATTGCGCCGGGTTGCGTCCGGCTTGATCATGGAAAAGGTGCGTTCGAGCGCCATGGGGTCGTCCTTGTGGTGGAGGGTGGAATTCAGGGGTGGCGGGCTCTATACAAGCCGCCCGCCGGCTTGCCAAGGGGCTGGCGCTAATGCATCTCGCGCCAAGTGCGCAGCGGTTTTGCGATAACGACATGCATAAAAACAAGAACTTAAGCGCGTCGCCGACGCGCTTTAACCGCCGCAAGCGTGTCGCCGTCAGCCAAAACCAATGTTGTCATAACTGCATCTCGATCGTCAGCTTGGCCGTGTCGCCAGCCCGAAGGCCCTCGCGGACCCGCACCGCCGTCTTGATCGGCAACAGCAGGCTGCCGGATTTCTTGTCGGGAAACAGCGATGTTCGCCATCTCGTCTGGCCGATGACGGCTTCCACGCCAAGCGAGCCCCAGGGCCGTGCCATCCCCGCCATTGCCGTCTTGATCCGTGCCCCAAGCTCCGGCGGCAGCGTCACGAAATGCCAGCCGCCCTTGCCTGGATAGACCCAGATCTCGGCCTGCACGTCGTAGCGAAACATTTTTGCCCTTCCTCAGATCAAGGCCGTCACGGCTGGCTTTGCCATGGTGCCTTGTTGGCAACGCCGGCGATCGGCGAAATCATCCTAGTATCCATTCTTCCCTGCAAATGAGGATGGCAGGGTTGCCGTTGCACTACCGCCTTATCACCATCGAAGCGCGCCGGACTTCCCAGCCTTCTCGCTCCAGTTCCGGCACGCTGTGGTTCTCGCAGGGGTAGCCGACGCAGAAGTAGCCGATCAGCGTCCACTCCGGCGGCGCGTCCAGGATCGTCGCCATTTCGGCCGGGTCGAGGATCGAGACCCAGCCCATGCCTATTCCTTCGGCGCGCGCCGCCAGCCAAAAAGTATGGATCGCCATCACCGCCGAATATTCGATGGTGGCGGGCATGGTCAGGCGGCCGAGCCCATGTCCCTGCTGCGTCCCGCGGTCGGCAAAGACCGCGAATTGACAAGGCGCCTCGTTCAGGCCGGCAAGCTTCAGGCGCGCATAGAGCGCGGCGCGTTCGCCGCCGAACGATGCGAGCGCCTCCGCATTGCAGCGCTCGAAGCATGCCCTGACGGCGCCGCGGCACGCTGCACTCTCGACCACGACGAAACGCCAAGGCTGGCTCAGTCCGACCGAGGGCGCAATGCTGGCGAGGTCAAGCAGCCGTTCCAGCGCGCCTTCGGGGAGCGGCGTCGGCCTGAATCGCCTGACGTCCCGCCGCCACAGGAAGAGGTTGACCAGATCGGCGCGAAAATCGTCCGGGAATTCCGGGTCTGAGGTCATGGTGTCTCTTTGCTAGGGGAGTAGGGGAGTAAGGCAGTAAGCAGTAGGGCAGTAGGGCAGTAGGGCAGTAGGGCAGTAGGGCAGTAGGGCAGTAGGTATGCGCGCCGACGCTAACCTCGTTACTCCCTACTAACCTACTCCCTTACTCCCCTACTCCCCTATGAAGCCGCCGCCACCGTGCGGCCGAGCCCATCATGCAGGTCGAGGCAGCGCTCGAACCACTGCGCCACCACATCGCTGTCGTCGAGCAACCGGTAGGGTGAGGCGATGCGCGCCCATTGCAGCGCGCCGAAGACGATGTAGTCGGCAAACAGCGGTGATTGGCCGCCGATGAACGGCTGATAGGCCAGCATCGAGCGCAATGGCTCCAGCGAGGTACGGAAGGCACCAAGGCCGGCGTCCCGCGCCGCCACCACCTCTTCCAGTCTCTGGCCGAAGCGCTGCTCGCGGTTTTGGCGAAAATAGGCGGCGTTGGCCTCGTCCTGCATGGCGTGCAGGTCCATGATTGCCGCAGTGGTGACATAGGGGTGGATGGTCAGTTGCGACCAGCGTTCGATAAAGCGCGCCATCGCCTTGCCGCCGTCGCCGCAAAACAATGTCGGTCGCTCTGGATAGGCCTCGTCGAGATAGAGCGCGATGGCGAATGAATCGGCGACCACCTTCTCGCCGTCGCGGATCACCGGAACGAGTTTTGAAACGCCGCCTTCAACGGTGGGCACTTCGAGAAAGCGTGTCGGCACGGTTGAGATATCGAGGCCCTTGTGGGCAATCGCCATCGTCGCCTTCCAGCAATGCGGGCTGAACGGACGGGCGCCATCGCGTCCGACGAGGTCATAGAGCAGAATGGTCATTGGCGGCAGCTTCCCTGCGGTCTACTAGAGCGACGTTCGGGCCTTGCGGTAAGCACCCGGAACGGGGTCTCGCGGGCCGGAGAAAACGATGAAACAGCACTTCATGATGTTTGCTGCCTACAATCAATGGGCCAATAGCCGCATCTACGATGCCGCCGCCGATCTCGACGAGGAAGATTTTCACCGCAACGTCGGGGTCTTCTTCGGCTCGATGATGGGCACGCTCAACCATGTCCTGACTGCCGATCGCATCTGGATGAGGCGCTTTACCGGCGAGGGCGACGCGCCGGCCAGACTCGACACGATCCTGCACCGCGCCCTGCCGGGCCTGCGGCTGGCGCGCCAGGCCGAAGACAAAAGGATCGTCGACTGGGTTGGGGCGTTAAGCGACAAGGGTTTGTCCGGCCGCTTCTCCTACATGACCGTCTCCGACATGCGCACCGTCTCGCAGCGATTGGCGCCGGCGCTTGATCATTTCTTCAATCACCAGACCCATCACCGCGGCCAGGCGCACGCGATCCTGACCATTCTCGGCCGGCCTTCGGTGCCGCTCGACCTGACGCTGTTCCAGCGCAGCGAAGAGGGCCGCGCCTACGCCTGATTTCGGATTATCGGATCGAATTGACAGGAAAACCCGTCGAAGACGAACAGCAACTTCGACGGGCCATAGTCGCAAAAGAGGCCTGGCCAGTCAGGCGGGGTATCCGCCCTGGTCGCGGGCGATCGGCTTGACCGAGACTGCCGGCTGCGCAGAGGGCCAGAGAATGCCTGCCGAAACTGCGAAGGTGATCAGGGCGTCGCACGCCGCTTCGGGCGAGATCTCGCCGGCGCGTGCCGCCTCGCAGGCCTTCACCGCCGCGCCATAGCTCAGGCGTCGCCGCGATGGTGGAAACTCGGTCAGGAACTCATGCATGTCGAACAGCGAAGCGATCATGCGCTTATGGCCGGCGCCGACGGTTACGGCGACCGGGGTGAAAAATGTCTTATCGTGCATTCTGGCCTCTCGAATTGGGCGGAGGTGACGGGCGGACGCCGCTCTCCGACCGGGGGTAGGACGCCCAGAAACGCGGATTGCGGCATCAGGTTCCATGTTGCCGAAATTTGATTTTTCGCCACCAGACTCCGTGGCATGAGCGTCGTGCCGAAGAGCGGCCTATTTCCACATGTCGCGCATGCGGGCGCCAAGGTCGACGCGCACTTGCGGCTGGCGGCGCGGATCATCCCTGGCCTGGACGCTCGCCCACGATGTCTGTTCGAAGGCGCCGAGGATCGAGGCCGGGATGAAGCGGGTGCGCGAGGCGTAAACATGACGATCGCCGCGCGCCGCCTGGCCGTGGACGAAAAAGCGCTGCGGCATGACCAGGTGCAGGCCGTCCTTGGCCCGCGTCATCGCCACGTAGAGCAGGCGGCGCTCCTCGTCGATATCCTCCTTCGAGCCGACGGCGAGATCGATCGGGATGCAGCCGTCGACGGTGTTGAGCACGAAGACGTTCTTCCATTCCTGGCCCTTGGCCGAATGGATGGTCGACAGGATCAGATAGTCCTCGTCGCGATGCGGCGGCCCAGCCTCGTCGCTGGTTGCATCCGGCGGATCGAGGGTCAGCTCGGTGAGGAAACGCTCGCGCGAGGCATAGCCCGAGGCGATCTGTTCGAGCTGCAGAATATCGGCTCGGCGCGTCGTCGCGTCCTCGTGGATGCGGTCGAGATGGGGCTCATACCAGAGCCTGACCTGTTCGAGGTCAACAGGCCATTTTCCCGACCCGGCGCGAAGCTGCGAGAACAGTGCGACGAAACCCGGCCAGTCGTCGGCGGCGCGTTGCGGCGGGCGGTAGCGCGCCAGCCCCATCGCTTCGTCGAGCGACGTCGCCATGGTGTCGACGATCTGCGAAGCCGCCGAAGGGCCGATGCCGGGCAAAAGCTGCAGCACGCGAAAGCCGGCGACGCGGTCGCGCGGGTTCTCGGCGAAGCGCAGCACCGCCAGCACGTCCTTGACATGGGCGGCGTCGAGGAACTTCAGCCCGCCGAACTTGACGAACGGGATGTTGCGGCGCGTCAGCTCGATCTCCAGCGGCCCGCTGTGGTGCGAAGCGCGAAACACCACGGCCTGCGCCTTCAGCGCCGTGCCGGCCTCGCGCTCGGTCAGGATCGCCTGACAGACGTAACTCGCCTGCTCGGCCTCGTCGCGGACGCTGACCAGCTTCGGCTTTTCGGTCGATTTGCGCTCCGACCAGAGGTTTTTGGTAAAGCGCTCCGAGGCCTCGCCGATCACCGCATTGGCGGCGGCCAGGATGGTCTCGGTCGAGCGGTAGTTGCGCTCCAGCATGACGATCTCGGCCGGCCGGGCGAACTGTTTTGGAAAATCGAGGATGTTGCGCACTTCGGCGGCGCGAAACGAATAGATCGACTGCGCATCGTCACCGACCACCGTCAGCCCGGATCCGTCCGGCTTGAGCGCCGCGAGGATCGAGGCCTGCAGCCGGTTGGTGTCCTGGTACTCATCGACCAGCACATGGTCGAAACGCCCACCCAGATGCGCCGATATTTCCGGCTCGCCGGCCATCTGCGCCCAGTAGAGCAGCAGGTCGTCGTAATCGAGCACGTTCTGCGCCTGCTTGGCCTCGACATATCGGGCGAACAGCGCCTTAAGCTGTTCTGCCCACGCCGCGCACCAGGGGAACACCGAACCCAAAACTTCGCCGAGCGGCGCCTGCGCGTTAACGGCACGCGAATAGATCGCCAGGCAGGTGCCCTTGGTCGGAAAACGGCCTTCGGTTTTCGAGAAGCCGAGTTCGTGCCGGGCGAGGTTCATCAGGTCGGCCGAATCCTCGCGGTCGTGGATGGTGAAGGCCGGATCGAGGCCGATCTCCATAGCGTAGTCGCGCAGCAGCCTGGCGCCGATGCCGTGAAACGTGCCGGCCCAGGTGAGAGCATCGGTGATGACGGATGCGTCGCGGCCGAGCACCTCGCCGGCGATGCGCTCGACGCGCTTGGCCAATTCCGATGCGGCGCGACGCGAAAACGTCATCAAAAGGATGCGCCTCGGGTCGGCGCCCCTGACGATCAGATGCGCGACGCGATGCGCCAGCGTGCTGGTCTTGCCGGAGCCGGCCCCGGCGATCACCAGCAGCGGCCCGGCGACCTTGCCGTCGCCATGCTCGACGGCAACGCACTGCTCGGCATTCAGCTTTGCGAGATAGGCAGGCCGGAAGGTCGAATCACGGGCAGCGAGGTTCATTGCCCATCAAGCATCGTTTCTGCTTTGTTCGCAACGCTTTCGTACGTGCGTCCGATCCTGCTGGCGCCCGACCGACGAACCGAAACTAGCGCTGCGGCTCGACGCCCATCGCCGCCGACTGCCGCGGCAGCGACTTGTCGTCATCGGGAGGCGGCAGCAACAGCGGATCGAAGTCGTCGGGCACCTCGTCGACGATTTCCCTGACGATGCGGTAGGCCACATAGACGGCGGCCCCGGCTATGAGCAGACGGATCATGATTTTCTCCATTGGTGTGGACCAACCGAGGAGCCGGCGTTTTGTTCCCCTCTCTCGTTTTGTTCCCGGGGTTCCAAAACGTCCCAAGCTCTTGCCCGAGCGTGCAACCAAATCGGCACCGTCTCGTTTGCCCGGTGACAGGAGGTTGCGATGAACAAGCTCTCAATCTTGCTGGCCCCGACCTGGCTCGTCTTGGCCGCAGCGCTGGCAATCGCTGCCTGCGACAACAACATTCCACCGACAAAGGCTCCCGGCGCCGATCAAAACCCGCAGGTCGACCCTGCGCCCAACGCGACGCCAGGCGATGGTCAACCCGCCGCGCCGCCGGCGCAGTGATGGAAGCCTGTAGGAAAGATGGCCGGCGCCGCTTGGGAGGGGAGCGATGACGCCGGCCAGGCGGGTATCAGGTCCGCCGCACACCTAGACATAGCTGAGTCTTGCCCTTGCGTCATGACGCGATAGCCGAAGACGACCGCCTTGCACCGGCAATTGACTGACAAATGCGCAGTTTTCGGCTGCGATGAAGCCGATGCTCGCCAGGCGCCACGCCATCGCAGCCGGTTCCCGGCCCAGCCCGGAGTCGTTTGATCGGCGAGGCCGGCGATCGGATCAAACGTCTTCTTTCTCCGCCCGCGGCACCGGGCAACCCGCCGCTGGCGGCCATTTTCATGCGTTATGCGGCCAACCGGCGCTCGAGGTCTTGCGAAGCGCTGACGTCCCGTGCAAAAGCGCGGCCATGCTGATCATCAACGACCTTTCGCTCCGCATGGCCGGACGCCTGCTTCTTGACCATGCCTCGCTGACCTTGCCGGCCGGCAGCAAGGCAGGGCTTGTCGGCCGCAACGGCACCGGCAAGACCACTTTGTTCAAGGCGATCACCGGCGACCTCGCCTCCGAAACCGGCTCGATCGGCCTGCCGAAGAACACGCGCATCGGCCAGGTGGCGCAGGAGGCTCCCGGCACCGAGGAGCCGCTGATCGAGATCGTGCTCAAGGCCGACCTAGAACGCTCCGCATTGCTCGATGAGGAAACGACGGCGACCGATCCGCACCGCATCGCCGACATCCACATGCGGCTCGCCGATATCGACGCCCATTCGGCCGAGTCTCGTGCCGCCACCATCCTCGCCGGTCTTGGCTTCGACGACGCCGCCCAGCGGCGGCCGGCCTCGTCGTTCTCCGGCGGCTGGCGCATGCGCGTCGCACTCGCCGCGGTGCTGTTTGCCGAGCCCGATCTGCTGCTGCTCGACGAGCCGACCAACTATCTCGACCTCGAAGGCACGCTGTGGCTGGAAAACTACGTGTCGAAATACCCGCACACGGTGCTTTTGATCTCGCATGACCGCGACCTGCTCAACCGCGCCGTCAACTCGATCGTCCATCTCGACCAGAAGAAGCTGACCTTCTGGCGCGGCGGCTACGACCAGTTCGAGCGCCAATTCACCGAGCAGCGCGAATTGCAGGAGAAGGGCAGGGTCAAGCAGGAAGCCGCACGCAAGCATATGGAGTCCTTCGTCGAGCGCTTCCGCGCCAAGGCTTCCAAGGCGAGACAGGCCCAGTCGCGCATCAAGGCGCTGGAGAAGATGAAGCCGATCGCCGCGATTGTGAACGACAACGTGCGGCCGTTCTCCTTTCCCGAGCCGGTGAAGACGGTGGCCTCGCCGATCATTGCCCTCAACAACGTCAATGTCGGCTATGTCGAGGGTGAGCCGATCCTGAAGAAGATGACGCTGCGCATCGATGCCGACGACCGTATCGCACTGCTCGGCGCCAACGGCAACGGCAAGTCGACCTTCGCCAAATTGCTGTCCGGCCGCCTGCAGCAGGAGACCGGGACCATGACGGTGGCGCCCGGCCTGAAGGTGGCGATCTTTGCCCAGCATCAGCTCGACGATCTCCGACCGAGTGAAAACGCCTATGAGCATGTCCGCCGGCTGATGCCGGAAGCACCGGAATCGAAGGTGCGCGGCCGTGTCGCCCAGTTCGGACTGACCACCGAAAAGATGAACACCGCCGCCAAGGACCTGTCGGGCGGCGAGAAGGCGCGGCTGTTGATGGGCCTGTCGGCGTTCGAGGGGCCAAACCTGTTCATCCTCGACGAACCGACCAACCATCTCGATATCGACAGCCGTGAATCGTTGATCCATGCGCTGAACGAGTTTCCCGGCGCCGTCATCCTGATCTCGCACGACCGCCATCTGCTCGAGGCAACGGCCGACCGGCTGTGGCTGGTCAAGGACGGGACGGTCAATCCTTTTGACGGGGACCTCGATGATTACAAGACGCTGGTCACCGGCGTGGCCGGCGACCGCCGCGGCAAGCGCGAGGCCGAAAAGGCCTCGAAGGCCGACCGCCGCCGTGACGCGGCGGCGCGCCGCGCCGCCTTCGAGCCGCTGGCCAAGGAGATCCGCGCCACCGAAGCGCTGATGGACCGCATTCGCAAGCGCATCGACTTGATCGAGGACGAACTCGCCAATCCGGCGGTCTACGAAAAGGACCCGTCGACGGCGACACGGCTGGCCAAGGAGCGCTCGCAACTGGCCCAGACACTGGCCGGCCATGAGGAAAAATGGCTGTCGATGTCGGCAGAGTATGAGGAAGGCACGGCGGAGTAGCGCGTGATCTCCCCCCTTGAGGGGGAGATGCCCGGCAGGGCAGAGGGGGGTCGTCTCGCGTAGTTCGCCAGCGTCTTACTTCGTCGCGAAAGATGTCGGCGCTCCACGCGCCGCGGCCCCCCCAGTAGCCCTCCGCGCCCAAACCCCCCCCCCCGGGGGGGTAGGGGCGGGGGCGCGCGGGGCCCACACCCCCGGGGCGGGGCCCCCGCCCGCGCGGCCGCGGGGGGGGGGGCCGCGCGCCGGCCCCCCCCGCCCAACTCCGCCGCTACCGCTGCGGGCCCCCCCCGCCCCGCGACCCCCTCTGTCGCCTTCGGCGACATCTCCCCCTCAAGGGGGGAGATAGGCGCTTGCGCGATCTGGCCCTACACGCCGTGTCCGGAACCCGCTAATCTCGCCCCATGAATCAGCACGCCAAGCTCAGGATCGGCCATTCGGCCTGTCCGCATGATTGCCCGTCGACCTGCGCGCTCGAGGTCGAGCTGCTCGACAGCAAGCGCATCGGCCGCGTCCATGGCGCCAAGGCCAACAGCTACACGGCTGGCGTCATCTGCGCCAAGGTCGCCCGTTATGCCGACCGCGTCCATCATCCCGACCGCTTGCTGAAGCCGCTGATCCGGGCGGGCGCCAAGGGTGAGGGCCTTTGGAAGGACGCGAGCTGGGAGGCCGCACTCGACTTGGTCGCCGAAAAATTCATCGCGGCCGAGGCAAGATACGGCTCGGAGACGGTCTGGCCCTATTACTATGCCGGCACGATGGGACTGGTGCAGCGCGATGGCATCGAGCGGCTGCGCCACGCGAAAAAATATTCCGGCTTTTTCGGTTCGATCTGCACCAATCTGGCCTGGACCGGCTGGATGATGGGGGCCGGCGCGCTGCGCGGTCCCGACCCGCGCGAGATGGCCAAGTCCGACTGCGTGGTGGTCTGGGGCACCAATGCCGTGGTCACCCAGGTCAACGTCATGACCCACGCGATCAAGGCGCGCAAGGAGCGCAGCGCCAAGATCGTCGTCATCGACGTCTACGAGAACGCGACGATGAAGCAGGCCGATCTCGGCCTGGTGCTGAAGCCCGGCACCGACGGTGCGCTGGCCTGCGCGGTGATGCATGTGCTGTTCCGTGACGGCATGGCCGACCGCGCCTATTTGGCAAAATACACCGACGATCCGCACGGTCTGGAAGCGCATCTTCAGACGAGGACGCCGCAATGGGCGGCTGATATCACCGGGCTTTCCGTCGATGAGATCGAAGCCTTCGCCCGTCTCGTTGGCACGACCAAGAAAACCTATTTCCGCCTCGGCTACGGTTTTTCGCGGCAGCGCAACGGCTCGGTCAACATGCATGCCGCCGCCTCGATCGCCGCGGTGACCGGCTGCTGGCAATATGAGGGCGGCGGCGCCTTCCATTCCAATTCGGGCATCTTCAAGCTGAACCAGGAACTGCTGGAAGGCACGCGGATGCGCGACCCGGCGATCCGCCATCTCGACCATTCGCGCATCGGCCCGGTGCTGACCGGCGCTGAGGATGCGCTCTATGGCGGCCCGCCGGTGACGGCGCTGCTGATCCAGAACACCAATCCGGTCAATGTCGCGCCGGAGCAGCGGCTGGTGAAGCAGGGTTTTCTGCGCGACGACCTGTTTTCCTGCGTGCACGAACAGTTCATGACCGACACCGCAAAACTCGGAGATGTCGTGCTGCCGGCGACGATGTTTTTAGAGCATGACGACGTCTACAAGGGTGGCGGCAATCAGCACATCACGCTCGGGCCGAAGCTGATCGACCCGCCGGAAGGGCCGCGCAGCAACCATTTCGTCATCGAGGAACTCGGCAAAAGGCTCGGTGTTGGCGACAGGCCTGGCTTCGGCATGACCGAGCAGCAGCATATCGACATCATTTTGGGCAAGCGCGGGCTGGGCAGTTTTTCGAGCCTCAAGGAACAAAAGTGGCTCGATTTGCAGCCGGCTTTCGAAGCGGCGCATTTTATCGACGGCTTCGGCCACGCGGACGGAAAATTCCGCTTTCGCGCCGACTGGACCGGGCAGGCGGCGCCCAACCGGCCGCCGAAAAGCATGGGCCTGTTCGGGCCGGTGGCAAGGCTGCCGGAATTTCCCGACCACGTCGATCTGATCGAGGTGGCGGATGCTGCGCATCCGTTCCGGCTGGCCACCTCGCCGGCGCGCAATTTCCTCAACTCGACCTTTTCCGAGACGCCGGTGTCGAAAGCCAAGGAGGGACGGCCGGAACTGCTTTTGCATCCGGACGATGCGGCAGCCTGTGGGCTGGCCAATGGCGACCGCGTCGAGATCGGCAATGCACGCGGCGAAGTCGTGCTGCACGCAAGATTGTTCGACGGCGTCAAGCGCGGCGTCGTGGTCGCCGAAGGCATCTGGCCCAACAGCGCCCACGAGCGCGGCGAGGGCATCAACGTCCTGACCGGCGCCGACGCGCCGGCGCCCTATGGCGGTGCGGCGTTCCACGACAACAAGGTGTGGCTGCGCCCGGCAAAGTGAAGCGTCGGAACGATATGCCCAACCAGCCGTTTTTGCGTGGCGGTGGAGACATGGTGATGGCAGAAGCGTTGGCAGCGCCGGCCCCCGTTGGAAGGACGCTTTCGCCCGGCGAACTCGTGACCACGATGGCGCATTTTCATCGCGCCGAGATTCTGCGCATGACGGGGTGGCGCGACCGCCTGGACCGGACGAGCAATTGGGCGATAACGGTCGTTGCGGCAATGTTGTCGATCTCGCTTTCGACGGCCAGCGCGCATCACGGCGTACTGCTTTTTGCCATGCTGCTTGTCCTGTTGCTGCTGTGGATAGAAGCGCGGCGATATCGCTTCTTCGACGTTTACCGGGCCAGAGTACGCCAGTTCGAACGGCACTATTTCGCGCAGATATTCTCGCCGCAGCCGGACTTCGCGTCAGATTGGCTGTTGGTCGTCGGCGAAAGTCTGCGCACTCCAAAATTCCTCATTTCGCAACGAGCGGCGTTGGCGCGCCGTCTGCGTCGAAACTACATCCACATGCTGCTGATCCTGCTGTTGGCCTGGATCCTGAAACTGTCGACCCCCAGTCTTCTAACCGAAGGTGTCCGCATCGACTTCGTCAGTTCGGTGCGCGAGGCGGTTGCCGGCGCTGCTCTGGGGCCCATTCCCGGCCTGGTCATCGTCGTGCTGGTCGCCGCCTTCTATGCCGGCCTGCTGGTCACGGCGTTCCTGACCGCCAGCGACGACGGCGAGCTCTCCTTTGGCGACGTGCACGTCTAGGGCGGCAGCGCAAAACCGGTAGATCCGCGATTTCATTTGTGCAGGAAATCGAACCGATCGGTTCGTTTTTATTGACGCATTGTGCAAGACCAAGTGAACGTCGGCTCAGCAAATGGCCGGGCCACGCGGCAGAAATATTCGCCTAACGCATTGAGAAGAAAGTCAAAGATTGTGGCGAAGGAAGCCTTTTGGCGGATTTCAAGCACCCGGTTCAGGTCGTAGCCGGAACATCTTCGTGATTGGAAACTGCTGCAGGGCCAACCCACCTCGGGGTGGTCCGAGCGACGCGAAATCCTCCCAAGGCACGCCACGAGACGGACAACAACGCTGAAAGTATGAAAGTACTGGAGTACCTGAAATGACCAAGATTGCTCTCACCGCTGCGGCCATCCTCATTGCCACAGGCAGCGCCTTTGCCGGCAGCGACCACTATGGTTCGGACGGCGCCAGTCAGCCGGCCGCGCCTATTGGCAATGCGGCTGTTGGAAATGTCGACAGCACGTTCACGGGCTCGATCCGCAAGCCGTTTACGGCGGAGCACAATACCGTCAATACCAACGCGACGACCCAGCCCGGCACGACTGCACCGGTCGTGCCTCAGTCCGGCCGGGGCAACTGGGGCCGCTAAATCCTCAAGCTACGGAACGCAAAGAGCGGCGGGCTTGGCCCGCCGTTCTTGCTTATCAAGTCACAGCTCTCGTTTAGCGCAGATCCTTCGGCCAAACGCAGTGCGTCAGCCGCGCGTCACCGAGGGCCAGCCGTGCCCAGTCACCGTCGAAAACGAAGCGGGCAAGAGCCGCTGTCGGGAATTTTTCTTCAAGCTTTTTGAGTGCCGCGGCATCCGACCCGGCGCCGGCAAGTCGGCGCGCGAATTCCTCCAGGCCGGGATTATGGCCGAGCACCAAGAGGCTGATTGTTGCCGCATTTGCCTGCCGGACCTTGGCGAGAACGTCTGCCGCGCTGGCCTCGTAGAGCGCCTGGACGAATTTGGCCGGCGTTTTCGCGGGCAGTTCCGCCGAGACCAGCCGCCATGTGTCGCGGCTGCGCAGCGCCGGCGATACCAGCGCCAGATCGGGCAGCCAGCCCTGGCTGGCCAGTTCGCGACCGACCAGCGGAGCGGCCTTCAACCCGCGCGCCGACAGCGGCCGGTCGAAGTCGATAAGGTCAGGATCGTCCCAGCTCGACTTGGCATGACGCAGAAGAAGGAGTTGCTTCGTTGTCGCCATGCCGGCCTCCTCCTGCTCAGGGCGTGATGCGCGCCAACTGCTCGAGGTCGGTTTCCTCGCGCAGCGGATCGGGCGCCATGATCACCGAGGTGCTGTTGTCGGCATCGTCGGCGAAGTGGGCAAGCACGGTGCGGCCGCCTTCCATCCGCGCCTTGCCTTCGGCGACCAGCCCGAGCGCCAGCGGATAAAGCCGGTGCTCGGCCTTCAGCACACGCGCGGCGAGCATGTCCTCATTGTCGCCGACCATCACCGGCACGGCGGCCTGGGCGATGATCGGGCCGTCATCCATGTCCAGCGTGACGAAATGCACCGTGCAGCCATGGATGCGTATGCCCGCGCGCAAGGCGCGCGCATGCGTATCCAGCCCCTTGAAGGCGGGCAGCAGGGCAGGGTGGATGTTGATCATCCGGCCCAGCCATTTCTCGACGAAGCGCGCGCCGAGAATGCGCATATAACCGGCTAGCGCCACGATCTCGGCGCCGAGCGAGGCAAGCGCGGCGTCGATTGCGCCGTCATGCGCTTCCTTGCTGGTATAGTCGGCCCGCGAAATCACCTTGGTGGCGATGCCTCGCGCCGCCGCGATACCGAGACCGGCGGCATTGCCCCGGTCGGAAATGACGCCGACGATCTCGGCCGGATAGTCCGGGTTGCTGGCCGCGGCGATCAGCGCCGTCATGTTGGAGCCGCGTCCCGAAATCAGCACCACCGTGCGTTTGCGCATGCTCATAGGCCGATCGCGCCCCGATAGATCACGCCGGCGTCGCGGCGCGGCACGATGCGGCCGATCGGCGTCACGCTCTCGCCGGCCTCCTGCAGCACGGCCGCGACCTGTGCCGCCTGGCCGGAGGCGACGGCGAGGATCATGCCGACGCCGCAGTTGAAGGTGCGCATCATCTCGTCGGGCGCCACGCCGCCGGTCTTGGCCAGCCATGAGAACACCGCCGGCACCTCGATGGCGTCGAGGTCGAGCTCGGCCGAAAAATCCTTCGGCAGGACGCGCGGGATGTTTTCCGGGAAACCGCCGCCGGTAATATGGGCCAGCGCCTTGATGCCATGCGTGTTACGGATCGCCTTGAGGATCGACTTGACGTAGATGCGGGTCGGCTCGAGCAGCGCCTCGGCCAGCGTGGCTTCATCGTTGAAGGGCGCTGGATCGGTCCACGCAAGGCGGCTGGTGGCGACGATGCGGCGGACCAGCGAAAAGCCGTTTGAATGCACGCCCGACGAGGCCAGCCCCAACAGCACGTCGCCCTCGACGATGTCGTCGGTCGGCAGCAACTGGCCGCGTTCGGCCGCGCCCACGGCAAAGCCGGCGAGGTCGTAGTCGTTGCCGTGATACATGCCGGGCATTTCCGCCGTCTCGCCGCCGATCAGCGCGCATCCGGCCTGCCGGCAGCCCTCGGCGATGCCGCCGACGATCGCCGCACCCTGGTCGGGATCGAGCTTGCCGGTGGCGAAATAGTCGAGGAAGAACAAGGGCTCGGCGCCCTGCACGACGATGTCGTTGACGCACATGGCGACGAGGTCGATGCCGATCGTGTCGTGCTTGCCGGCATCGATGGCGATCTTCAGCTTGGTGCCGACGCCGTCATTGGCGGCGACCAGCACCGGGTCGGTGAAGCCGGCGGCCTTGAGGTCGAACAGGCCGCCGAAGCCGCCGATCTCGCCATCGGCGCCCGGCCGGCGCGTCGCGCGCACCAGCGGCTTGATCTTCTCGACCATGAGGTTGCCGGCATCAATGTCGACACCTGCCTCGGCATAGGTGAGCCCGTTCTTGCGCTTGCTCATCACTCTTTCCTGCTTTCCGGGGCTCTTCGCATGAACGGCTGCGCCTCGCAAGGATAACGGCTGGCTCAGGCATTTTCGGCACCATAAAATCGTGGACAGAGGCCTCAGGCAAATCTCCAACATTGGCGATGGCGAAGGCCTTGAAGATAGCCAATCTCTCCCCACAAGCGGAGATTGGCAGCATCTGCGTCGCTCTCACTTGCCGTAGCCTCTCATCTCTATCATGTATCATCAAAACAGAAGCGACGGGACATGCGTTTGACCATCCCCAACATGATCACGATCATGCGTTTCGTGCTGGTGCCGGGCGTGGTGCTGGCCATGCTGCAGGGGCGCTGGGACTGGGCTTTCGCCGGCTTCCTGATCGCCGGCATTTCCGACGGCGTCGACGGCTTCATCGCCCGCCATTTCAACCAGTATTCGCAGCTTGGCGCCTATCTCGATCCGATGGCCGACAAATTGCTGCTGGTCTCGGTGTTCGTGGTGCTGGGTTTCATCGGTGAATTGCCGCTGTGGCTGGTCGTCACCATGGTGTCGCGCGATGCGCTGATCGTCTGCGCCGTCGTTTTGTCCACCGTCATGGCCCACCCGGTCGAGATGAAGCCGCTGTTCGTGTCGAAGGCCAACACCGCCGTCCAGATCGGGCTGGCGGCGGTGGTGCTGGGCGAACTGGCCCTCGCCATCGATCTCGATCCGCTCAGGCCGGTGCTCATATTGCTGTCCGGGGTCTTGACCGTGGCTTCGGCCGCGGCCTATCTCGTGGCTTGGCTGAGGCATATGAGCGGCTATGGCGAAGGCTCCAAACCGGATACCTGACCAGAACATCGACGCGGCAGCCGAAGCTGCCGCTGCCGATGCGGCCGCGTCCGGCGTGTTTCGGCGCCAAATCCGCTTCTGGCTGATCAGCGCCATCATCCTCGCGGTCTTCCTCTATGTCTTCAGCGGCATCCTGCTGCCGTTCGTCGCCGGCATGGTGCTCGCCTACTTTCTCGACCCGGTCGCCGACCGGCTGCAGCGGCTCGGCCTGTCCAGGCTGATGGCGACGATTGTCATCCTGTTTGCCTTCATCGTCGTTCTGGTGCTGGCCTTCGTCATTCTCATTCCGGTGCTGGCTTCGCAGATGGCCGATTTTGCCAGCAAGCTGCCGGAATACCTGACCCGGCTGCAGAGCCTGATCACCAGCTTCGATCCGAGATGGCTGGAAGAGCAATTCGGCGTCGACGCCAATGGCCTGCGCGAAGGGTTGAACTCGCTGCTGACCTCCGGCTTCGGCCTGCTGACCACGGTGTTCACCTCGATCTGGAGTTCCGGCGTGGCGCTGGTCTCGGTGGTCAGCCTGTTCGTCGTCACGCCCGTCGTCGCCTTCTACATGCTGCTCGACTGGGATCGCATGGTGACGATCGTCGACAGCTGGGTGCCGCGCGATTATGTCCAGACCGTCAGGGCGATCGCCAACGACATCAACACCGCCACCGCCGGCTTTGTGCGCGGTCAGGGCACGCTGTGCCTGGTACTGGGTGCCATGTACGCCACCGGGCTGACGCTGACCGGTCTGAATTTCGCCATCCTCATCGGCCTGTTCGCCGGGCTGATCTCCTTCATCCCCTATGTCGGCTCGCTGACCGGGCTGGTGCTGGCCGTCGGCGTCGCCTTCGTCCAGTTCTGGCCGGACTGGACCATGGTCGCGGCGGTGGCCGGCGTGTTCTTCGTCGGCCAGTTCATCGAGGGCAACATCCTGCAGCCGAGGCTGGTGGGAAAAAGCGTCGGCCTGCATCCGGTGTGGCTGATGTTTTCGCTGTTTGCCTTCGGCGCGCTGTTCGGCTTCGTCGGCTTGCTGATCGCCGTGCCGGCCTCGGCTGCCGTTGCCGTCCTGGTGCGCTTTGCCATCGCCCGCTATCTCGAGTCGCCGCTCTACAAGGGCCACAACACCGAACCTGTGCCGCCGCTGCCGGCGCGTCGCCGCGGGAGCGGTGGGCCGCGCAGTTGAGCCAGATGCCGGACAACAAGATCGACCCGCCGCGCCAGTTGCCGCTCGATCTCGGCCACGGCACCGGCTATTCGCGCGACGAACTCGTCGTCTCAGGCACCAACAGCCAGGCGGTGGCGCTGGTCGATCGCTGGCCGGACTGGCCGTCGCCGGTGGTCGTGCTCGCTGGCCCCGCAGGCTGTGGAAAAACCCATCTGGCGTCGATCTGGCGCGCCCGCGCCGGCGCGGTGAAGGTCGACGCCGGTCGGATCGGCGACTGCATGGCGAGCCTCGGCGCGCGGCCGGCCCTGATCGACGATGTCGATGCCGGTCCGGTCGATGAAGAGGGGCTGTTCCATCTGGTCAACGCGGTGCGCGCGGCCGGCTCGACCTTGCTCTTGACCGCGCGGCGCTTTCCGTCCGCCTGGGGTGTCAGGCTCCCCGACCTCGCATCGCGGCTGAAGGCGGCGGCGATGGTCGAGATCCACGAGCCCGACGATCTCTTGCTGGCCGGTGTCATCGCCAAACTATTCGCCGACCGCCAGGTCGAGGTCGAGCCGCATGTCGTGCAATATCTGGTGCGCCGCATCGAGCGCTCGCTGGCCACCGCGATGCGCGTGGTCGAGCGGCTCGACCGCACGGCACTGGAGCGCAAGACGCCGATCACGAGGGCGCTCGCCGCAGAAACCGTCAGCGCCATGGATGAGGGGCAGGGCGAGTTCGAGATTTAGGCGGTGGGAGAACTTCCCTTCTCCCACAAAAGGGGAGAAGGTTAAGAAGGAATCCAGCGCGATACCGATAACGGCTGGGCGCGGTTCTTCCTTCTCCCCTTGCGGGAGAAGGTGGCCAAGCGAAGCTCGGTCGGATGAGGGGTGTTCCAGGGAACACCAACGCCTCATTTCTTCCAGCACCCCTCATCCGTCTCGGCGCTGCGCGCCGATCCACCTTCTCCCACAAGGGGAGAAGGAAAGAAGCTCCGGCCGGTGTCCCATTTCGGGAAATGTTGACTGGCATCTGCTTTGCATCTTCCAGCTTGCCGGCTAACCCCGGTCCTGATTGCGTTCCAAATCAGGTTGTAGGCTCGCCGGGAGATGGGCGGTTGGGGTTCTCTTCCCGGCGAGCTTGCCTTCAACGAGGGGATAACTCACCCTACGCCCACCACCGCCGCTCGTTCTGCGCCAAAGCGCCTGCGGTAATCGCCCGGCGCCAGGCCGGTTATCCTGGCGAACACTTTGCGGAACGAGCCGGGATCGTCATAGCCGACATCCCAGGCGATCTGGTCGATGGATCGGGTCGTCGCTTGCAGCATCTCACGCGCCTTGCCGACGCGCAGGTGCTGGCAATACTCGGTCGGCTTGAGGCCGGTGGCGTTGCGAAAGCGGCGCAAAAAAGTCCGCTCCTCCAAGGCCGCATGCTCCGCCATGGTGGCGAGCGTCACATCGCGCGCGCCTCTCGCCTGGAGCCAGTGCTGCACCTTGAGGATGGCCTCGTCGCCATGGTTCAGCCTGGGAGCAAAGGGGCTGTAGAAGCGTTGCTCGCGTCCCGGCGGGTCGACCAGCATGAAACGGGCGGTGTCCATCATGACGGTCGGCCCAAGCACCCTATCGACGAGTTTCAGGCCAAGGTCGGTCCAGGCCATATAGCCGCCGGCGGTGATGATGTCGCCGTGGTCGATGACCAGCTTGTCGGCATCCAGCACGATGTCGGGAAAGCGTATCGCCAGCGCGTCGCGATAGGCCCAGTGCGTGGTCGCCGCACGACCCGACAGCAGGCCGGCCTCGGCAAGCACGAAGGCGCCGGCGCAGACCGAGCCGAGTGTCGCGCCCGCAGCGTGGCGGGCCCTGAGCCAGTCGGCATAGGGCGCAGCCGCCTCGCGAGCGATCGGATCGCCCAGGGTCGGAGGCAAGATGACCATGGCAGGTCCATTGTCGGGGCCGGGCTCGCTGTCGAAGCTGCGGATAACGGTTTGGCTCGCCTCCTGCCATTGCCAATGGCTGACGCGAAGCCTCAGCGCGTCCGTCGAACGGTCGGCAGCCAGCCGGTTGGCCAGCTGGAACAGGTCGGTCAGACCGAGAACTGCCGCTTGCTGAACGCCGGGATACACAACAAGCCCGATTTCGACCCGATCACGCCCCGCACGCATCTGTCAGTTTTGCCACGTTCAATGTCTGTTTTGCCAATACTCACCATGACTCCGTTGCAATAGCTTGTCCACAGAAGGAACGAACCTTCCCCCACCAATCCAGCCAACTGCAGCAAGGAACACGACGATGAGTACATTCACCACCCAGGACGGCACCGAGGTTTTCTACAAGGATTGGGGCACAGGCCAGCCAATCGTGTTCCATCACGGCTGGCCTCTGAGCGCCGATGACTGGGACAACCAGATGCTGTTCTTCCTCGACAAGGGCTATCGCGTCATCGCGCATGACCGGCGCGGGCACGGTCGCTCGACACAGACGGCAACCGGTAACGAGATGGACACCTATGCCGCCGATGTCGCGGCTCTGGTCGCTCACCTTGATCTCAAGAACGCCGTCCATATCGGCCACTCGACCGGCGGCGGCGAGGTGGCGCGTTACGTTGCCCGCTACGGTGGCGAGGGACGCGTCGCCAAGGCGGTGCTGATCGGCGCGGTGCCGCCGATCATGCTCAAGACCGACAGCAACCCCGGCGGCCTGCCGATCGAGGTCTTTGACGGCTTCCGTGCCGCTTTGGTCGCCAACCGCGCCCAGTTCTACAGGGATGTGCCGGCCGGCCCGTTCTACGGCTTCAATCGCGAGGGCGCCAAGGTCTCGCAAGGGGCTGTCGACAATTGGTGGCGCCAGGGCATGATGGGCGGAGCCAAGGCTCACTACGACTGCATCGAGGCTTTTTCCGAGACCGACTTCACGGAAGACCTGACGAAGATCGACGTGCCCGTCCTGATCATGCACGGCGATGATGACCAGATCGTGCCGATTGCCGACTCAGCCCTGCTTGCCGCCGAACTGGTGAGGCACGGCACGCTCAAGGTCTACGAGGGCCTGCCGCACGGCATGTGCACCACCCACCCGGAGATCATCAATCCGGATCTCCTGGCGTTTATCCAGGGCTGACGCTTCGCAAGCTTCAGGCGGGCAGGCTCGGAAATCCGGGCTGCTCGTCGGTCGCTTGGGTGCTTCGCCCGTCGCCGATGCTGTCCGGCGCAGCTGCGCCGGCAGGACGGCCGATCATCGTACCGCTGGACAGCAACCTGGGTGTCTGAGGTGGCACTGCCGCGAAACCGTTGCGCCGGCCGGCATTTCCCACCCCGCTCTCGACTCGGGCCTGCCGTTTGTTCCGTTTTCATCTTTTAGGGGTTGCGCAGCCAAGTCCGGAACCCTATACGCCGCCAAGGACTCGGAGTGTAGCGCAGCCTGGTAGCGCATCTGGTTTGGGACCAGAGGGTCGGGAGTTCGAATCTCTCCACTCCGACCATCCATTCACCACGCTGCCGTTAACCCGGATAAAACGTCCCCGCCGGGAAGAAAACGCCCGGTGCGATCTCGGTCGTCCTGTCCACGGCCGTCACCTCGCGCCATCATCGTCGGTGGCCCGCCGTGAAGGGCGGTACGGCAGGCTCGGCCTTGCCGCCGGCAGCATTGCGCAGTAATGACGGGAATACAGCGGCGGTGCCGCTTGCACGTAGTAACGAGGTGTTCATGTCCGCGCGCATTTTCAGCCCAGCCAAAACCGCGATGCAGTCCGGCAAGGCCAAGACCGGCCACTGGGTGCTGGAATTCGATCCCGAGATGCGCAAGAAAATCGATCCGCTGATGGGCTACACCACGTCAGGTGACATGCGGAGCCAGATCAGGCTCACCTTCGACACAAGGGAAGAGGCGGTGGCCTATGCGGAGAAAGAGGGGCTGGCCTATCGCGTCGAGGAGCCGAAGGAATCCAAGCGCCGCCAGATTTCCTATGCGGAGAATTTCCGCTATGACCGCAGGACGCCCTGGACGCATTGACCGGCAAATGCCGGGCAGCCGTCCCAGCGCATAAATTAGCCGGCCTTGGCGTCGGCCAGCGGTCCCGTAGCTCAGCTGGATAGAGCACCGGCCTTCTAAGCCGATGGTCACAGGTTCGAATCCTGTCGGGATCGCCAGCATTTTCAGGGTCCATTCTGGGCGAGTATCGGCGATGCGCTGATCGGCCCGCGTCCTCGCCCGGAGGCGCGGGCGTTCATTCTTTCAGCCTGATGCTAAGTGCGACTAGCTCCAGGTGCCTCGTCGAGGAGATTTGGACCTTTACTCACAGGCATCTGGCCGTCGGGAGTAAGCTTGTCCACTGCGTCGGGCAGTTCACTTGTGAGCCGGTCGAGAAGTTCCTCGCGGGACAATCCGGTTTGCTCGGCGAGATCGCTCAACGTTTGCGGGTCGATCGCTTTCTCGACCTGGTCGCGCTGAACGGGGCGATTCGATCCTGTACCAACCCAAGAATCGACTTGATCGCCCGCACCCGCATTCCTGAGACGCTCCAGGATGTCGCCGAGCCCGCCGGTGGAGCCAGCGTTTTTGGCATCTGTCGAGTTCCTACCGGCGATTAACTCGCCGATCTTGTCCCTATTCTTGTAGGCAAGCAGGCCAAGCAAGGCTACGGCGACTTTTCCTATGTCAAGGCTCATTTCGCACCTCCTTCCATGAAGAACGGACAAGGCATGCGGCTTTGAAAGGTTCCACGGTATTTGCTGCTGGGCTGGTTTTCAGTTCGGTTAAGGACGATGGGGCTTCCCGGTCGAATCCAGGCAGGACTTCAGCGCGGGCGCCGCCGAAACGATCAAGGCTATCGGACGTGCGTGTTCAGCCTCGATCGTTTCGGACAACGGCGCTCTGAATTCACAACCATGCAACCACTGCCTTGTCTTTGCGTTTAGCCGCCTTCAATCCCGGCGAGCTTTAAAAATGACGGCGTTCACCCCGATTTCAATCACCTTGAATGGCAAAGCGATGGCGATCGCGTCGATAGCCGACGCTGCGAAAGCGCTGAAGCAACCATGGCCAACCATGGATAAGCCGTCCCGACTTGAAGCGATACGAATGATCGAGGAATGCCTGGCCGGACATTGCAGTCATCAAGCTGCGTTCGCTGCTTTCGAGGCGGCCGCATCTGAACAGGGCCTTCTCAGGCAAAAGCCTCCAAGCGCAGGCCTCAGGAAATTCGACGGGGTTGCCGAAGACCTGATGTGAGGTGATGCTGCCCTCGCGACCTTGAACCGCTGACAGGCCTCGCCCGGGTGGACTTGGCCGTGATTGTGGACCACCCGCCAAATGAGGAGTGGCGGGTAGTCCTTATCAGCGCAGGAAGGGACGTAGCTGCGCAGATCTCGATTCTTGATCCAATCGTCAAAGTCCGGCCGGTTCCCTGGCTAACGAGCGTTCGCCAGGAACGTGATGGAGACGGCGAAGACCGCAGCGAGTAACCAGCGGGCTTGGTGGACGCTATTTTCCATCGGCTCCTTGCGTGAGCTCACAGCTAGCAACTGCTACGAGCAGCCGCAGTTCCGGGTGGCGGGGTATCCGGGCTATTACGCGAAAACAGGTGAGACTTAGGTCCCGTCTCGAATCAGACCGAAGCCCAACCAAGGAACGTTTGCGGCTGCCTGAGGTTTCGTGAGCCTGGCGCGAAGACGATGCCGTTCAGCGCAATGGAGCTCACATCAAGGAGGCACTTATGAGTATGCGTCTTTCCACTGCTGCCGCTGGGTTTCTGTTGCTGGCCGGTATCGGCCCCGCTGCCGCTCAGGACGTAGTCATCGAGCCTGAGCAGGAGACCGTCATCAGGGAATATGTCAAAAAGCAGCCGCTGGCATCGGTGAAAATCCCTGGAGTGGAGCTCAATATCGGCTCAACCTTGCCCGAAACCGTCGAACTTCATGAAGTCCCCGACACAAAATACCGTTACGTGGTGGTCGACAACCGGACCGTTGTGGTTGACCCGGGCACGCGCAAGATCATCAAAGTCATCGAATGAGCTAAGCGACTGGACCCGCCGTGCCGAAAGGTGCGGCGGGAAGTCGAGCGACGAGGAATGTGATCACCATGTCGAACCGTGAGATTGGAGCGTCGCAGGCGCTGCGAATACGCGTGGCTGACCTCGCTGAGAGGATGCGCGGCGCCCGGATTACCGAAAACGAACTGAAGACCTTTCGAAAGGTCGCAGCAGTCCTGGAGGACGGCAAGGGCAGAATCGATGCCGACGATTTGATTGCCGCATCCTTCGTCGTCGATCCGCCGGACTGACAAGGAGTGCTGCAATGTCCCTGTCTCCCAGCCTATTCTCTGTTGGCCTGACTTTCCAATGCCCGCAGTGCAACTTCACCGTCATCAAGAACGGCCGCTGGTTTCAGGTCGTTTCCCATTACAAGTGCGAGGGATGCGGACGCGAGATCCGGATTACCTATCCCGACAAGATTGCGATCTTCCACAAGCACGCGCACTTGGCCATGCCGCCGGGAGCTCGGTAGCTGCGGCAGATGTGCAGACCAACTCCTTCATTGCCAACCCCACATTGAAAGTGAGCTCGAATTGCCGGGCATGAGCGCGAGTGTCATGGTGACCTAGATAAACCAGGTCGCCACCAGCCCCAAAGAGGCGGAAAAGATTGCGATCGTAGTAGCCCATCCCAGGGCGTTGGTTGTCCGGCTGTTGACCTTGTCTCCCATGATCCGCCGGTTGTTCGTCATCAGCATGATAAGAAGAAGCAGTGGCGGCGTGGAAAAGCCCTGCACGATACCGGACCAGACGAGCGCCTTCATTGGGTTGAAACCCAGGAAATTCAGGCCAACAGCAATCAGCGTGAAGGCGCCGATCGCGATATAGAACTTTGGCGCCTCACGCGGCTTGGCATGAAGGCTGTGCTCCCATCCAACCGCCTGCGCCAGATCGTATGCCGCACCTGTCGTCATGACCGGAACGGCAAGGAACCCGACCCCGATCACGCCGGCCGCGAACAGTACGCCAGCGGCTGCACCAGCGAGCGGCTTGAGAGCTTCGGCTGCTTGAGCGGCGGTCTCGACGTCGTGCTCGCCGGCTTCATAGAGCGTAGACCCTGTCGACAGGATGATAAAGTACATGATGAGGTTGGAAAAAATCACGCCGATCAGGATATCGCGGCGGGAGCGGCGCAGTTCACCGTCGGTGGCGCCCTTGCGCTTCCTCAGCGTCGTTCTCCCCTCGGCAATCTCTTCCTCCACCTCCTCATTCGACTGCCAGGTGTAGAGATAGGCTGAAAGGGTGGTGCCGATGATGGCCACCAGAATGGACAGGAACTCGCGGCTGAACTGGATCTTCGGAACAAGGGTTCCCCACAGCACGGCTGCCGCATCCGGCTTCGCCATGATGGCCGAGCCGACATAGGCAAGCAGGGCCAGCGCGAGCCAGCGGAAGATGTTGCGTATGAGCGTGTAAGAGCCCCAAAGCTGGAGAGCAAAGATCGCGGCCGCGACTACAATCACAATGAGGGGGATCGGAACAGGAAGGAAGATGTTGATGGATGCAGCCATGCCGCCGAGATCGGCGGCTGCTTCGATCGTGTTGCCGACCAGCACGCCCACCAGGACAGCCCAGAGCAGCCATCGGGGATAGAAGTCCTTGATCGCATGAAAGAGGCCGCGGCCCGAAACCTGTCCAAGCTTCGACGAGAGATACACGACCGTGTACATCATCGGCAGCGTTACAGGAGCGGTCCAAAGCAGGTCCGGGCCAAAGCGCGCGCCGGCACTTGCATAGGTGCCGATCGCCGAGCAATCGTCGTCGGCGGCGCCGGTGATAAGGCCGAGTCCAAGTGCTCGCCCTATGCCGTCCTTCTTGTCTTCCCGTGGTGAAGTGGCGTTACGATCGCGCTGCGTCATTGCGGCCACGCCGCGCAAAGAGCGTCACGCGCAAGCACGAGAAAAACGTCGCGAGCAATTATCCTATAAATGTACTGCAGCACGGGAGTGGGTCTCATACCGGCAAACCTCTACCGCCGTTCCAACTCCGCAATCGGCTGCTTGTTCCCCGCGTCAGCCGAGTGTTCAGGGCATGATAGAGCCCACGATTTCGATGAGCTTGGGCGTCTTCCAAACCTTTCATCTTTTGACGGAACCCTACCCGGCGTTTTACGAGATATTCTGCCCGTGTGATTGTCTGTTGGCCGATGTGCGCCAATGGTTCGACGGCGCGCGCGTCACATCAATCTTTGATGTTGCCAAAAGGCTCGCTCGATCGGATTGAGTTCGGGTGAGTATGGCGGCAGGAATCACAGCTTGCGCCGGCTGCCCTTAGGGCCTGGGGCAGGGCGGATCTGAACGGGGCTTTTCCACGAATGACTTTGATGGGCGCGGCGGCACTGCTGATCCTGATCCTGACCTATGCCGGCGTCGCCGTCGGCAGGTTCCCCGGCTTGCGCCTCGACCGGGCAGGCATCGCGCTGCTCGGCGGTGCGGCGATGATTGCCATCGGCGCACTCAGCCTGGAGGACGCATACCGCGCCATCAGTTTCGACACGATCACGCTGTTGCTCGGCATGATGATCGTCGTGGCGCATCTGAAAGTCTCGGGCGCCTTCCGTGCGCTCGGCGCCATTGCCATCGAGCATGCGCATGCGCCGTTCATGCTGCTTGTGATGGTGACGCTGCTGACCGGCGTGCTGTCGGCGTTCCTGGTCAACGACGCGATCTGCCTGGTCATGGCGCCGATCGTCGTCCACGTCACCCGCGTCATCAACCGAAACCCTGTCCCCTATCTGATCGCCACCGCTACGGCGTCGAATTGCGGCAGTGTCGCCACCATCACCGGCAACCCGCAGAATATGGTCATCGGCGCGCTGTCGGGGATTTCCTATCCGGCCTTTTCGGCGGCCCTGGCGCCGGTCGCGCTGTTCGGCCTCGTCGCCGTCGTCGTCATCGTGCGCATCGTCTATCGCGCCGAGTTCGCGCGCAAGACCGAACTCAGCCCCGAAGTCTATCGCGGCCGCATGTTGCCGGGCCAGGTACTCAAGGCGGTGGTGGTCTGCATCGGACTGGCGATCGCCTTCTTTGCCGGCGTTCCGGTCGCCAAGGCGGCGCTCATCGGCGGGGCCATTCTTCTCGTGACCCGTGCCATAAAGCCGGCGCGCATCTACCGCGAGATCGACGGGCCGTTGCTGTTCATGTTCGCCGGCCTGTTCATCGTCGTCGCCGGCGCCGAGAAGACGCTGCTCACGCCCGACATCATAGCCTCGGCAAAAGGCCTCGGGCTGGACGACGTCTGGCGGCTGTCCGGCTTCACCGCGGTGCTGTCCAACATCATGAGCAATGTTCCGGCTGTGCTGGCGCTGCGGCCGTTCATACCCGGCCTGGAAGACCCCGAGCGCGCTTGGCTGGTCGTCGCGATGAGCTCGACGCTGGCCGGCAACTTCACGCTGCTCGGCTCGGTGGCCAATCTGATCGTCGCCGAGTACGCGCGGGTCTCCGGCACGCCTCTGTCGTTCGCCGCCTTCTTCAAGGTCGGGCTGCCGCTGACGCTGGTTACGCTGCTTGCCGGGACGACGTGGCTGGCGCTTGGGTTTTAGGCCGCCGGCGCAGCAGGCAAGGCGATTTCAAGTGCAAGCCTGATCGGACTATTTGGCGTGGGTGGGCCAGAACGCCCAGATCAGCAAAGCTGCCAAAGCCAGCCAGAGCGCCACGACAAAGAACATTCCCGTCCTGCTTTGCGGGTGAGTTTCGAGCGCGGCCGCCCGCGCTCGAAACTCGTCCATCAGCGGCGGCGGAACAAGCCTTATGGCCAGGATCACGCCGAGCGGTACGATGATCAGGTCGTCGAGATAACCGAGCACCGGAATGAAATCCGGGATCAGGTCGATTGGGGAAAGCGCATAGGCGGCTACCATTCCGGCAACGAACTTTGCAAACCAGGGCACTTGAGGATCGCGTGCGGCGAACCACAGGGCGACGACATCAAGCTTGATGTCGCGGGCCCGGCTTTTTGCCGCTTCCAGCCATGCTTTCATAGGGTCACTTTAGCACAGATTGTCGTCCGCCTGCATCCGAGCGGTTGCCGGTCGCGCAAAATCAGACCGTCCATAGCGCGTCCCAAAGGGCGCGCGGCGCTTTAACACTCCGACGATTCGGTGCTGCTCGGCGGCTTCGCGCCCGAAACATAGGCGTCGAGAAAGTCCTGCGAGGCGACATCGTCGGCGAGGCTCCTCAGCTTTTCGGCCGCGGCCGCCCCCAAAATCGCCTCGACGCGCCGGTTGGCCTCGACCCACACGACATATGCCTGCTGGTATCGTGCCTTGCCGAGCGGCGTCAGCACAGCATGCTTGGTTCGCCGATCGTGGGTATCGTGGCGGACCTCGACCAGACCGTCGCGCACAAGCGGCCGCAGGGCATGCGTCAGCGCTGAGATCTGGATCGCAAGGCGGCCGGCGAGGACCTGCAGCGTCGGCCCGTCCTCGCCGTAAGCGGCCGCGAGCCCATCGATCTGGCCGAGCAGAAGGGTTTGCGTTGACGTCAGCCCGGTTGGGACCAACGCCACGTCATACAACTGGCCAAGCCGCCGCGCCGCACGGCGCAGCGACGAATTGATGCAGACGAAATCGTTCGGCATGCCGGGCGCTTCCGCGTCTGGCTCACCCCGACCTTTTAGCGATGCGAACGATTCGACAGTTTTTTTCATCCTACAAAATAGTTGAGGGCTGAACCATTGCAAAGGGGCACAGATCTGGCTAGTTGGTTGAGGGCTAAACATTTGAGCGCTCAACATTCAGGAGATTAACGCATGTCGTTCGCCGCGACGCAGACCGGCGAGCCGGCGCCTCGCTACCAGGCGGCTTGACGCCGCCCGACCGCCCTGCGCGCGCAGGGCGGTCTCCGCTGGCACGGCTAGGGCGACGTCACCGTCAGATGGCCTTTCATGTTGGGGTGGAAGCGGCAGAAATAGTCGAACGCTTCCGCCTTCTGAAGGGCCATGCTCGCTGATGTCTTCGGCGGGATAACCACCTCCCAGCCGCCTTTGACGGTCGCCGTGTGGGCGAACACGTCCTTGTTGACCCACTCTATCGTATCGCCGACCTGCGCCTCGATGCTTGCGGGCGAAAATACAAGCTTCTCGATCGTCACCTCAATCGTTTCGGCCTTGGCTGGTGCGGCAGCAATACTCAACGCCATTGCAATCCACAGATGCCGTTTCGACACCGTCGGTGCTGTTCTCATTTCAGCATGCCGGCGACATGTTCGGCATGCTGTTCATGGCCCTGGAATAGCTTCAGGCCGGTCTCCAGCAGGCTCTTCAGTTCGGCATTCTCGGCCGAGGGGATCAGCAGAGTTTCGAGCGCGCCATTGACCTGCTTGTGATAGGCAACCTCGTTGTCGACATAGGCCTTGTCGAACGCGGTGCCGTCGAGCTTGGCGAGCTTCGCCCGTTCCTCGGCCGCCGCCTTGGTTAGCGCCTTGCTGGTGGCGTTGTCCTCTGGCGTGACGTTGAGCTTCTCGACCAGGTCAAGCGCCTGTTTGTTCACGGCTTCATGGTCTCGCACCATGTCTTTGGCGAAATCGAGAATCTCCTTGTTCTTCGATTTCTTCAGTGCTTGCATGGCCGCCTCGACGTCAAGCACGCCGGCTGTGTAGGCGATGTGCGCGATCTGCGGGTCGCTCGGCTTGTCGGAGGCTTGCGCCGACGTCGCTGCGCTGAGCAGGAAAAGCGCGGCCAGCGCGGTGGTCGATCGAATAAACATGACGTTCTCCTTCGCCGGATGCGGTTGGCTCCGGGCATTTTCAGTTGACGATGATTGGATGCCGGAAGGGAGCAAACGTTCCCGGGAATTCGGGAAATCAGTCTGTAAAGCCAAGCCGCTGCATCACCGCGGCGGTCAGCCGTTCACACCGGCGGCCGGCGAAGGGGAAGGCATCGAGCAGCACCGGGCCGATCTGATCGGCCAGCGCCTTGCGCACGAGGGCGCGGGCGCGGTGCAGCCGGGTCTTGACGGTTTCGGGCCGCACATCGAGTAATTCGGCGGTCTCGTCTATGCTGAGACCTTCGATCACCCGCGCCACGAATACTGTCCGGTAGACATCGGGAAGGCGATCGGTCGCCCGTTCGACAAGCTCGAGGATCTGCCGTTGCGCCATCATCCGCTCCGGATCGTCGCTGGGATTGAGGGGGAACTTGATGATTTCGGCTTGTAGATTTTGCGGCATCGCTACCGTTCGCCGCCTTTTGCGCAAACGCCCAAGCGCCTCGTTGATGACGATGCGCGACAGCCATGTGGCGAGAGAGGATTCGCCGCGAAAATCCCCGAGCTGGGCAAAGGCCCTGACATAGGCCTCCTGCACGATGTCTTCAGCCTCGCTGTCGTTGCGGACGACGCTGCGGGCGATACGATAGAGTCGCTGGTTGTGCATTTTGATAATCGTGTGGAAGGCTCCGCCCTCGCGCGCCAGCGCACGGCCGACAAGCTGCATCTCGCCAGATGCGGCGGGCATGACGGTCGCAGATATGGCCGGTTTCCTCATCGCGAGCCAATCTCATGACCGGAAGCAAATCCTCCGATCGAAACATTGGACGGGCTAACCGCGAAAAGGTTCCCGAACATTTTTCCCGGCGGCCGGCACCGCTTACGCTGCCGCTTCCGCCAACGCCTTGTCGCCAGCTTGCGCGCGTGCCGTTGCGGCCAGCAGATCGGTCTGCGTGATGAGGCCGAGGATGTGCTGGTTATCGTCTACGATGACGACGGCGTGGCTGCGGCCGTCGGTAAGCACCGGCAGGAGGCCCATGGCCGGCGCGCTCGCCGAGGCAGTCGCCACGGCCTTTGTCACGCTTTTCACCGCTTGCGCCGCCCGCGCCAGTTCGCGCAGTCCGACGGCGCCGATAAGCTTGGCCTCCGCGTCGACGACCGGCAGCATCCGGATATTGTGATCGAGCAGCAGATGACGCGCCTCGTCGGCATCAGCATGCTCGTCCACGGCAATCACGTCGCGCGACATGATATCCTCGCACAGCAAGGTCCGGTGCGTGCGCACCATCGCCTGTAACTCCACCTGCCGCAGTAGCCGTTCGAGATCGTTGCGGTCGATGTCGAACGTCTCCTCCAAAGCGCCGAGCGCAGCATCGATGTCCTCGGGCCGGAAGCCGATACGCTCCTGCGCCGGTGGATCGATGGTGCCGTGGCTGTTCTTTGACGCAGCGGTGGTACCATGCGGGTAGGTCCGTCGCGTCAGCTTGTGAAAACCGTATCCGAGCGCCACCAGCACGATCGAGTTCAATGCCACCGGCACGAACGGAAACAGGAAGCCGGCGTCGATGACGGCCGGGCCGCCGAACACCGCCGTCAGAGCCGCCGCGCCGCCTGGTGGATGCAGGCAGCGTGTGAACGACATCGCGGCGATGGCCAACGATACCGCAATGCCCACCACAAGGACGGGCTCATGTATGAAACGCGCCACAATCACGCCGACGAGCGCCGATATGGTGTTGCCGCCGATGATCGACCAGGGTTGCGCCAACGGGCTCGCCGGCACTGCGAACAAAAGCACGGCCGAGGCACCCATCGGTGCCACGAGCAGCGGCACATGCGGGCCGCTGCCGAGCACGAGGCCACCGATCGCGCCGGTCAGCGCAATGCCGATCGTCGCACCGAAACAGGCGATCATGCGCTCGCGCAGTGTCGCGCCGGCCAGTATGGGAGAAAAAAGACGAAAGGCCATGGGTGCTCTGGGGTTTATCCCACTCTGGGGTTGATCCCCGAGGAGTGTTGAACTTTGAAACGCCTTGCAATGACGCCAGACTGCTGAATTCGAAAGCCAAACCAATCCGAGAAATAGCGGATTTGGGAAATATTGTTGCGCGACGCGGGTAGATCAGGCGAGGTCCGGCCGCCAGCCGGAGCAGCTACACAGCGTGATCCGGCTAGTCTTTTCAAGAGGTTGAGCGCGTTTTCTGAATCGGTGTTGGAAGCTCGCTACCGTAGCTCAACCCGCCGCCGCAGTGAGGCCGCGCGCCAGATCGGCCTTCAAATCCTCGACATCCTCAAGCCCGATCTGCAGGCGGATGAGCGGGCCATCATAAGGACCCTTGGCGACGACGCGGTCGCCGAGGAAGACCGGCACGGCAAGGCTCTCATAGCCGCCCCAGGAGTAGCCGAGGCCGAATATCCTGAGCGCGTCGAGGAAGGCATGCTGCTGTTTCTGGCCGCCGCCCTTGAGCACGATCGAAAAAATGCCGCTCGAGCCGCAGAAATCGCGCTTCCAGAGATCGTGGTCGGGATGGCTGGCAAGCGCTGGATGCAGCACCCGCGCCACGCCCGGCTGGCCCTCCAGCCAGCCGGCGATCGCCAGAGCGCTGCGCTGATGGTGGTCGAGGCGCACACCCATGGTGCGCAGGCCGCGCAGCACCTGATAGACATCGTCCGGCCCGGCGCAGCAGCCCATCGTGTAAAATGTCTCGCAAAGCTGTTTCCAGCAGGCCTTGTTGGCCGACGCCGTGCCGAGCAGCACGTCGGAATGGCCGGCCGGATATTTCGTCGCCGCATGGATCGAGATGTCGACGCCATAGTCGAGCGGGCGGAAGTAGAGCGGCGTCGCCCAGGTATTGTCCATCATCACGATCGCACCTGCGGCGTGTGCCGCGCTGGAAATGGCCGGTATGTCCTGCACCTCGAAAGTGTTGGAGGCCGGCGATTCGGTGAACACGACCTTGGTGTTGGATTTGATCAGCGCCGCTATACCGGCGCCGACATGCGGATCGTAATATTCGACCTCGACGCCTAGCCGTTTCAGCATCGTGTCGGCGAAATTGCGGGTTGGGTGATAGACGGAATCGACAATCAGGACATGGTCGCCCGCCGACAGGAAGGCGAGCAGCGGCACTGTCACCGCCACCAGGCCGGAGGGCACCACAATCGTGCCGGCCGAGCCTTCCAGTCCGTCGATGGCGCTGGCAAGCGCGTCGGTGGTCGGCGTGCCGCGCGTGCCGTAGGTGTATTTCTGGCCGCGTGCCGCCATCGTCGCCGCGTTGGGAAAGAGCACGGTCGAGGCATGTACGACCGGCGGGTTGATGAAGCCGAAATAGTCGTGCGGATTGTTGCCCGAGTGGGCAAGCCGCGTGTTGATGCCCATTTCATTGCCGCCTTTTGCCATTGCGCTTCGCCTCTGATGGAAGCGCTAGCCATAGTGCGGCGGCATTGGCCGCGCAACCGTTCGCCATCCGCCAGCCGGCGGACTGGTTGTGCCAATCGCTCCGATGGCATTCAGGCGCGCGGCGCTGCCCCCCGAAGATGGATTTCAGAAGCCCAGCTCCGATTCGCGTTGGCCGGATCTCGCAGTTGCTGGCTAATTTTCAGGCGCGTTTGTCTGCAATTCAGGCATTTGCGGCAAATGGTTTGAAACTCTTTGGGTTTCGGTCATTTTCCTTGACCTCAATGTGATAATCGCCTTCGATGCAGTTCGTGAATGGGAGGCAGCGCGTCGGTTGCGATGCGGGTTCCGGGAATGGGCCGGAACGGGAAGCTGCGTTCACACGGAAAAAAAGTCAGGTTCGCCTGAAAAAAACAGAAAAGGGTCTGTGGGTTATGAAACACATTGCAATCGGCATTCTGGGCGCCGCCGCGCTTGGATTGGTGGCTTCGGCCGCGTCGGCGGCCACGCTCGACGACGTCAAGGCCAAGGGCTTCATCCAATGCGGCGTGTCGACCGGTCTGGCCGGCTTCTCGGCGCCGGACGACAAGGGCGACTGGCAAGGCATCGATGCGGACTTCTGCCGCGCTGTCGCGGCCGCCGTGTTCGGCGATGGCACCAAGGTCAAGTTCACGCCGCTCAGTGCCAAGGAACGCTTCACCGCACTGCAGTCGGGCGAGATCGACGTCCTGTCGCGCAACACCACCTGGACCATCAACCGCGATACGGCGCTTGGTCTGAACTTCGTCGGTGTCACCTATTATGACGGACAGGGCTTCATGATCAACGCCAAGAAGCTGCCGGGGGTGAATTCCGCGCTGCAGCTTTCGGGCGCGGCGGTCTGCGTGCAGAGCGGCACCACGACCGAACTCAACCTTGCCGACTACTTCAAGACGAACAAGATGGAGTACAGCCCGGTCGTCTTCGAACAGCTGTCAGAGGTCGACGCGGCCTATGACGCCGGCCGTTGCGATGTCTACACCACCGACCAATCAGGTCTCTACGGCATCCGGCTGACGCTGGGCGCGCCCGCCGACCACGTCGTGCTGCCTGAGATCATCTCCAAGGAACCGCTCGGACCGGCCGTGCGCCAGGGCGACGACCAGTGGTACCACATCGTCAAGTGGACCTATTTTGCGCTGTTGCAGGCAGAGGAACTCGGCATCACCAAGGCCAATGTCGAGGAAATGAAGGCCTCGGACAATCCCGAGATCAAGCGCGTGCTCGGCCAGGAGGCCGATACCAAGATCGGCACCGATCTCGGTGTCTCCAACGACTGGGTCGTCAACATCGTCAAGACCGTCGGCAATTACGGCGAAATGTTCGAACGCAATGTCGGGTCGGGCAGCCCGCTGAAGATCGCGCGCGGCATCAACGCGCTGTGGACCAAGGGCGGTCTGCAATACTCTCCGCCGATCCGCTGATCGAAATGTGATCCGGGAGGCAGATCGTCTGCCTCCCGGTTTCTCTTTCCAGGGGATGGTCGAATGGCATCGCAGGAAATTCTTCGCGAGGAGCCAAGCCGCGGCTCCTTCATCAATGATCCAAAGGTCCGCGGCATAGTCTTCCAGGCGGTGGTCGTCATCGTGCTGGTTGCGTTGGTCTGGTGGATCGTCCAAAACACCATCGACAATCTGACGCGCCTGCGCATTGCGTCAGGCTTCGGCTTCCTCAGGGGTCGCGCCGGCTTCGACATCAGTGACAGCGCCATCGCCTATTCGTCGGATTCGACCTATGGCCGCGCCATCGTGGTCGGCTTTATCAACACCCTCATCGTTGCCGCCGCCGGCATCGTCACCGCCACCATCATCGGCTTTATCCTCGGCGTCGGCCGGCTTTCGCACAACTGGCTGATCCGCAAGATCTGCATGGTCTATGTCGAGGTCTTTCGCAACATCCCGCCGCTGCTGGTCATCTTCTTCTGGTATTCCGGCGTGCTTTCGGTGCTGCCGCCGCCGCGCGAAAGCATCAATTTGCCGTTCAGCTCCTTTCTCAACCAACGCGGCTTTTATTTTCCACGCGCCGTGTGGGGCGAAGGCTCCTGGCTGATCCTGGTTGCTTTGCTTCTCGGCATCGCCATGGCGTGGTTCGTCGCCCGCAAGGCGCGTCAGCGGCAGATGGCGACCGGCCAGCAATTCCCTGTGTTCTGGACATCGGCGGCTTTGATCATCGGCTTGCCGTTGCTGGCCTACGCGCTCAGCGGCTTCCCGCTGAGCTTCGATTATCCAAAGCAATCGACCTTCAACCTGACTGGCGGCTTTCAGGTCAAGCCGGAGTTCCTGTCGCTCTACCTGGCGCTGTCCTTCTATACGGCGGCCTTCATCGCCGAAATCGTGCGGGCCGGCATCATGGGCGTCAATAAGGGTCAGACCGAGGCAGCCGGTGCGCTAGGGCTGCGGCCGGGATCGATCCTGCGGCTTGTCGTCATTCCGCAAGCCATGCGGATCGTCATTCCGCCGCTGACCAGCCAATATCTGAACCTGACCAAGAACTCGTCGCTGGCCATCGCCATCGGCTACCCGGATCTGACGGCGACGACCGGCACGGTGCTGAACCAGACCGGCCAGGCTATCGAGTGCGTGCTGATCATGATGGTGGTCTATCTCGCACTCAGCCTGTTGACGTCGGCGGTCATGAACGTGGTCAACGCCAGAATGGCGCTGGTGGAGAGGTAGCGACATGCAGGAGCACGATCTTTCCTTCGTCCGCGTCGAAATGGCGCTGGCACAGTCGGCGCCTGCAAGCGAGCGCGGCCTGGGCGCCTGGATACGCAAGAACCTGATTGCGTCGACCGGTGACACGATCCTGACCATCATCGGCATCGTGCTGGTCGCGATGATCCTGCCGCAACTGATCAGCTGGGCCTTCATCAACGCCCAATGGACCGGCGCGGACCGTACCTTTTGCGCCACAGCGGCACAGGGCGGCGTCCAGCCGGACGGCTGGTCCGGCGCCTGTTGGGCCTTCGTCAACGCCAAGTTCGGCCAGTTCATGTTCGGCCGCTATCCGATCGATGAGCGCTGGCGGCCGATCCTGGTCGCCATACTGTTCGTGGCGCTTCTGGTGCCGCTGCTCATCCCGAAGGTGCCGCGCAAGGGGCTGAACGCCATATTGTTCTTCGGGGCGCTGCCGATCTTTGCCTTCATCCTGCTGGTTGGTGGCGTGTTCGGCCTGCCGCATGTCGAAACCCCGCTATGGGGAGGGCTGCTGGTGACGCTCACCCTGTCCTTCGTCGGCATTGCCGTGTCGCTGCCGCTCGGCATCGTGCTGGCGCTCGGACGGCGCTCGAAGATGCCGATCGTCAAGATGCTGTGCGTCATCTTCATCGAGACGGTGCGCGGCATCCCGCTGATCACCGTGCTGTTCATGGCCAGCGTCATGCTGCCGCTGTTCCTGCCGGCCGGCGTCAGCTTCGACAAGTTCCTGCGCGCGCTGATCGGTGTTTCGCTGTTTGCCGCTGCCTATATGGCCGAAGTGGTGCGGGGAGGCCTGCAGGCGATCCCCAAGGGCCAGTACGAGGGTGCGGATTCGCTCGGCCTCGGTTACTGGCAGAAAATGGGCCTGATCGTGCTGCCGCAGGCGCTGAAGCTGGTCATTCCCGGCATCGTCAATACCTTCATTGGCATGTTCAAGGACACCAGCCTGGTTTCGATCATCTCGATGTTCGACCTGCTCGGCGTCGTCAAACAGAATTTTAACGACCCCAACTGGGCAACGCCGCAAACGGCCAGGTCCGGCCTGGTGTTTGCTGCCTTTGTCTTCTGGCTGTTCTGTTTCGGCATGTCGCGCTATTCGATGTTCACGGAACGCCGGCTCGACACCGGCCACAAGCGCTAAGAACAAAAAAGGGAACCTTCCATGACAATAGAAAATGCAGTCAGCGCGGAAGAGATCAAGGTCAATGCCGCCAAGATGCAGGTTTCCACCACCGATGTCGCCATCGACATCATCGCCATGCACAAATGGTACGGCGAATTCCATGTGCTGAAGGACATCAACCTGAAGGTGATGCGCGGCGAGCGCATCGTCATTTGCGGCCCTTCGGGCTCGGGCAAATCGACGATGATCCGCTGCATCAACCGGCTGGAAGAGCACCAGAAGGGCAAGATCATCGTCGACGGCAAGGAATTGACCAACGATCTCAAGAAGATCGACGAGGTGCGCCGCGAGGTCGGCATGGTGTTCCAGCATTTCAACCTGTTCCCGCATTTGACCATCCTGGAAAACTGCACGCTGGCACCGATCTGGGTGCGCAAGACGCCGAAGAAGCAGGCCGAGGAAATCGCCATGCACTTCCTCACGCGCGTCAAGATTCCGGAACAGGCCAACAAATATCCCGGCCAGCTTTCCGGCGGCCAGCAGCAGCGCGTCGCCATCGCCCGCTCGTTGTGCATGAATCCGCGCATCATGCTGTTCGACGAGCCGACCTCGGCGCTCGATCCCGAAATGATCAAGGAAGTGCTGGAGACGATGGTTGGCCTCGCCGAAGAGGGCATGACCATGCTCTGCGTCACCCACGAGATGGGCTTTGCACGCAAGGTCGCCAACCGGGTGATCTTCATGGACCAGGGCCAGATCGTCGAGCAGAACACGCCAGCCGAGTTCTTCGACAATCCGCGCCACGAGCGCACAAAACTGTTCCTGTCGCAAATCCTGCACTGATTGCTCTCACGCGAATCAAAAGAGCCCGGCCGAAACCCTGCCGGGCTCTTTTGCGTCTGAGCCGTCAGCAAACGATTGCGCCCCGATTGCGAGGCCGTCCCTCATGAAAAAGCCGTCCCTCGTGAAAAAGCTTGGGCGTTTTCTCGCCATTCTGGTGGTGGCAATCGTGCTTGCCGTGGTTCTGGGCACATTCATTCCACGGCCGCTCTTGCAGGCGGCCGCCGCCGATCCCGCCGCCATCAGGCACGTCCTGGTGCTGAAAAATCCGATCCACACAGATATCGCCATCCCGGTCGATGACGACGTGCGCAAGCGCTTCCATTTCCTGGTCGGTGGCGGCATTCCGGCCGACATGGCTGGGGTCCGCTACATCGTCTTCGGCTGGGGAGGCCGCGCCTTCTATCTGGAGACGCCGACCTGGTCGGAACTGAAGGCGGCGCCGGTGATGAAGGCGCTGACATTGGACGCATCGGTGATGCATGTCGATGTCGCCGGAAACATTGTCGAGCCGCACCCCGACGTCGCCGGCTTCGACATCAGCGAGCAGCGTTTTGCAGCGCTGCTCGATTTCATCGCGGCGAGTTTCCAGCAAGGGCCGAACGGTCCGATCCTGATCGAGAATGCCGCTTATTCCAGGTTCGACCGCTTCTACGAAGCCAACGGCCATTTCAATGCGCTGGCTGGCTGCAACACCTGGACAGCGGCGGCTCTGCGTATCGCCGGCCTGCGGACAGGCTGGTGGAATCCGCTGCCGACCTCACTCGACCTGTCGATGCGGATTTATAATTGATGCTGCGGGTAATCAGCGCCTCATTGCGGCGCGCCCCCCTCTGTCCTGCCGGACATCTCCCCCACAAGGAGGCACAAGGAGGGAGATATTCAGTTTCGGCGCCGCGCTTCATCCTGCAACGTTGGAGATTGGCGAAAGCCGAGGTGACGGCCGATCTCCCCCCAAGTGGGGGAGATGCCGAATCTTGGCAAAGAGGGCAGGACAGAGGGGGGCGCTGTCCCGCCAACCGGTCGAGCTTTCATTGCCGATCGCCATCCGGCGGCCGCCAGCCATAGAGCCAGTCGAGATCGGCCGCGAGCTTTTCCGGCGAGCGCCACTTCAGGAACAGGTTGCGCGCGACCGCCACCGGCCCCGCTGCATGCCAGGCGAGCCTGTTCACCGCACCGCGGCGGGCGACCTTGGCGATGCGCGGGCGGCGCATCTTTTCCCAGGCGGCAAGCGCGCCCCACGGATCGGCGGGCGCGGCAGCGACAAAGCCGGCAAGGGTTGCGGCATCCTCGATCGCCATCGCCGCCCCCTGCGCCGCGAACGGCGTCATTGCATGCGCCGCATCGCCGATCAGCGCGATGCCGGCGGGTGTCGTCCATGGTTGTGCCTGGTCGACCGTATGGATCGGCCACGCGGTCCACGGGCCCGCATCCTCGACAAGCCGGGCCAGCGCTGCCACCGTGCCAAGCATGGCGCCGAGGAGTATATTGGGATCAGCGTGGCCCGACCAGCGCTCGGCGATGACCTCGCCCCTGGTGAAGGCAGCCAGGTTGAACGCCATGCCGTTGCTGACCGGATAGGCGACGAGGTGGAAGCCGGGATGCAGGAAGGTGGTCACGCAATTGGCGGCGCCGACCGCCGCAAGGACTTCTCCTGCGACACTGCCTGCACTGATCGTAGCGCGCCAGGCAAGCTCGCCCGAAAACCGGCTTTTGGCCGCAAACCCGCCAAAAGCCCGGATCGCCGACCAGACGCCGTCGGCGCCGATCAGCAGAAAGCCGCCGGCTTCGACTGTCTTGCCGGCAATCTCGACTGTTGCCGTGGCATGGCGCGGTCCTGTGGCGATGTCGCCGACGCGCGCGCCGGTGACGAGACTGATGTCCGGCCGTTCGGCAAGGCGCGCCATCAGTGCATCTTGCAGGTCAGCCCGATGAGCGACGAGATAAGGCGCCTGCCAGCGGCCTTCGGCCGCTTCGCCAAGCGGCACCCGCGCCAGCTCACGTAGCGTGGCGGCGTCCTTGAGCACGACCGCCTCCGGCCGCACCGCCGCCGGCAACAGCCGGTCGAGCACGCCGAACTGGCGAAGGATGCGCGTCGCGTTGGGTGAGAGCTGGATGCCGGCACCGGCCGCTTCGAGGCGCGGCGCCTGTTCGAACAGCCGCACCAGATAGCCGCGCTCGGAAAACGCCAGTGCCGCGGTCAGTCCGGCGACGCCGGCTCCGGCGATAACGACCTGCCGGGACCGGGTGTCGTCCATCGGATGGCGTGCGCGTCAGGCGGCCTGGTGGATATAGAGGCATCCGGCAGGCTGTGTTTCCGTCGCCTTCAGCTTTGGCGAATAGCGAAAAAGCGTCGAGCAATAGGGGCAGACCTTTTCATTGTCGTCGCCCATGTCGAGAAACACATGTGGATGGTCGAAGGGCGGGTTAGCGCCGGTGCACATGAATTCCTTGACGCCGATGTCGATTGCCGGATAGCCCGCATCGTTTTGGAAATGGGGAATGGAACCGCCTGCCATCGTCGTCTCCTATATTTGCCGCATGACCCCGGCTCATGTGCAAAATCAAAATTCCACCGCGTCCTTTGCGCGTCCAAAGGACGCGCCGCGCTGCACCTGGATTGCATCTGGATCATAAGCAGTCTCTTTGCAAGATCGATGAAATCAAACTGTCGTAAAAGCCTGTCACAGGATAAGCTAAGCCGGTTAAGGCATGGCCCCGAAACCGAATTCGGTTTTGCTGGGGATCATGCGTAGCTTAAGTGGTGGGAGCGTCCTTTTGCGCGTCCGCGACGACGCGCGACGCTGTGGCCAGCGGGTGCGAAACGAGCAGGAACCATGAACGAACTAAAGCCGGTGCAGAGCGAATTCACCACTGTCGAGGTGGCGAGCCCAGAGGGCGGCAATCCGGACCGCTTCGTCAACCGCGAGTTTTCCTGGCTGCAATTCAACCGCCGCGTCCTCGAAGAATCGCTGAACGCCAACCATCCGCTGCTCGAGCGGGTGCGCTTCCTGTCGATTTCGGCCGCCAATCTCGACGAGTTCTTCATGGTCCGTGTCGCCGGTCTCGCCGGCCAGGTTCGCGAAGGCATCACGCTGAAGAGCGCGGACGGCCGCACCCCTGAACAACAGCTGGAACAATTGCTGCGCGAGGTCGAGCGCCTGCAGGAGGACCAGCAGAACAGCCTATCCGCTCTGATGCTGCTGCTCGACAAGGAAGGCATCGAGAGCATCAGCCGCGATGGGCTGACCAAGGACGAGAAGACCTGGCTCGAGGATCATTTCCAGGAGCAGGTGTTTCCGGTGCTCACACCGCTGTCGATCGACCCGGCGCATCCGTTCCCGTTCATTCCCAATCTCGGCTTCTCGATGGCGCTGCAACTGCGCCACCGCAGGAATGGCGAGGAGATGAGCGCGCTGTTGCGTCTGCCGGTGGCGCTCAAGCGCTTCATCCGCTTGCCTGACCGCAAGCATCATGTCCGCTTCATTCCGCTGGAAGAAGCGGTCGGCCTCTATATCGGCAAGCTGTTCCCCGGCTACGAGGTCAAGGGCTCCGGTACGTTCCGCATCATCCGCGACAGTGACATCGAGGTCGAGGAGGAGTCCGAGGATCTCGTGCGCCTGTTCGAGACGGCGCTGAAACGGCGTCGTCGCGGCTCGGTCATCCGCATCGAATTCGACAAGCTGATGCCGGCCGAACTGCGCGAGTTCGTCGCCGGCGAGCTTGGCGTCTCATCGAGCCGGATCAGCGTGCTCACCGGTCCGCTGGCGCTCAGCCAGATTTCCGAGATCGTCGCCATCGCCCGCGACGATCTCAAATTCAAGCCTTACAATCCGCGCTTTCCCGAACGCATCCGCGAGCACGGCGGCGACTGTTTCGCCGCCATCCGCGAGAAGGACATCATCGTTCATCACCCCTACGAATCCTTCGACGTGGTGGTGCAGTTCCTGCGCCAGGCGATGGCCGATCCGGAAGTGGTGGCGATCAAGCAGACGCTCTATCGCACCTCGAACGACAGCCCGATCGTGCGCGCTTTGGTCGACGCGGCGGAGGCCGGCAAGTCGGTGACCGCGCTGGTCGAGCTCAAGGCGCGATTCGACGAGGAAGCCAACATCCGCTGGGCGCGCGACCTCGAGCGCGCCGGCGTTCAGGTCGTGTTCGGCTTCCTCGAACTGAAGACCCACGCGAAAATGTCGCTGGTGGTGCGGCGCGAGGACGGCAAGCTGCGCAACTATGTGCATCTCGGCACCGGCAACTACCATCCGGTCACCGCGCGCATCTACACCGACTTGTCCTTCTTCACCACCGCTCCGACAATCGCCCGCGATGTCGCCCAGCTGTTCAATTTTATCACCGGCTACGCCGAGCCGACCGAGGAGATGCGGCTAGCCATCTCGCCGTTCACGCTGCGCAAGCGCATCCTCAAGCACATTTCGGACGAGATTGCCCATGCGCTGGAGGGCAGGCCGGCCCGCATCTGGATGAAGATGAATTCGCTGGTCGACCCGATCATCATCGACGCGCTCTATGACGCCAGCCGCGCCGGCGTCGAGGTCGATCTCGTCGTGCGCGGCATCTGCTGCCTGAGGCCCCAAGTGCCGGGCCTGTCGGAAAACATAAGGGTCAAGTCGATCGTCGGCCGCTTCCTCGAACACAGCCGAATCTATTGTTTCGGCAACGGTCATGGACTGCCGTCGGACGGGGCGATCGTCTACATCTCATCGGCCGATTTGATGCCGCGCAATCTCGACCGTCGCGTCGAAACCATGGTGCCGATCACCAATCCAACGGTGCATGAACAAGTCATCGGCCAGATCATGCTGGGCAACATCATGGACAACCAGCAAAGTTTCGACGTATTGGCTGACGGAACCTCCCGGCGCGCCACGCTCGAGGAGGGCGAGGAACCGTTCAACGCGCAGGAATATTTCATGACCAATCCGAGCCTCTCCGGACGCGGCGATGCGCTGAAATCGCATGCGCCCAAGCGCATCGCGCAGTTCAAGCGCCGCAAGAAAAACGCCGCAGCGACCGGCTGATGATTTCAACGTCCCAGGGCCGGCTTCAGGACCGCCGACCGCTGTCCATCATCGACATCGGGTCGAACTCGATCCGGCTTGTCGTCTATGAGGGGCTGGCGCGCTCGCCAACCACGCTGTTCAACGAAAAGATGCTGGCCGGCCTCGGTCGCGGCATCGTCTCGACCGGAAAGCTCGATCCCGAGGCGGTGACCCGTTCGATGGAGGAGTTTCGACGTTTTCGCGCGCTGTCCGAGCAGGCCGGCGCCGAGCATATGTATGTGCTGGCGACCGCCGCCGCCCGCGAGGCGGTCAACGGCCCCGATTTCATCCACCGCGCCGAAGATGTGCTCAAGACCGAGGTCCAGGTGCTGAGCGGGCGCCAGGAAGCCCACTATTCCGCGCTTGGCGTCATTTCCGGCTTCCACCCGGCCAACGGCATCGCCGGCGACCTCGGCGGCGGCAGCCTCGAACTGGTCGACGTCGATGGCGAGGCAATCGGCGACGGCATCACGCTGCCGCTGGGCGGCCTGCGCCTGCAGGACATGGCCAAGAACTCACTGGCCCATGCGGCAAAGATAGCGCGCGACGAGCTCGCGAAGGCAAGGCTGCTGAAAGGCGGGCAGGGCAGGCCGTTCTATGCCGTCGGCGGCACCTGGCGAAACCTCGCTCGGCTGTACATGGAAATGACCAGCTATCCGCTGAGCGTCATGCACCATTACGAGATCGGCATCGACAGCGCTGCGAACTTCCTCAAGCAGGTCGCCAAGGGCGAGATCGAGAAGATAAGGGGTATCGAAGGCGTCTCGAAGAACCGCCGCTCGCTGCTGCCTTATGGCGCCATCGTGCTGCAGGAGATCATGGCGGCGATGCAGCCGTCAAAGATCATCGTCTCGGCGCTGGGCGTGCGCGAGGGCTTTCTCTATTCGCTGCTCGACAAAGCCGAGCAGAAGGCGGATCCGCTGATCTCGGCCTCGGAGGAACTCGCCCGGCTGCGTTCGCGCTCGGTCACCCACGCGCATGAGCTTGTCGAGTGGACGGGCAAGACCTTCGCCGCCTTCGGCATCGAGGAGACGGTCGACGAGGCGCGCTACCGCCAGGCCGCCTGCCTGCTTGCCGACATCGGCTGGCGCGCGCATCCCGAATATCGCGGCAAGCAATCGCTCAACATCATTGCCCACGCCTCCTTCATCGGCGTCGACCATCCCGGCCGCGCCTTCCTGGCGCTGGCCAACGCCTACCGTCATGATGGCGTCTTCAACGAATCGATCGCGCCGGAAATCAAGGCACTGGCAACGCCGCGCTATATCGAGCGCGCCCGTGTGCTGGCCGCGGTGATGCGCGTCGTCTACCTGCTGACGGCGGCAATGCCGGGCGTCATGCCGCGGTTGAAATGGGCGAGGCGCGGCAATGGCGTGCTGGCGCTGGTGCTGCCGGCGTCGCTGGCCGACCTTTACGGCGAGCGGCCGGCCGGGCGACTGGCGCAACTGGCGAGGGTGACCAATCGCCGGCTGGTGCTGGCGGTCGAGGGCGGCCCCACTATGCCAGCCAAGTAGTCTGGCTCAGTCAAGTAATTCGGCTCGGTCAAATAATTCGCTCGGTCCGGCAGTTGTGTCGGTCAAGTCGTTTCAGCGCCGATCCGAAGCATCCGCCCGTCGATCGAGTAGGCGCCGGCGCCTGCCATTGCCAACGCCAGAAAACCGCCCGATAGCGCGATGTCCTTCATCAGCATCTGCGAATGCATGAAGGTCAGCGTCGGATCGTCGCCGCCCTGGCCATAGTGGCCGATGAAGCCTGCCGCGACGCAGAAAGCGGCAAGCAGGAGCGCCACGATCGGCGTCTTGAGGCCGACGAGGATGAGCAGTCCGGCGATCATTTCGAACAGGCCCGTCGCCCAGGCTGCGAGCGTCGGCAGCGGCAGGCCAAGGCCGGAAAAATAGCCCGATGTGCCGGCAATGTCGGTAAGCGCGTGAAAGCCGGACGGAACGAATAGAGCGGCGAGCAGCAGCCGCGAAAGCAGAAGCAGCCCATTGCGGGGCATTGGTCACCTCCGACGTCGGCGGCGGTTGGCTTCACCCCGACACCTCATCCTAGCAGAAAGTCCGGCCGGCTGATCGACGGGCATAAACCGACAACGAAAAAGGGACGCGGAAAATTCCGCGCCCCCTTGCTGCAAGTGGTTCCTGGACCGCTTCAGCCGCGCTTGGCGTCGACCGAATAGGCGCCGGCGCCCGAGGAAGCCAGCACGAGGAAGCCGCCGGCAATCGCCAGGTTCTTCATGAAGCTGATCATCTGCATCTGATCGGCCCAGCCGGTGTGGGCGACCAGTCCCGTGGCGACGGTGAAGATTGCCAGCACCCAGGCGGTGATCCGGGTCTGAAAGCCGATGAGGATGGCGAGGCCGCCGAGCAGCTCGAGCAGACCGACGACAATCGCCGTCACGGTCGGCATCGGCAGACCCATGCTGCCGAAGTAACCGGCGGTGCCGGCGATCGCAGTGAGCTTGCCGAAACCGGAAAGCACGAAGATGACCGAAAGCAGGATACGGCCGAGCAGGATGCTGCCTGAGGCGTTGGAAACGGTGCCGGAACCGGCAACAGACGTGTTGGTGGACATGATGGGCTCTCTCCGGGAGGGGTTGTGGTGCTCACCCACATAAAGCAGGGCGACTGTTCACCAAAGATGCAGATTTGGTTACAGATTGTTCACCGCAGTAAAGTTTTTGCGATCAGCGCAAGATCATCCCGGATGCGTCATCTCCTCTGGCCGAACCAGGCGGTCGTAGTCGGCTTCGCTGACCAGCCCGGTGGCAAGCGCTTCCTCACGCAAGGTTGTGCCGTTCTTGTGAGCGGTCTTGGCGATCTTGGCGGCGTTGTCGTAGCCGATGGTCGGCGCCAGTGCTGTCACCAGCATCAGCGAACGGTCGAGGGCGGCCTTGATATTGTCCTCCCGCGCCTCGATGCCGACGACGCAATTGTCGGTGAACGAGATGGAGGCGTCGGCGAGCAGTTGCACCGACTGCAGGAAATTGTAGGCCATCAGCGGGTTGTAGACGTTGAGCTCGAAATGGCCCTGGCTGCCGGCGAAGGTCACGGCCGCATTGTTGCCGAACACCTGGATGCAGACCTGGGTCATCGCCTCGCACTGGGTGGGATTGACCTTGCCCGGCATGATCGACGAACCCGGCTCGTTTTCCGGCAGCGATAGTTCACCAAGGCCGGAGCGCGGGCCGGAGCCGAGCAGACGAATGTCGTTGGCAATCTTGAACAGGGCGCCGGCGCAGGCGTTGATGGCGCCATGCGAGAACACCATGGAATCATGCGCCGCCAGCGCCTCGAACTTGTTTGGCGCGGTGACGAAGGCGATGCCGGTGATCGCGGCGATGCGATCCGCCACTCTCTCGGCAAAGCCGACCGGCGCGTTGAGGCCGGTGCCGACGGCCGTGCCGCCTTGCGCCAGTTCCTGCAGGCCGGGCAGCGTCATCTCGATGCGTTTGATCGAGGAGGCGACCTGCGCGGCATAGCCCGAAAATTCCTGGCCAAGGGTGAGGGGCGTCGCGTCCTGCGTGTGGGTGCGGCCGATCTTGACGATGTGGGCGAATGCTTTGGTCTTGGCCTCCAGCGCGGCGTGCAAATGCCCGAGCGCCGGCAACAATTCGTGCACGATGCGCTCGGCGCAGGCGATGTGCATGGCCGTCGGATAGGTATCGTTCGACGACTGGCTCATATTGACGTGGTCGTTGGGATGCACCGGTTTCTTCGACCCCATGACACCGCCCAGCAGTTCGATCGCCCGGTTGGAGATCACCTCGTTGGCGTTCATGTTGGATTGCGTGCCCGAGCCGGTCTGCCAGACGACCAGCGGGAAATGATCGTTCAGCTTGCCGTCGATGACTTCCTGAGAGGCTTCGATGATCGCGTTGCCGATGGCCGGGTCGAGCCGCTTCAGCTCCATATTGGTTTCGGCCGCCGCCTGCTTGACGATGCCGAGCGCGCGAACGATCGACGCCGGCTGCTTTTCCCAGCCGATTTTGAAATTGCCCAGCGAACGCTGCGCCTGCGCGCCCCAGTAACGATCGGCGGCGACCTCGATGGGACCGAACGTGTCGGTTTCGGTTCTGGTCTCTGGCGCGCTCACATCTCTCTCCGGATTGCAATTTGCAAACGGCCTATCGCGTTGCACAAATGGCTTCAAGCGGAGATTGCGGGCGACAAGGATGCAAATCGGTTGAAGGAGCGCCTCTCTCACCGCCCAAGCAGCGATCGTGAGGTTGGAGATAGGCGCAGCGTTTCCGTCGGTCTGGCCAGGCTCGACTGCAATGCCTGCCAGGCCGGCGCCGCGGCAAGCGCGGCTTCAACGCTTTCGTGGGCGTCCGCGCTGTCGAAGGCGGCGACGCTGATGAAGACATTTTCGCCTGATCGCACCGGCAGGCGGGGAAAGCTGTTTTCGGCATGTTCGGAGACAAACGCAGCAAGCGGCCGCGCGCCATGTGCCGCCAACACGGCAATCGCGTCGGTTTTGAAGCGGTTGGCGAAGTCGGCTTCGGCGCCGTGCCGCAGATGATGAAACTTGATGACAACAATATCCGACAAGCGATTGTCTCCGCTTGGTTTTTCGTAACCATCCAAGGCTGCTCGTTGCGATCCCGACAGATCGAAGCCGGCGCCGGGCCATGCCGGTTTCAGCAACAGCACGTCGTCGGAGGAGATCATCGTGGCGTTGGCGGCGTCGCGCCAGGCGGCCCATACGGGTCCCTCGTAGAAAGCGGTCAGTGCATTTTTCCGCGCTTCCATACCCTCGAAGCCGCGCAGCCAGATGAACATGTCAGGCCGGTCGAGATCGCGAAACTGACCGATGATGGTCATGTCAGCCGCTTCCTGACCCTCGATGAGGTGACCGTCGAAGATGCCGATCAGCGTGTCGCGCCGGCCAGGTTTCAGTGTGTATTGCCTGAGCTCGACGACCGGCGAGGCATTGAGGCCGGATTTCGATCGGGCATTCAGGGGCAGGCTCATCGCGCAATCTCCAAAACAGGGCGTTCATCCTGTTTTATAAACAGACCGGTTGTCCTGTTTTGTCAATCTGCTATCGTGGAAAAATGTCAGCAGAGATGACCGCTCGCCCAAAGGCGCAACCCGGCAAACGCACCAACGACCCGGAAGGCCTGCGCAAACGCGTGCTCGATGTCGCCGAACCCTCGTTTCAGGCGCGCGGCTACCATGCCTCCAGCCTCGGCGACCTGATGGCCGCGGCAGGCGTCACCGGCGGCGCGCTGCATCATCACTTCCCGACCAAGAAGGCGCTGGCGCTGGCGGTGATCGAGGAGCGGGTCGCCGCGGCCGTCGAAGCAACATGGATCGCGCCGGTGCAGGCGGCAGGCTCGGCGCGTGAGGGCGTGCGCAGCGTGTTCGAGGCCGTGGCCGCGGAACTGGAGCAACAGGGTTTCGTGCGCGGCTGCCCGCTCAACAACCTGGCGCATGAATTGTCGCTTGCCGATCCGGATTTCCGCACCGCCCTTGCCGGCATTTTTTCGGCTTGGCGCCAGGCGATCGCCGACAAGGTCGGGGCCGACCAGCAAGCGGGCAGGGAGCAGGACACCGATCCGCAGCGTTTCGCGGCACTCGCGGTCGCGACCTATTCCGGCGCCATGTCGATGGCCAAGACGACGCAGGATTCTGCTGTGCTGCGCGATTGCCTGAACGCGCTGGAGCAGGGAGTTTCTCCAGTTTCTTCATCCGAGGGCGAAGCAAGAGCGAAGCGACGTCGCAGGGTGCTGCGGCAGTACAAAGCATTTTGATGCCGGAGCGCCAGTCGGCTCTCTGCCCTGCCGGGACTTAATTCGGCATCGGTTTGATGACCTCGTAGCCGACCACGCTTTCGGCGTTCGTGCCCTCGTCGTAGCGTCTGGCCAGAACCGCCTGCAGGTCGGGCGCGTAGAGCGCGGTGAATTCATCCTGTGTCTTGCCGGCCTCGTTCTTGATCGTAAGCCTGACGGCGAGCACGTTGTGTTTGCAGTCGCCCAGGCTGAACGTCTCCTTGCCTTTGACGCTGATCTCGAGCGTCTCGGTGCCCTTGGGCTGTTTGTTTGCAGCGAGGCGGACGAAAACGGTCTTGCTTTTCGCCCCGGCCTTGAGCGGAAACAGCTTTCTGAGATCCGAAAACGGGATCATCGCAAGCTGACCGGTCTCGCTGTCGCGAAACACCTCGATCAGACCGCCGAACAGAAACTGCGTCTGCGGCGATTGGGAGTGGTATTCGTTGGCGACCGACACCATTCCACCCGCCGCCGGTCGAAACTCGCTGTGGATACCGGGCCTTTCGAGAATGAATCCGGCCTTGGCGGCTTTGGCGTCGATGCACTCGGCACCATGAACGGCGCTCGCTAGGATGGTAAGTGCCGTCGCGATGGATATAGTCTTCATAGCGTTTGCCCGCGCAAGTTGAGTCCTGACCTAAAAGCAATGCCAGACCTGCGGCAGCGTGTCGACATACCGTTCGCGGCAACTGGACGAAGAGGCGCCGGCTGTGCTGAATTTCACGCCATGAATCGCATCTCGGCAGGATCACTCTCCCGGCGCCGCTTCCTGACGCAGGGAGCAGGGTTGGCCGCGGCCGGCGTCCTTGCGCGACCGGCGCTCGGACAGACCGGACAGCGCATTGCGCCTGTCGACGCCACCTTCCTGTTCGTCGCCGATGTCCATGCCTGCCGCATGGCCAGCGGGCTGAGCCCCAATTGCCAGCAGGAAGGCAAGACCGACGCCGCCTTGCTGCGCAGTATCGCCGCGTTGAACGCCATTGGCGAGAAGCACTGGCCGGCCGAAATCAACGGCATCGCCACCGGCCTGCGCTCGGCCGGCAGCCGCATCGGCACGCCGCTCGGCCTCGTCGTCGGCGGCGACATGACCGATGACGGCGGCGGCCAGGTCACCCAGCCCAGCGAGGGCACGCAGTTGCTCCAGTTCAGCCAGCGTTACCAGCAGGGCATCGGCCCCGATCGCATGCATGTGCCGGTCTATGTCGGCCTCGGCAACCACGATCTCGACCAGAACGGCCCGCCAAACCACGTCGACTGGTACCGCCGCGAAATGCGCGACTATGTCGAGGTCAACCATCGCGCCGGCGTGTTCTTCAAGCCGCCGGTGCCGGTGACCAGTTACGATGTCGACACCGACTGCTACTCGTGGGACTGGGGCGGCCTGCATCTCGTCCAGACGCACCGTTTCGCCGGCGACACCGGCCACGGCGCGGTCTCCGGCCTGCCATGGCTGAAGCAGGATCTGGCGACCTATGCAGCGGACGGCCGCCCCGTCATCCTGTTCCAGCACTATGGTTGGGATGTTTTCTCGATCGAACGGTGGGATGCCGCCAAAGGAACCTTCGACGATGAAGGCGCTGGTGCGCCGCACTGGTGGAGCGAGGTGGACCGGCAGGCGCTGCTGGCGGCGCTGAAGGGCTACAACGTCATCGGCATCTTCCATGGCCACCAGCACGAGACAGCGATGATCTACCGCGGCGATGGGCTCGACCTGTTCAAGCCGAAGGCCGCTTATATGGGCGGCTTCGCGCTGGCGCGGGTGAGCGGCGACAGCATGGACGTGGCGCTTGGCGAAGCCGTTGGCGACCATGGCGAGATCGCCTTCACCAACGCTTTCTCAAGGAGCCTGAATTTCTAACGGCAACTGAAGCACACAGCGGACCGCTAAACCGCTTTCCTCGTCGCTAGCAGCGCAGGGGTCAGATCACCTTCCTGAACTTGTCCTTGATGTCACCATAGGCCTTCTGCATTTTGCCGGCGATCTTGTCGGCCACGCCTTCAGCCTGGACGCGCCTGTTGCCGGTGGCCTTGCCGGCGGCTTTCTTCACCGAGCCCTTGAGCTGCTTGGCTAGGCCCGCAATCTGACTCTTGTTCACCATGGCCGCATCTCCCGGAATCAATCTGCTGTTTGGGAAACGGGTGGCTGGGTTTTCGGTTCCGGAGCCCTGCCTCGTCGGTCAATCAACAGGCCACGGCCTTTGGCCCTGACCGCCATGGCGATTGCTACTCGGCATAAAAGAACGCCCCTCGCGCGTTTTATTGCACGGGAGGCGTCCTTTGTGTCAGCCTTTCCTGAGATTGCTCTCATGAACTGCTGGCGATATTTAAAATGCACGGATGCCAAGATGGTTCCCGGCATGGCGCGATTTTTTTTTACATTTTTAACAGCTGGCGCTGGGCCCGGTTTTCGGCGTCAGATCCGCCGTCGAATTGCCTCCGCAGCCAGCGTGCCGCCATCGGCCCGCCGACGACGAAAGCAGACGGCGAAAGCAAAAATTGACACGGCGCCAAAAGAAGTCTAAAAGCAATTCGTCGATATTTGTTTGACCGACTTTTGTTATCCGCGTGTCCAGGCGCGCCTTTGACGAACTTCCCCCATCAAAATCGAGACAAACGCTGTTGTGCATTCGCATGACGGCGAACGAATATTTGCCACGGAAAGGGTTCGTTATGAGCACAGGCACAGTTAAATGGTTCAATGCCACCAAGGGTTTCGGTTTTATTCAGCCTGACGACGGCTCGGCCGACGTTTTTGTCCACATCTCGGCCGTAGAGCGCGCCGGAATGCGCGACATCGTCGAGGGCCAGAAGCTCGGCTACGAGATGGTCCGCGACAACAAGTCGGGCAAGATGTCCGCCGATCAGTTGAAGGCGGCCTAAAACGGAATTCAGCCTCGCCGGTGACCACGGATGTACTGGCACCGGTGAACGGCTAATTCCAGCGCATGGCCCCGGAAACACCGGTTTCCGGAAAGGATCATGCGCAGAATGAGCAAGTGCACGCGCGTTCAACCGGACGCGCGGCGCTCCAGCTGAGGTCAGGCAATGCCTGGCCTTTTGCGTTTCGGGCGCCGCAAAAGTTCGAAAAGAGCACCGCGCGTTCGCTTGAACGTGCTAAGGATGCTCCAGCAATTTGAAATCGACTGCCGTATTGCTTTGTGCGTGGTCCTGGTCGAAAGACCGGTCTCGCCATTTTCGGCATTACGCTCCGAACCGGGAGAAAGACCTTGACCGCCACTTCGAAGAAATCCCGCGACCACGCCGAATCCATCTTCAGCAAGACCCAGACCCAGTCCATGTCGCTCAACCGCATTATTTCCGAGCAGGATGCTGTCAGCCAGGCCCGGGAAGCCAAGACCGCGCGGCTGCGCGAACTGCGCCTGGAAAAGGAAGCTGACGAGCTGGCTGCAGCCGCCTCGCTCGCTGCCTCGCCGAAGCGCGCAGGCAAACGCTGATGGCCACCAAACGCGTCCCGCAAGAGGCGATCGCCGCCGATTCGACCATCGCCGATGTCGTGGGAGCCCTCGACAAGCCGGTCGAGTATGTCCGGCGCGTGCTCGAAAAGCTCGAGCGGTGCAAGCGCGCCCATGGCGATGCCCAGGTCAGGCTCGGCGTGCGTGGCCGCTCCGAATGCCCGAACTATCTGATCGAGTATGTCCGTGAAAATGCCAAGACCCATGAGCGCGTCACCCATCAGGATGCCGCCTATAGCGGCAGCACGCATCGCGAACTGGCACCCCGGCACATCGAGGAGGCCAGGAACTGGTCGCCCGAGGAAATGAACATCACGGCGGTCTCGGCGCTGATCGGCCGGCTTCGCAACCCGAATGCGCCATCATCGCGTTTCTCCGACGAGGATTGATATGGCCATAAAATTTTCCGCCAAGGATCAGCCGGCAGCAGCCGCTGCCACCGCAAAGCTGGCCAAGCCGGCCGCCGCGCCGAAAGCTGATGTCGCCGCCGAGGCAGCGACCGACCTGTTCAAGTCGCCGGCGGACGTGGCGTCGCGCAAGACCAGGAAGAAAAAATAGCGCCCTTGCCGAGCAACGCCGGTATGAATTCTGTTGCGTCAGGGCTGCTCGCCCTGGCGAGCGCCGGAGACTTTTCGTCACTGGAGGAGCGCGCCGCCCCTCTCTTCGACTGCCAGAGCTGTGGCGCCTGCTGTTCCTATTCGGCCGAATGGCCGCGCTTCTCGACCGAAGATGACGCGCAGCTCGACCGGATCCCGCAAGACTATGTGGCTGCCGACGAAGCCGGCATGCGCTGCGACGGCGTGCGCTGCTCGGCACTTTCCGGCGAGGTCGGCAAGTCGACCATTTGCGGCATCTACGAGGTCCGGCCGGACGTCTGCCGCGCCTGCATGCCCGGTGGCGACGACTGCCTGATGGCGCGCAAGGCACATGGTCTGCCGGCGCCCTGATAACGGGCCTCGATAGGTCTCAGTTTGAATTTCCACCTCCGGTGGGAAGCCGTCATTCCTGGTCGCTCGGCTGTGGAATTCCAGCGCTCTGCGGCCAGGCCATCGGATGCGTCGAGTAGAGACGGGCGGCTCAGTCGTTCCTCACTGAGTCAGCGTGTTTTTGTAGATCAGGCCGTCCTTCATGATGATTTTGAAGTTGTTGGCAGGATCGGCCACCAGGTCGAGGTTCTCCAGCGGATTGCCTTCGACGAGCAGGAGGTCGGCGAGCGCGCCCTCTTCGATCACGCCGAGCTTTCCCGGATAGGGATTGCGAAGGCCCGACAGCGCGAGCAGCTCGGCATTGGTCCCGGTCGCCATGACGAGTGCTTCGGCAGGCGTGTACCAGCGCACAAGCGACGCCAGGATTGCTCCCTGCTGCTTCGCCAGCGCGCGGGAGAACAGGACATCGGTGCCCCATGCCGTCTTGATCTTGTATTTCTTCGCGAGTTCGTAGGTCCTGCCGATGCCTGGCCACACCTCATCGGCCTTGGCTCGCTCGACCGAACCCTCTCGGAGGCCTGTCCTCATCAATTCGGGAAGCGGCTGCAAGCTCAGCCAAACGTCCTTTTCGGCGATCAGCTTGGCGGTTGCCTCGTCCATGAGGAAGCCGTGTTCGATGCACTTGACGCCAGCCGCGACAGCCTTCCGGATCGCATCCGAGGTGAAGGCGTGCGCGGCGACGTAGGTGCCCCAATTCTCGGCAATTTCAACGGCGGCCCGCAGTTCGGGCTCGGTGAAGGTGGTGACGTCGAGCGGGCTGTGGGGCGACGACACTCCACCGCCCGCTGTCAGCTTCAGCAGCGCGGCCCCCTGCATGAATTGCTCGCGGGCACGCAAACGCACCTCGTCGGGGCTGTCCACGACTATGCTGCCGCCGTTCCTCTCCATGGGGGTGAACAAGCCGCCGATCGTCCGGGGCAAGTCGCTGAGCTGGCGGAAATCCCCATGCCCGCTGGTCACGGTGATCATGGCTCCGGACGGATAGATGCGCGGTCCCGCGACGATGCCTTGATCTATCGCGCGCTTGAGGCCGAACACCGGCCCGCCCACGTCGCGAACGGTGGTGAAGCCGCGCATCAGTGTATCCGTCGCCTCGTCGCCGGCCGCAAGATTGGCGAAGCCGATGTCGCCCATCGCCTCTGCCGGGGTGGATGCAATCAGCATTGCGTGCCAATGCGCATCGATCAGCCCCGGCATCAGCGTTCGCCCGTTGCCGGCGATGCGCTGCGCGCCCTCGGCCGCGATGGGACTTGTCGAAATCCGCGCGATCAGCTTGCCCTGCACCAGCACACTCGACGGAGCCGAAAGTGCGGCGCCCTTCCCGTCGAAGATACGGACGTTTTCGAAAAGCACGTCATCGGCGCTCGCGCTGGCGCAAAGTCCAAGCAGGAGAGCCGCCGCAAGCATTTGTCTGCCAGAGCGAAGAATCGTGAAAACCGGGCGCACAACAAAGAACAACACAGCGGCGCAGGACAGGGCATGCGCCGCAACCTTGCCTTTCGTCAGCTCCTGCGATCCAAAGGATTTGTGACACATGACGATTATCCCGCTTCAGGAGAGGTGGTCACGGCGCAAGGACAAGTTTGTAGCTTACACGGCATCGGGTCAAGAAGTGTTCCGGACTGGCACCGGACTGGCCTCGTTCGCAGTGAAGGTGGTGTCCAAAGTCAGGCCAATGCGATGACGGCAGGGCCAGCAGTGCAAGGTTTGCCTTAGGAAACGAGCTGACGATTCTGACGAAACGTCGCCTACGGGAGTTGGTTTTAAAATCCCGCCGAGGGATACCGCCTTGGGTCGTGACCCGAAATTCGAAATGAGGCACTAACGGTCTTCGGGCTGGCTTGTGCCTGCGCGTTTCGCTGGCTACCTTGCCGGCGGCAGGTCACCGGAGGACGCATCGTGAGCATCGAATTCTTGTTGACGTCGCTGATCGTCGTGGCTTCGCCCGGCACCGGCGTTCTCTATACGCTGAGCGCCGGACTTTCGCGTGGCGCGCGCGCCAGCATCATCGCGGCTTTTGGTTGCACGCTCGGCATCATTCCGCACATGGCGGCCGCCATCACCGGTCTGGCGGCGCTGCTGCACACCAGCGCGCTCGCCTTCGAGACGCTGAAATATCTGGGCGTCGCCTATCTGCTCTACATGGCATGGAACACGCTGAAGGAGAGCGGTAGCTTGAACGTCGGGCAGGATGCCGCGCCGCGCTCGGCCGGCAAGGTGATCACCTCTGGCATCCTCATCAACATCCTCAACCCGAAGCTGTCGATCTTCTTCTTCGCCTTCCTGCCGCAGTTCGTCAGCACCACCGAACCGCATGCGCTGTCGAAGATGCTGGAGCTCAGCTCCGTCTTCATGCTTTTGACCTTCATCGTCTTTGTCGGCTACGGCATCTTCGCCGCCTCGATCCGCAGCCATGTCGTGTCGCGGCCGATGGTGCTCACCTGGATGCGCCGCACCTTCGCCGGCGCCTTCGTCGCGCTCGGCGCAAAACTGGCGCTGACCGAGCGGTAGAGCCGCCGGTGCTACCCCTTCATGTAGCCATCGCCTCGACGATCCGCCCGTTCCCGACGCGCATCAGGTTGACGCCGCGCAGCGAGTTGCCGTCGGCCATGAAATAGCGCCAGATGGAGGCCGCTTTGCGCCCGAAGATAAGAGCACGGTCGCTTGCAAGCGAGTCTGCCCGCGAAACATCAAAACGTTATCGCTAATGCCTCAAAGCGTGGTTGGGTGCCGGGATGCGCACGCCCTGCACTTCGATCGAGCCGCCGAGGGCGCTGGCTCCTCGATCAAAGGGTTACTATTGCGTCGATGCTGTTTCAAATGACGTCGTGATCCATCCTTACAGCGGCAGCGGCTTGCCAGCCTGCTCGGCCACCATGTACTCGGCATACCAGTCCGGCCAGTTCTCATCACGCTGGCCGCCTGTCCGCTTCTCGTGCTCGCCATGGGCCGCAGACGCACGCCGGAGCGCGGCCGCGAGTTCGGCCGGCGAGACAAATGTGGTGTCGTCAGCGTCGACGCGGCCGGGCGCTCGCGCAGTGACCTCCTGCAACAGCCAGACATTTCCGGACGGATCGCTGAAGGAGGCCCACGAGGAGTAGCTGCGCCGCTCAGGGTCCGGACCGCTGACACGGCCTTCACTGCCGGCATAGTGGTAAACCTCGCTCACGTCGACACCGCGATCGGCGAGTTCGGCGCGCGCTGCCTCGATGTCTGACACGACGAGCTCGCCAACACTTTCGAGGACATCGAGCTCGACCCGGGGGTAGGGCCCTGGGGTGACCCCTGAGCCGAAGACTATCGAACACGAGGAGCCCGGAGGCGTAAACTGGATGACACGAAATTCGTCGCCTGTGATGTCGGCGTCGAGCCTCCAACCCAAGCCGCCGTAAAATCGCTTGGCTCGATCGACGTCCGAAACGGGGATGACGGCGACTTCGAGCTTGATGTCGACCCTTCGCGCTGACGGGGTTGCGATTGCGGCTTCGCCGCGCTCCTGAATACCATTCATGACGATCTCCTTGGGTTTGGATGCGTTGCGTTATCTTCAACGTCGCGCGCTGGCCGGTGCCCGTGGTGGCTGTTCATGCATGCAAACGGGATTTGAGGCTACGGGGCCGCACCTATGCCGCCGAACCTCGCGATGCTCTTCTGGATGTGCACATATCCGGTAGCGCGAACTCGCGCCCGCTAATCCGAGATGGACTTCGCGGCGGACGAACGCGCCCTACGTTTTGGCAGGCTGATCGCTGATCGGCAAAAAATATTGACGACTAAATCTGGTAGCATTCTTATTGTATTGCAGCAAATCAACTCCCAAAATCAAAGTCCAATCGAGGACGAGCGAACTTCCGCTGCGGGTGATGGACACACCCTGCTGCAGAACCCGGCAAAGGCCACACGTCAGCACCACCGAGCCGCACGCACTGTCGAAGATGCTGGAGCTATCGAGCGTCTTCATGCTTTTGACCTTCGTCGTCTTTGTCGGCTACGGCATCTTCGCCGCCTCGATCCGCATGTCGTGTCGCGGCCCGTAGTGCTGACCTGGATGCGCCGCACCTTCGCCGGGGCCTTCGTCATGCTTGGCGCAAAACTGGCGCTGACCGAGCGGTAGCGCGTGTTGGCGCTAGCCCTTGACGTATCCCATCGCTTCGACGATCAGCCCGTCCGCTACGCGCATCAGATTGACGCCACGGATGGAGTTGCCGTCGGCAGGCCAGTAACGCCAGCGGATTGTCGCCCGTTCACCGGCGATGAACGTCTCCTCGATGTCAAAACGGGTGCCGGGTTCGCTGGCGATCGCCGACCACAGCCGCACGCATGCCTCACGGCCGGCATGGCGGGCGCCATCCGGCGCCGGCACGGTGTTTTCGATGACGCAGTCCTCGGCCACCAGCTCGGCGAGCGCCGACGGATCATGAAGCTGGAACACGTCGTTGAAGCGCCGCATGATATCGGCCGTCTGTCTGGATTGGTCGTCTGGATGGACGACCATGATGCTATCCCGTTCCATCTCGGTACTTCCTGATTTCATTTTTCCGCAGCGGCGGCCGTGACGAGGTCGGCCTTGAGCCTGATATCCGCCACGCCCGCCAAAGCGCGCGAGACGAGGCATGTTGCTTTCGCCGATTGGGCAAGGCGCTGGAATTCCTCGGGCGCCAGGCCCGGAATTTCGGCTTCCGTTTCGAGGTCGATGCGGGTGAGCGTCGGTCCGGCCGTGCTCGTGCCGAGATGCACCTTGGCGACGGTGTGAATCCCTACGGGGACATGGCCGCCGCTGCCCAGTATGGCGCTCAACGCCATTGAAAAGCAGCCGGCATGTGCCGCCGCAATCAGTTCCTCGGGATTGGTGCCGGGACCGTTTTCGAAGCGCGATGGGAAGGAATAGGCGCCTTCGAAGACGCCGCTGCCGAGCCGCAGCCGGCCCGAGCCTTCTTTCAACGAACCCTGCCATTGGGCCTCTGCTTCACGAATGGTCATTTTGTCGTTCTCCTCTTCGATGGAATGACGCCGAATATATAGACTGATCTACATATTATATAGACCGATTGTCATATTCGGCGCAAGCCTATAGTGCTCACTCCTGACAGAGGTTGACATGGCGAACGACACCCGCATCCGCATGATCGAGGCGACGGCGCTGCTGCTGAGGCAGCGCGGCTATCACGGTACCTCGCTCAACGACATCTTGAGCGCCTCCGGTGCGCCGAGAGGATCGCTCTACTTTCATTTTCCGGGCGGCAAGGACCAATTGGTCATCGAGGTGACGCGCGACAGCGTGGACAAGGTGTCTCGATGGCTTGGCGAAGAACTGGCCGCCGAAACGGATCCGGCGGTGGCTGTCCACCACATCTACCAGTCGGTCGCACGCATGCTGGAGGACAACCAGTTCACGCTTGGCTGTCCGATCGCACCCGTGGTGCTGGACTCGCCGGCCGACGTGCCGGAACTGGCCGAACTGTGCCGGTCGGCTTTCGAGCAATGGGTAGGCCTGCTGCAGGCGGCCTTCGTCAGGGCAGGGGTGCCTGAGCGCCGCGCCCGCGCCCTGGCGCTGCTTGTCGAATCATCGCTGGAAGGGCTGATGGTGATCGCGCGCGCCAGCCGCGACCGCGCCCCGGTGCTGGCGGTGGCCGATGAAGTCGCAGCGCTGATTGAGGGTGCATTGCCGGCCAAAGGGGAACTGACACGGCGCATTGACGCCGCCGTCTGAGCCGGGCAGCCCGCTAAATTAAGCAAACAAAAAGGGCGCCTTTCGGCGCCCTTTCCGTGAATGCGAGGCAATGCTGGATTAGAAATCCATGCCGCCACTCAAGCCCGCTTGCGGGCTTGAGCAACTTAGATTCATGGGCGTGCTTTATGGATTTCCTTAGAAATCCATGCCGCCCATGCCGCCCATGCCGCCGCCGCCCATGCCGCCTGGCATGCCGCCGCCAGCCGACTCCTTCTTCGGAGCCTCCGCGATCATGGCTTCGGTGGTGACCAGCAGGCCGGCGACCGAGGCCGCGTCCTGGAGAGCCGTGCGCACGACCTTGACCGGATCGACGATACCCATGGCAATCATGTCGCCATATTCGCCGGTCTGGGCGTTGAAGCCGAAGGTCGGGCCCTTGTTCTCGAGGATCTTGCCGGCAACGATCGATGCTTCCGCACCGGCGTTGGCCGCGATCTGACGGGCCGGAGCCTGCAGCGCGCGACGCACGATGGCGATGCCAGCGGTCTGGTCGGAGTTGGCGCCGACAGCCTTGATGCTCAGCGAAGCGCGCAGCAGTGCGACGCCGCCGCCGGGAACGATGCCTTCTTCGACGGCCGCGCGGGTCGCGTTGAGGGCGTCATCGACGCGGTCCTTCTTTTCCTTGACTTCGATCTCGGTCGCACCGCCGACACGGATGACGGCAACGCCGCCCGCCAGCTTGGCGAGACGTTCCTGCAGCTTCTCCTTGTCGTAGTCCGAGGTGGTCTCCTCGAT